>CALEPV010000089.1 GCA_937910905.1 uncultured Prevotellaceae bacterium
GATTGTAAAACTTAATAGAATTCACGCCTTTGAATATGTCTCTTGGTTTCATGGGTGCAAAGGTAGCAATAATCTGTGAGATTAGTGCGGTCTAAACGCCTATACCTAATTAGTGATATCATTTTCAGTAAAATTCATGGTATATGTACATGTTAAGTGAACACAGATACATCTGATAAGGTTAGGATATGAAGAGTAGTAGAGAAGAGATAGATGATGGGTGAATGTGGCGATGCTGATGGAGGCTGCATACTCTCCTGTGCACGTAAGGCATCTGTGGGTGGAGCAAGCCCAGCGCGGCGACAATCAGGAGCTACGCGACTACAAGAACGCTTGTGTGCTGAAAGCACGCAAGGCGGTGGTGATGGTGTCGCCTTTCATCTCTCCCGATGAGAAACAGGTGATGCAGGTGTTGATGCGGGAGGAACATCCCTTCATCCTTCTGACCGACAACGGCTTCCACGACTACTACAAGCCTGCCGGCATTCTTTTCGATGCGTGTGCAGCTGGTCGTCTGCTCATTCTGAGTCCCTGGCCCTACGATGGCGGGAAGCGTCACATTACTCGTGCCGACTGTATCGCTTTGAATAAGATGGCAGAAGAAATGTGCGACAATCTTAATGGCACAGGGAATGATGCAATCAAAGTATCAGACTTATAATTGAAAATAAAACTGGCTGTATTAAGACAGAAATGTGATATAAGTCGCAGAATTGTCGTATATTTGCACTACGATATGGCAATAAAGTACACTCATAAGGAGGAGTTGTGGAACTCTGGAAGTCATGCCGGAGGCATCCTGCTTGGGATGGTGGTTGGAGCCATATTCCTGTATATGACTCTGCGGGGCGACAATCCGTGGGCGAGGCTGGGAGTGTGCCTATACCTCTTCGGTATGCTGGCATCGTACATCACGTCCACGGTCTATCATGCTCTGCCGTCCGGGTCGCGCTGGAAAGAGAGGCTGCGCAAATGGGATCATGCGGCTATATACTGGCACATAGCGGGTTCCTACTCGCCGCTGACGCTGGTGGCACTACGGACCCAAGGCTACTGGGGATGGGGACTGCTGGCTTTCGTGTGGGGATGTGCTATAGCGGGCACGATAGTGAGCTTCGCAAGGCTGAAGGAGCATTCCAACGTGGAGACGTTCTGCTTTGTAGGTATGGGGCTGAGTGTGCTGGTGGCATTCAAGCCTCTGATGGACTGTGTATCAGCAAATGCCGTCGCCTGGATAATAGCTGAAGGTGTTTGCTATATCACAGGCGCGGCATTCTATACAATGAATAAGCGGATGTATATGCACAGTGTGTTCCACTTCTTCGTACTAGCGGGCAGTATCTGTCATATCATCGCTGTGTGGGACGTGCTGATGGAGTACGTCTGATGAATGATGAATGAAGAATGAAGAATGATGCGCTCGAACTTGTTCGCTTGACCCTTCAAGAATGACGAATGGCGGATTAGCACCATTCGATTGTGGCTGGTGGCTTTGAAGAGATGTCGAAGCATACGCGGTTGACGCCCTTCACCTTATTTATTATGTCGTTGGACACACGGGCCAGGAAGTCGTAGGGCAGGTGTGCCCAGTCGGCAGTCATGGCATCGGTGGAGGTCACGGCACGCAGGGCAACGGCACGCTCGTAGGTGCGCTCATCGCCCATCACACCGACGCTCTTCACGGGTAGCAGTATGGCTCCCGCCTGCCACGTCTGGTCGTAGAGCGATACATCGATGGTGTCGGTGTCCTTGAGCTGGGCATACTCTGGAGGTACTCCGGCTGCGAGGATGCGGCGGGCATCGCCTACAGCCATAGGTGTGCTGTACTCACGCAAACCGCGAATGAATATGTCGTCGGCTTGTTGCAGTATGTCCACAAGTTCACGTGTGATTGGCTCCAGTATACGCACAGCAAGGCCGGGACCGGGGAAGGGGTGACGCGTGATGAGGTGCTCAGGCATACCCAGCTGACGCCCCACACGGCGCACTTCGTCCTTGAACAGCCACTTGAGCGGCTCGCACAGCTGGAGGTGCATCTCCTCGGGCAGACCGCCCACGTTGTGATGGCTCTTGATGGTCTTGCCCGTGATGTTGAGGCTCTCGATGCGGTCGGGATAGATGGTGCCTTGGGCTAGCCACTTCAGTTGAGAGTTCTTTCTGAGGAAAGCGTCCCGTTGTGCCGAGCGGAGGTCTCTTGCCTTGCAAGCGTCCTTCGGCCGAGCGGAGAGTTGAGAGTTGACCTTGCGGGCTTCAGCATTGAAAACTTCCACAAAGTCGCGGCCTATAATCTTGCGTTTGCGCTCTGGCTCTACTACACCATCGAGGTCGGCAAAGAATTTGTCGCTGGCATCTACGCCTATGACGTTGAGTCCCAGACAACGATAGTCCTCCATCACCTGGCTGTACTCATCCTTGCGCAGCAGGCCGTGATCAACGAAGATACATGTGAGACGGTCACCTATGGCACGATGCAGCAGCACGGCTGCCACGCTGGAGTCTACGCCACCAGACAGCCCAAGCAGCACGCGGTCGTTGCCCAGCTGTGCCTTCAGCTCTGCGACAGTAGTATCAACGAAGTTGGCAGCACTCCACTCCTGACGGCTTCCGCAGATGCCAACCACAAAGTTGCGCAGCAGCAGCGAGCCCTGAGTGGAGTGGAACACCTCGGGATGGAACTGAACGCCCCAAATGGATTCGGGTATCCAATAGGCTGCATACTTGACGCTTGGGGTGGAGGCGATGCACTGTGCACCTTCGGGCAGGGCTGTGATGGTGTCGCCGTGGCTCATCCAGACCTGCGAGTTCTCATCGAAGCCGGCAAAGAGCGGGTTGGTGCGGTCAATGGTGGTGAGGTGCTGACGACCGTACTCGCGGCTGCCAGCTGGCTCAACACGTCCGCCCAGAGTGTGGCTCATGTACTGCGCACCGTAGCATATGCCCAGTATCGGGTATCGGCCACGAATCGTGTTAAGGTCCAGCTTGAATGCTTCCGGGTCGTATACGCTGTAGGGCGAGCCGCTCAGAATCACACCGATGACATCGGGGTCATTGAGCGGCATCTTGTTGTAGGGTAGTATTTCACAGAACGTGTCGAGCTCGCGCACACGGCGTCCGATGAGCTGAGTAGTTTGTGAACCGAAATCGAGAATGATGATTTTTTGCATATAAAGGTGAAATGTGAAATGTAAAAAGGAGAATTAGCAGTTATGAGTTGAGGCAAACGTTGCAGCGGCTTCCAGTGTGTCCTGCTTGCCAACGTCAAGCAGATGGAGGTCGGAAACAATCTGCCCGTAAATCTTGCCTGATGTGCAGGCTTGCAGGTAGAAGTCGATGATTGAGAACTTGACTGGAAAGCTGGACATCTGCCAGAATAGGCGTGGATGCACTATGTGTATGCCGGAGAAGGGCATCATGTACACGGTGTGCTCGATGGAGGTGGCTGGACCCCGCACCTCGCCGGTTTGCATGTTGCGCCATCCCACCAGGCGGTTGTCCATCTCGAAGATCAGGGTGCGGCTAGAGTGGCGCTTGCTCACCACAAGCACAGCATCACGTTCGCCAGACCGGAGCATGGCTGCATTGTCATCGTATAAAGTCTGCAGGTCGGCGTTGCTCAGAATGTCCACATTGTGTATCAGCACAGGGTACTGCGGGTAGAAGAGGCCAGCTGCGTGACGCAGACCTCCGCCTGTGTCCAGCAGATTGTCGCGCTCGTCGCTGACCACTATCGTCATACCCTCGTAGAGCGGAGCCACATCGCGGATGTGCTGCTCCAGCATATCCGCAAAATGGTGGACATTGACCACTATGCGCTCGAAGCCTGAACGGTGCAGTTTGTCGAGCAACAGGTCAATTAAAGGCCTGCCGCCCACAGGCACCAATGCTTTAGGCATAGTGTCGGTGAGCGGTCGTAAACGCGTGCCGAGTCCGGCAGCAAATATCATGGCTTGACGCACGGATGTCGTATGGTTCAAAGTTCAAGGTTCATGGTTTTAAGGGGGGGCTATCTTGCCGGCTGGTCGCGGCGTCTGTCGTGTCGGCTTTGTCGAACCATATTGCGGTGGAAACGATCCTCGGCTTGCATGGCTTTGAACACCTTGCCGGCAGGTACGGCTCTGCACAGACGGTCGTAGTAGTCTTGCTCCAGCTGAGCCATCTCCACCTGTAGCTGCTTGATGTGCCGCACGGCAGCCAGATAGTCGGCCTCGGTTGCAGCAGCGTTGTTGGTGGTCTGACTCTTGAGCGTACGTACCTGCTCTCCCAGCTCGCGCTGCTTCTGCTTCATCTCATTGTATAGATGGAAGAAAGCAGTAGTCTCCTCGGTTGTCAGCCCGGCTTCGCGGGTGATGGCCTGCTCCATGCGCTGCTGAAACTCCTGCGGATTGAAGCGCTGCTGCTGTGCATGGCGCTGCTGCTGTGCGCTGATAGCAAGGCAAAGGAATAATGAGAGTAGCAGGGAACCAGCCCTCATCCTCCATGTGAGGGATGGGGTGGAATGTGTGTGGGAGAATGTATTCATGTCTTTAAGCATTTCAAGTTTCAAGTTTCAAGTTTCAAGTTTCAAGTTTCAGGTTTCAAGTTTAAAGGTTCAATGGCACCCCTGAAAGGGGCAAATACATTAGTCCAGGGGACTGACCCTGGGAATGGGGTTCAAGAGCGCAGTCATTCATCAATAGGCCTCAGTCAGGTAGTATGCCAGTTCGGAGTTGTTGATGTACTCGTAGTCAAGAGCTTCGTCGATATACTCATCGCTGTAGTCATCGGATGTGGCAAGGGCGATGCTCTGCGGAGAAGTGACAAGACTGTCCTGCGTGGGTACAGGCTGATGAGTGTAGATGTATGTACTTGTGCCTATGCATACTGCAGCTACAGCTACTGCTGCAGCATAGCGCATGAAGCGGCGAACCGTGATTCTGAACTTCGATGGGCTGGCAGGCAGAGCGGGCTGCTCAAGTGTTGACTGCTGCTGCACGCGCTGCATCAATCGGTCGGTGAAGCTGCCAAAGTAGCCTTCCGGAGTGCGCATCGGGTTGCGCTGTGGTCTGATGTTGTATAGCTCTTTTTCTGTCATGGTGTATGGTGTTTGTTTGCCACTATGACCCTTTGACTATGAAATGGTTTAATCTTCGTGATGGAAAAAGTCGGCAATTTTCTTTACGGCATGGTGATAGGAGGCTTTCAGAGAACCGACACTGGTCTGTAGGACTTCGCTCATATCCTCATACTTCATCTCGTCGAAGTACTTCATGTTGAACACCTGCCGCTGCCTTTCCGGCAGTGTCGCTACTGCTGTGTACAACTGCCGCTCTGTCTCATCTCCGTCGAAATATGGGTCGGCTTGCAGCTGTGCTGCGATGGCTTCTGCTCCTTCGGCATCTATGCTCACAGTCTGTCGGCGGCGCTCAATGAACTTCAGAGTCTCATTGTTAGCTATGCGAAACAGCCACGTGCTGAGTTGCGATTCGCCACGGAAGCCTTCCAGCCCTGTCCAAGCCTTTATGAAAGTGTTCTGGAGAATGTCGTCGGCATCATCGTGCGATAGCACCATGCGGCGTATCTGCCAATACAGCCGCTCCTTATAGCGGTCCACCAGCACACGAAATGCTTGCTCCTGCTGTGCAGGATTGCGCAGCTGAGCCAGCAACTCGTTATCGTTGGTAGCAGCCATCAGTGGTTATGCCTCGGCATTGAAGTACTCATTAAGTTCAGCTATGGCAGAACCTTCATTATTAGGCAAGTCCTTGATGAGAACCCCCTTCTCTAGGAGCAGGATGCGTGTGCTGATATCTGCCACGAAGCTGAGGTTGTGGCTGGATATAATTACTGTTGTTCCGTGCTCGCGGTTAATCTGATGAATGAGTCGCGATACCACAATTTGGCTGGAGGGGTCAAGGTAGTTGAACGGCTCGTCGAGCAGCAGCACTTTTGGCTGTACCAGCATGGCTCCGATGATGCCAATCTTTTGGCGGTTGCCCTGCGAGAAGTCGCGCAGATACTTCCTGGTACCCAGTATTTCGTCGTGCATCAGCTGCTCATAGGATGCCAGCCGCTCGTTGAGATCAGCATCGCTGATGCCGTATAGACGGGCAATCAGGGTGAAGTACTCTTCGGGTGTATAGAAGTCCACGAGGAAGTGGCTGTCGATGAATGATCCGGTGTACTGCTTCCACAGGTCTGTGGTTGCCACATTCTGTCCGTCGGACAGGACATAGCCGTTTGTAGCCTGAATGAGGTCCAGCATCAGGCGCAGAAGTGTTGTCTTGCCAGCACCGTTGTTGCCTACGAGACCAACCAGCTGTCCGCTCTCGATGGTAAGCTGTGGGATGTCGAGGGCAACCTTGTCGCCGAATTGCTTTTTGAGGTTATTGATTTCTAGTTCCATATAGTAGATGATTCACAATTCATAATTCACGATTTCGTCACTCCGTCAGCCAACGCTCCATAATGGTATACCTACGCGTGAGCCAGATGCCTGTGAGCCAGTGTATGAACCAGCGGTGCAGCGCAAAGCCAACTATGCCAATGGCGGCCATTATGATGTCGGCTTGCCATGTGGCCAGCAGGATGTACGATGCATAGTAGATGGCCAGCGGTATGAGTATGACGAAAGAGTAGATGTTCAATCGCTTGTTGCCGCCTTGATAGTTGAAGAATGCCGATGAGAACAAGTCCATACGCGAGCTGTAGAGACAAGTGGGGAGCATCAGCAGCACGTAGAAGCCAGATGCAAACACAAAGCTTGCCAGCAGTGTGAAGATGTTCATGCCCAGCAGGAATACAGCGGGCATCAGCAGTATGGTCATAATGGTATTCAGTATTACGAAGAAGTAGTACTTGTTGCGCAGAATGGTTTCAATGGGCCATGGACGTGACCAGATACCGTGACAGTAGTTGGCTTCAATGCCCAGACACCATTGACCAAGTATGATGCTTGGGAATGCAATACTGAGCAGCAACATACTGTTGAAGCCGAGGTCGCTGATGATTTCCGGGTTCTGCTGCAAGTAGCCGTTGAGCAGGAAGATAACAGCTATTACAATCACTGAAGTGCGCATACGTTTGCTGCGCAGCACGCTGACCCATTCCATTGACATCAGCGACACCTTGCCCCAATTGTGCACATGTCTGCTCGAACTGCTTTCTTCATTGTAGTTGCGCATACGGTTGAAGTAGGCATATAGTGCCCACAGAGCCAATGCCATGACAGCAATGGATACTCCTAATGCGATGAGCAGGCTTTCGGCGTGCAGCTCCAAGGGCGCGGTATCAGCATGTCGGCTGGCACGGAGGTGGGGTAGGAGAGCTAATGCAGCAGTTGCCACCGTTGAGGCATAAGTTATAAATAGGTATACTAGATAGCCGAAGATGATGGGCAAGGTATACCTATTGCCTGGCGCACGTCGCCAGCAGCATACTACCAGCGAGTTGACCAGCGACAGCATCAGCACAACAAGAAACGACAGCAGTGCCGCAAGCCATCCCATGCCAAACAGGCATATCAGCACGATGTAACATGCCGGCATCATCCATGTGAGCCCGCTTAGCAACTGCGACAGTACTACAAAACGGCTCCATGTGTGCCGCGGCATGGGACGTGTGCGCAGGGAGTCGTCCATCTCGACAGGGTCGCGATGCCAGAATATCTTCAGCATCAAATCAGGTACAATGAAGGACACTGCGATGATGGGAGCCAGATAGTCGAAGAAGTGGGCGTTGCCCAAACGAGCCAGTTGTTCGTGAGCTTCTACCCACACAGCTATGGCCATCATTACCACAAGTGCTAGAAGATAGAGCGTTATGAAGATACTTTGCCAGTGGAAGTCGCGCCTCTTCTGCACGAACCACATACGGAATAAGAGTTTCAACATTAGTGTAGGGCCTGTAGATTTCGCCACAAAGTTAGGCATAAAATAGTTAAACGACCTTAATGCAAATAAACTTTCTGTGATTTTATGGGTCGTTGTATGAGAATAACTCCTACCTTTGCGAAGATATAACGCGAAAAACAAACACATATATAACAGATGAGAAACATCGCAATCCTATTATTCTTACTAGCCGTGGGCACGGCTGTGCCCATCTGTGCGCAGAACGTCTGGACACTGGACCAGTGCCTGCAGTATGCCGCAGAGCACAACATCCAGGTGCAAAAGAGTCGTATCAGTGAGCAGGAAGCAGAACAATCATTGCTTCAGGCCAAGGCAGCACTCTTTCCGAGCCTCTCTGCATCAATGAGCCAGACCGTAGGCTATCGTCCATTTCAAGAGGCTACAGTCATGGTGCAGAACGGCATGGCAACATCAACGAACAACAAGGTGACAGAGAATGGCTCATACGGTCTGAATGCCAACTGGACAGTTTGGGACGGAGGCATCAACCGCAAGACAGTGGAGGCGCAGCAGTTGCAGACACGTATTGCCGAGACAACGACGGCTCAGAGCCTCAACAGCATTCAGGAGCAAATTGCGCAGCTATATGTCCAGGTGCTATATACCATTGAGGCACAGCGTGTCAACGAGCAGCTGGCAGAGACAGCGCGCCAGCAGCTGAGCCGTGCGCAGGAGCGCTACAATGTGGGTGACCTGTCCAAGGCCGATGTCGCACAGCTTGAATCACAGCTGGCTCAGGCAGAGTACGATGTGGTGAATAGTGAGACCCAAGTGGCATCGTACAAGCGCCAGCTGAAGGAGCTGCTTCAGCTCAATATCAACGAGCTTTTTGACATCGCAGAGGCTGAATTGGATGATGCCGTGGCACTCAACCCTGTGCCAAACAAGGCTGACATCTACGAGGCAGCACTGCTCACTCGTCCGGAAATACAAGCTGCACAGCTGCAGGCTGATGCAGCCAACCTGCAACTCGACATTGCCCGTCGCGGTTACTATCCCTCTGTAGGTATTAATGCAGGTGTGGGCGACAGCCACTACAGCGCCTCATACGACAGCTACGGCACTCAGCTCAAGCAGAACTTGAATGCCAGTATTGGGTTGAGCGTGAGTGTGCCAATCTTTGACAACCGCCGCAATAAGACCAACGTAGAGAAGGCTAAGTTGCAGCAGACCACTGCCGCACTCGACATTCAGGACAAGCAGGTGGCTCTGGGTAGCACCATAGAGAATCTGTGGCTGCAGGCTACATCGGCTCAGCAGCGTTTCATAGCTGCGCGTACAGCTGTGCAGAGCCAGGAGACCAACTACGAGCTGATCAACGAGCAGTTCCGTTCCGGGCTGAAGAATATAGTGGACTTGCTGCAGGCACGCGATGCCTTGCTGCAGGCACAGCAGAACAAACTGCAAAGCAAATACACAACAATACTGAATGTCCAGCTACTCCACTTCTATGAGGGCGGACAGATTAGTCTGTAAGAAAGAGTCTGCATTCAACTTTCAACAACTTTCAACTCTCAACTCTCAACTAACAACTCCCATTTATAATGAAAAAGATATCATCCATAGCAGGTATAGTCGCAGTGGTACTGGCTCTTGCGGCTTGCTCTTCGAAACAAGAGACTACGTATGAAACCGCAATAGTTGAGCGGGGTAATATATCAACATCTGTTACCGCCACAGGTACTATTGAACCTGTGACGAGTGTAGAGGTCGGCACACAGGTGAGTGGTATTGTAAGTCACATCTATGTTGACTACAACAGTGTTGTGACAGCCGGGCAGATTATAGCTGAGCTCGACAAGACCAACCTTATAAGCGAGCTGGAAACCAGTCGCGCAAACCTAACGAGTGCAGAGAGCAATCTTCAGTATCAGAAGGCCAACTACGACAGATACAAGCAGCTCTACGACAAGGGCCTCATCTCAGCCAATGACTATGAACAGGCACGACTGAGCTACGTGCAGGCACAGCAGCAAGTGACTACGGCCTGGCAGAGCGTGAAACGTGCTGAGACCAATCTTGGATATGCTACCATCACATCGCCTATCAATGGTGTGGTGCTCTCCAAGGCGGTTGAGGAAGGCCAGACAGTGGCAGCTTCGTTCTCTACGCCAACACTGTTCACCATCGCTCAGGACCTGACAGACATGCGTGTTATTGCCGACATCGATGAGGCCGACATAGGTGATGTGCGCGACGGACAGCGTGTGACATTCACCGTTGATGCATTTCCGGATGATGTGTTCGAGGGCAACGTGACACAGGTGCGCCAGCAGCCAACTACGGAAAGCAATGTCGTGACCTACGAGGTGGTTATCTCCGCACCCAATACTGATCTGAAGCTCAAACCAGGTCTGACGGCTAACGTTACAATCTTTACCCTCGAGAAGAATAATGTACTAACCGTGCCGGCTAAGGCCCTGCGCTTTTCGCCCAGCGAAGCTCTCATGGCTGAGGACGAGACAATCACAGATTGCGAAGGCCGCAACAAGCTGTGGGTCAAGAAGGGAAAGGAGTTCAAGGCTATACCTGTTGAGATTGGTGTGACCAATGGCAATTTGACTGAGATAATCAGCGGTGTCGATGCTGGTACAGAGGTGCTGGCAGACATCGTATTCGGTGAGGTAGAGGAGGAGAGCGCACAGGGCAATAGCAATCCATTCATGCCTCAGCCGAAAAATAACAACAAGGATAAGAAGAAGTAAATATGGATAAGAAGGTCGTCATTGAGCTTCAGAATGTGAAGCGCGACTTCCAGGTTGGCTCCGAGACCGTTCATGCCCTGCGTGGTGTATCGTTCAAGATATACGAAGGCGAGTTCGTCACCATCATGGGCACATCAGGTAGCGGCAAGAGCACACTGCTCAACCAGCTGGGATGTCTGGATACTCCCACCAGCGGAGAGTATCTGCTCGATGGAATACCCATCCGCTCCATGCGACGTAGCCAGCGTGCGCGGCTACGCAATCGCAAGATTGGCTTCGTGTTCCAGAACTACAATCTTCTGGCTAAGACTACGGCTGTGGAGAATGTGGAGCTGCCGTTGATGTACAACAGCGCCTACGGCTCTCATCAGCGTCGCGAAGCGGCTATACAAGCTCTCGAAGCCGTGGGTTTGGGCAACCGTCTTGATCACAAGAGCAACCAGATGTCGGGTGGGCAGATGCAGCGTGTGGCTATAGCCCGTGCCCTGGTCAACAACCCTGCCGTAATCCTTGCCGATGAAGCTACGGGTAACCTAGACACCCGCACCAGCTTCGAAGTGCTTGTGCTCTTCCAGCAACTACATGCTCAGGGGCGCACCATCATCTTCGTGACCCACAATCCTGAAATCGCACAGTACAGCTCGCGCAACATTGTGCTACGCGATGGCAAGATACGCGAGGACACAATCAACAACAATATCCTTTCTGCTGCCGATGCCCTTGCAGCTCTGCCGGCACCGCAGGATGATTAGTGGACTTTAGCCCTCAAATTACTATGAGTTTCTCAAATCTACTGAAAGTGGCTTTCAAAGCCATACTCAACAATAAGGCACGTTCCTTCCTTTCGATGCTGGGTATTATCATTGGCGTAGCAGCTGTTATAGTGATGATGGCCATAGGTCAGGGTTCCAAGGAGAGTGTCCGCAAGGAACTGTCCACCTGGGGCACCAATCTGCTCACCATTCGTCCTGGTGCCGATATGCGTGGCGGCGTGCGTCAAGACCCGTCTGCTATGCAGACACTCAAGATGGCAGACTATCAAAGCATCCTGTCAGAGGCCAAGTTCGTGACAAAGGTCAGCCCGGAGGTTACCGCATCGGGGCAGGCTATCAACGGTGCCAACAATACCACCACCAGCTGCTATGGCGAAAGCCCTGACTATCTCAGCATTAAGCAGTGGACTATACAGGAAGGCACTTGCTTCACCGAGGAGGACGTGAAGAAGAGTGCAAAGGTATGTGTGGTGGGTAAGACCATCGTTGACGAGCTCTTCTCTGAGGGGCAGGACCCGATAGGTAAGACCATACGTTTCAAGAGTATCCCGTTCCGCATTGTGGGTGTGCTCAAAAGCAAGGGCTACAACAGCTGGGGCATGGACCAGGACAACCTCATTATAGCCCCGTACACCACAGTGATGAAGCGCATAGCAGCACAGACATTCTTCTCAAGCATTGTGTGCTCCGCAGTCACAGAAGACCTGTCGGATGCAGCCATAGAGGACCTCACAGCCATACTACGCCGCAACCATAAGCTCAAGGACGAAGCCGATGATGACTTCACCATTCGCTCCCAGCAGGAGATGATGGAGACTATGTCGTCAACAATGGACACCATCACCATAATCCTCGTTGTCGCTGCCGGCTTCTCACTGCTTGTGGCAGGTATAGGCATTATGAACATCATGCTTGTGAGTGTCACAGAGCGTACCAAGGAGATAGGCCTGCGCATGAGTGTCGGTGCACGTGGTCTCGACATTAGCAATCAGTTCCTTATCGAGTCAGTGGCTATCAGCCTCACAGGAGGACTGCTGGGTGTGGCTCTCGGAGGACTGCTCACGTACTTATGCAACACCGTTGTGGGCTATCCAGCCGTCATACCTATGTGGAGCGTGTTCCTTAGCTTCGCTGTGTGTACCATCATCGGTGTAGGCTTCGGCTACATACCTGCACAGAAAGCAGCCCGCATGGACCCCATTGAGGCGATTAGGTACGAATGATGAATGATGAATGACGAATATAAGTAACCATAACTATAAGAACACAATGAACAAGCATTTCCGCTTACTAGCATTCTTGCATGTTTTCTTTTTTATATTCTTTTGCTTGTCAGCTCATGCGGGCAATGAGGACCCAAAGTATCTCGCCGGTGCAGTACCTGAGAAGGATGGGGTAGTGACATTCACACAGACATTCACGGTGCCGGGCAAGAGTCAGGCAGATGTCTATTCTGTCATGGATGCATTTGTCAAACAGCTTGTGGCCGATGGTCAGCAGGGCCTGCGTACACGTCTCGTCAGCGAGGATGCTGGTAGCGGCGAGGTGGTGGCTAAGGTCGAGGAGATTATGACTTTCAAGAAGAAGTTCCTCAACTGGGATCACACGCTGTTCCGCTATCTCATTTCAGCACAGTGTGATTCGGATAGCCGTGTCACTCTCACAGTGACTCAGATCAGCTACTATTACGGCTTCGATCAGGAAGGCAACGGCGGTGAGAACTATCATGCCGAGGAATGGATCACAGACCGTGAGGCCATCAACAAGGCTGGCACCAAGCTCTATCCCCGCAGTGGCAAGTTCCGTCGCAAGACTATAGATCGCATAGGCGAAATCTTTGCAGGTGCTCGTGCCGCTTTCGAGCAGCCGCAGCAGCACACATCTGCCACCGTGCTTGAATAATCTGCCGTTTGTCTTGCTATTTTTGTTCTGGATTACAGCAGTGCGCATCACTGCATCCTGCCAGTCGGTGCCGCTGCCCAGAGATGTTATCTGCTCATCGGTGTAGCCTGTGCGGTTGCCCCAGGCGGTCTTCGACTGTGTGGCCCACTCGCGGGAACACCTCGGAGCTCACCTTTGCCACAGAGCCCGTCAGGTGTGTGCGCTTCTGTGTGCCGTAGCCCACCACCACTACCTCCTCTATATCCTGCTCGCCATCAACCTCCAAGTCGCCATCGTCCTCGGTGTCGCCGTAGGCAAGTGGCAAACGCAGCCGCACGAAATACCGAGTTTAGGGTATTTCGTGCGGCTGATATGGTGACACACTGAATGTCGGCCGTGTCAGGCTTTTGTGTTCTGTTTGTCCCCCCCCTTGGGGGGATCATCGGGGGGCCTGCCTCCCCCTCCGAGGGACCATTGGGGGCTTACAGGTCGAATACTACGCCAATGCCGAACACATCGTTGGTGCGCAGCAGGCGGTCGTTGCCCGGAGTGGCTGTGCCGGTGACGGTCTGCATGTTCGTGTTCAGGCCCTGAATCATCTGCAGGCGTGGGTCTGTGGCAGGGTTGATGCCTGCATTGATGTCGTCCTGCTGAATGCCGGCTGCTACTGCCTGCACGCTGCTGGTCACACCGCCTATCAAGGCTCCGAAGTTGGCGTTCACGCCGTTGTAGTCCTCTTGATACTTATTGTAGTGGTGGTATACGGTCTTGAAGTAGGATACATCCAGTGCCACGCTCTTGTTCAGGTGCAGGCGCACGCCGAGACCGTAGCTGTTGGAGTTGCACACGAAGCTCATGTCGGAGATGTAGCGGCTGTTCTTGCCCAGGCCGTAGCGGGTGTGCTGCCAGCCTGCGCTTACGGTGAGCAGGTCGTTCACATCGTACTCGGCACCCAGCAGCGCCTCCCATGTCTGTGCATCGAGCTCGCGCTCGCGGTGACCGTACTGTGTTGCCTGCTTGTCGAAGAATACGTGTGCACCGGCGTTGATGCGCACGGGCTGTATGGGGCTGTACTGCACACCGGCTGTGAGGATGGCTGGTATGTCGGCTGCTATCTTCTTGCCATCGGCATACTCGTCGAGCTGTGCCAATGCAGAGCCGCTGGCTGATTCGCCACTTTTGTTCTTCAGGCGCAGGCGCGTCTTGAACTCATACTTGGCTGCTACATTCCAGTGTTCGTTGATGCGCCAGTCGACGCCGATGATTGGTGTTACGCCCCAACCGTTCTGATCGCAGTTCAGGTTGACGTCGCCTGCCACCTTTGCCACCTCGGTCATCACGGGTGTCAGCTGTGGTATGGCTGTGGCCATCTGGGTGAGGTAGGGCTGCATGTATGTTGCTACAGGCTGCTGGCTGCCGTCGGCAAGTACAGCTTGGATGTCGCTTACGTAGCCGTAGTAGTTGCAGGTGGCGTAGACGGTACGCAGGCCTACTGCCACGTTGAGGTCGGGTGTAACCTTATAGCTGCCGTTCAGCTGTCCTCCGAAGTAGAACTGACGTCCACGCATGTAGGTGTTCATAGAGTAGCCGCGTACGTCGGTGTTTCCGGTGATGGCGTTGAGCACGGGGGGCAGCAGCGATACCTTGCTCTCGAAGGAGCCCAGGCCGTCGTCGAACTCGCACTTGCCGCCACCGCCTATGACTCCGAAGTGGAAGGCCAGGCTCCACTTGTCCTGCACATAGGCCAGGTCGAAGGATGGGATGATAGGAGCTGTAGCCTTGCCCTTGTAGTGCTTGGTGGCTGCGGTGTTTTGTTCGCCGTTCACTATACCGGTCAGAAACGGGCCGGCTGTCTCGTTGACAAACCACGAGTTGGCCGTGCGTGTCTGGAATGCACTCTGGTTGTTCAGGGCGAAGTGCCAGCCTGGTGCCAAGAAGCCTACGCCGGCTGGGTTGGCGTATGTGGCCAGAACGTCAATCATGGCTTCCTGCGAGAGGTTACGGCCAAAGGCTGCGTTCTGGTTGGTGTTGGTCACATAGTCGCCAGCATAGGCATTTGTATTGTTCAGTAGCATAGCGGCTGCTACAGCCAGTGTTGCCAGAAGTGATTGTTTTTGCTTTCTCATTGTGTTCGATTCGTTGATGTTTATTGTCTATTTGTTCTCCTTTAACTGCTGCAAAGGTACAACAAATGTTAAACAACCTACAAGTGAATTGCACAAAATAAGCCCGAATGTGCGCTCTTTCTTTGCACAAGTCAATAAAATGTGTGCAATAGCGACTATTCAAACGTGGTCAGTGCGGCTTGCATCTGTCGCAGAAGAGCCCGCTTGGGCGAGTGGGGCGAGTAGATGAAACCCTCGTTGACCAGCACTCGGCCGTGGGTGCTGTCTATGCGTGCCTGGGCTACAAACGGTCCGCCCAGCGCTCCGCCGCGCATGTCCCACAGGCCGTGGACCTCGAGTACCCTTTCCTTATTATATATACGCGCGCGTGCGATGGCCAGCGGAGTAGCGGTGCTGTCGTTCATACGGCTGGTCTCCATCCACTGGTCGGCCCGACTGCCGGGTATGTTGGTGCGCATCACGCTGTCGCGCTTCGCTACGAATGCCTCCAGCTCCAGCGGCTGACGGTCCCAGTCGTAGGCGTAGAGGACGTAGTTGAGGTCCTTGTCCAGCAGGTTGGTGCCTGCCCAGAAGAAGTCCTGTGCGGTCTTGGATGCCCGCATGTCCTCGGGCACGCATACGGTGTGTCCGAACTGACGGCTCACGGAGTCGGCCACCATGCGTGAGTAGCGATGGCGCAGGCGGGCAGCCTCGGTGCGGAGCTCGTGGTCGACGAAGAGGTCTGTGATGAGCTGGCGGTTGTGCCCGATGAAGCGTGCTGCCGCAGCAGCATCGGGTGCTGTGACCTTCACCTCCATCTGTGGCCGTGCCACGAGGTCTACGGCCTTGGCCAGCTGCGGCTCCAAGGTCTGGCTGTCGAGCGCTATGAGAAGCCGTGAGCGGAACAGCTTGTACTGACTCAGGGGCTGATGTATGACGCTGAGGCGGAACATAGGCTCGTGCTGCGGCAGCAGAGGGGTGCTGCCCTCCAGCACAGCCCGCAGCGTGTCGCCCAGCTCGCCCTGCCACGCCGAGCGGTCCACCTGCACCACCAGCTCCCACGGCCTACCGGTGGCTTCGGGCTTGAGCTGACGGCCCCCGTCGTCGCAGGCCATGAACAGCAAGGCGCAGCTTAGGCCCGCAACGGCGGTTGCTGCGGGCCTGGCCAGACGGACTGCTATGGCGGATATCAGTTGCACGGTTATTGCGCTGTTGTGGCCGACGTGCTGCAAAGCCGCTCTGAATGCGTCCTTGCGAGGTGTTCACCGTGGTGTGGCTGAAAAAACACGCGCGTGTTAAATAAATGACACGCGCGTGTCATTTATTTAACATGCGCGTGTCATTTATTTAACACGCGCGTGAAATTTACGTTGCATCGCGGTGTCGGGGTTGCATGTATGTGATGATGACGGTCCTGCAAAAGTATGCAATAAGTGTGACAAGGGCGATATGATACGACAAAAAGTGCTTCGTAGACTGACAAATAGGCGCTATTGTTTCCTGTTTTCGCGGCAAATGTCGTAACTTTGTG
Source organism: uncultured Prevotellaceae bacterium (assembly GCA_937910905.1). Taxonomy (GTDB): domain Bacteria; phylum Bacteroidota; class Bacteroidia; order Bacteroidales; family Bacteroidaceae; genus Physcousia. The sequence goes on from CALEPV010000089.1 coordinate 16,885, forward strand.
GCTCGAAAGAGGAACAAACCAACACTTAAACATAAAGGAAACATTGCTTATGAAGAAGTACAATTTCAATGCTGGCCCTAGCAAGCTTCCACGCGAAGTGATGGAGGCCACAGCCGCTGCGTGTCTCGATTTCGAGGGCTCAGGCCTCTCGCTCATGGAGATGAGCCACCGCGCCAAGAACTTCCAGCCAGTCGTTGATGAGGCCGTAGCCCTGTTCAAGGAGCTGCTGGACATACCCGAAGGCTACAGCGTTATCTTCCTTGGTGGCGGTGCCAGCCTGCAGTTCTGCATGGTGCCGTTCAACTTCCTGGAGAAGAAGGCTGCATATCTGAACACAGGCGTATGGGCAACCAAAGCAGAGAAAGAGGCTAAGCTATTCGGTGAAGTCGTTGAGGTGGCTTCGAGCAAGGACAAGAACTTCACCTACATACCCAGGGAGTTTACCATTCCTGCAGATGCTGATTACTTCCACATCACATCGAACAACACCATCTATGGTACCGAAATACTGAAGGACCTTGACAGCCCCGTGCCTATGATTGCCGACATGAGCTCCGACATATTCTCCCGTCCGATAGACGTAAGCAAGTATGGCATGATATACGGCGGCGCACAGAAGAACCTGAGTATGGCCGGTGTGACCTTCTGCATCATCAAGGAAGACCTGCTGGGAAAGGTGAGCCGTCCCATCCCCACGATGCTCGACTACCGCACACACGTCAGCAAGGGCAGCATGTTCAACACACCTCCTACAGTACCCATCTACTGCGCTCTGCAGAACCTCAAGTGGATCAAGAAGCAGGGCGGCGTAGCTGCTATGGAGAAGCTGGCCATCCAGCGCGCTGAGATAGTATATGGCGAGATAGACCGCAACAAGCTCTTCGTGGGCACAGCCCAGGAGGACAGCCGTTCTCGCATGAACATCACCTTCGTGCTCAAACCTGAGTATCAGGACCTTCAGGACGAGTTCATGGCTTTCGCCACCAGCAAGGGTATGGTAGGCGTGAAGGGTCATCGCGACGTAGGCGGCTTCCGTGCCAGCTGCTACAATGCAATGGACATCGAAGGCGTGACCGCCCTCGTGGAGTGCATGAAGGAGTTTGAGGCAAAGCACTAAAGCCCCCCGTGATATGAGTAAAGTTTTAATCGCAACAGAGAAGCCTTTCTCGCCGGTGGCTGTGAAGGGCATAAAGGAAGTGACTGACGCTGCCGGCTACGAGCTGGCGCTGCTGGAGAAGTATACTGAGAAGGCACAGCTGCTCGATGCTGTGAAGGATGCCGATGCACTCATCATCCGTTCCGACAAGGTGGATGCCGACGTGCTGGACGCTGCCAAGCAGCTGAAGATTGTGGTGCGTGCAGGTGCAGGCTACGACAACATCGACCTCGAGGCCGCTACTGCCCACAAGGTGGTGGCTATGAACACACCTGGCCAGAACGCCAACAGCGTAGCCGAGCTCGTGTTCGGTCTGCTGGTATACGCCAAGCGCAACTTCTTCAACGGCACCAGCGGCACAGAGCTCAAGGGCAAGCGGCTGGGCATACTGGCCTTTGGCAACGTGGGCCGCAACGTGGCACGCATAGCCAAGGGATTCGAGATGGAAGTGCTGGCCTACGATGCCTACTGCCCTGCAGAGGTAATCGAGGCTGCCGGCGTAAAGGCTGTGGCATCGCAGGATGAGCTCTTCGAGCAGTCCGACATCGTGAGCCTCCACATCCCCGCTACTGCCGAGACGCGCGAGAGCATCAACCGCGCCCTCGTGAACAAGCTGCCGAAGGGCGGAATTCTCGTGAACACAGCACGCAAGGAGGTCATCAACGAGATTGAGCTCATCGAACTGATGAACGAGCGTACAGACCTCAAGTTCGTGACAGACATCAAGCCCGATGCCGACCACAAGTTCGCAGAGTTCGAAGGACGCTACTTCACCACACCCAAGAAGATGGGAGCACAGACAGCCGAGGCCAACATCAATGCCGGCATCGCAGCAGCGCATCAGATTGTTGACTTCCTCGAGAAGGGCGTAACAAAGTTCCAGGTAAACAAGTAACCTTGATTTAGTGAGGATTAAATAATTGAGTCTACTTGAAAAAGTCCCAGAGGGACGAAAGAACACAGGGAGGGGTGAAACCCCTTCTTGGAAATCAAGCAGTTATAGATAAGCCCTGTGGGGGCGACAGAACAATTAGTACTTTTTCAAGTGGGCTCAATTATTTAACCGTCACTTAATGATTGGGGGATGATGGAATCATCATTTAGGGGACATTATGTCCGGAACCCTTGAATATAGAATCATTAAGTCATTAAATTCACGATATGGCAACAATCAAACCATTCCGTGGCTTGCGTCCACCCCGTCAGCTCGTTGAGCGGGTGGAGAGCCGACCCTACGATGTGCTGGACAGCGAGGAAGCCCGCGCTGAGGCTGGCAGCAACGAGAAGAGTCTCTACCATATCATCAAGCCGGAGATAAACTTCCCTGTAGGCACCAGTGAGTATGACCCGCGCGTCTACGAGGAGGCTGCGCGACAGTTCCAGATGTTCCAGGACAAGGGATGGCTTGTGCAGGACAAGGATGAGCACTACTACATCTATGCCCAGACAATGAATGGCAAGACGCAGTATGGGCTGGTCATCGGTGCCTACGTGGACGACTACATGAACGGCGTCATCAAGAAGCACGAGCTGACACGCCGCGACAAGGAGGAGGACCGCATGAGACATGTGCGCGTCAACGATGCCAACATAGAGCCTGTGTTCTTCGCCTATCCCGACAATGCCGAGCTCGATGAGCTCATCACGCGCTATGCTGCTACCGAGCCGGAGTACGACTTCATCGCACCTATCGACGGCTTCGGACACAAGTTCTGGGTCATCAGCGATACTGCCGACATAGCCACCATCACGGAGGAGTTCCGCAAGATGCCATCGCTTTACATCGCCGACGGGCATCACCGCTCCGCAGCTGCAGCACTCGTTGGTGCAGAGAAGGCCAAGCAGAACCCCAACCATCGTGGCGACGAGGAGTACAACTACTTCATGGCTGTTGCATTCCAGGCCTCACAGCTCACCATCCTCGACTACAACCGCGTGCTGAAGGACCTCAACGGCCTCAGCTCCGAGCAGTTCCTAGATGCCATTAGAAAAAACTTCACCGTGGAGGACAAGGGCACGGACATCTACAAGCCTGCCCGTATGCATGAGTTCTCGCTGTACCTCGACGGACACTGGTTCTCGCTGGTGGCTAAGGACGGCACCTACGACAACACCGACCCAATTGGTGTGCTCGACGTGGACATCTCCAGCCGCCTCATCCTCGAAGACATACTCCAGCTGGGCGACCTGCGTTCCTCGAAGCGTATCGACTTTGTCGGTGGCCTGCGTGGGCTTGGCGAACTGAAGCGCAGAGTGGATAGCGGCGAGATGCGTGCAGCCCTTGCACTATACCCCGTATCCATGCAGCAGATTATGGATATCGCTGACAGCGGCAACATCATGCCTCCCAAGGCCACATGGTTTGAACCAAAGCTCCGTTCTGGGCTTGTGATTCACAAACTGTCTTAAGACCGTTATAACGATATAACGAGATACCGTTATCACGATAGAATGATTGACGAGTTCAAGACAATCAAGGGCAAAAGCGAGGGTACTTACACAGAACTCAGAAGTAAGTTCCTCGCTTTTGCATATCCAGTCAGCACAGTCGATGAAGTCAAGGCTATTGTCGACGAGTATCGTAAGAAGTACTACGACGCTCGCCATGTGTGCTGGGCCTATATGCTCGGACACGAGCGGCTCACTTTTCGCAGCAACGATGACGGCGAGCCCAGCGGCACAGCAGGCAAACCCATCCTCGGTCAGATCAACTCGCGTGAGCTGACCAACATCCTCGTCATCGTAGTTCGCTACTTCGGTGGCGTGAAGCTCGGCACCAGCGGACTTATCCAAGCATACAAGTCTGCCACAATCGAAGCCCTTGAAGCTGCCGAGATTGTGGAGCGCCAAGTGGAGCAGCAGATAGACATCCGTTTCGACTACTTGCAGATGAACGCTGTGATGCGTATCGTCAAGGAAGAGCAACCCGCAGTCATCAGCCAGCAATTCGACAACAGCTGCACCATGACCCTCGCCATCCGCATATCCCTCGCCCCGCATCTCCTAAAGCGCTTATCCAAGGTCGAGGGCTTGAATGTGTTGTGATTTGGATGTCAGAACAGCGTCACAGCCTCATCTGTGATGCGTTGTTGCAGCCAGCCCCTCATGGAGGTGTCAATATAGGTTGAGTCAGGTCGCTCCGTGGGAGACTCACTTTGGCGAATGGTACTGAGGAGCGGTTCTATGATGTCCTCGGCTTCGTACATGCTGGTGATGTGGTGGTAGGCACCGTTGGTGGCGCGGGTCAGCTTGACCAGGTCACGGAAGTCCTGATTGCCTGGCATGGATATGGTCTGTCCATCGCCAACGTCTATGTGATGCTTTATCGTCTCGCCTTCCTGACAGGAGATGCTCACCACATCGACCCTAATGCCGTGGTCCTGCATCCATTGGGAGAGAAAGCCCGCGGAGATGTTGCTGCAGTTGTCGTCGCCGTCCGTGATGAGCAGGATGCTGCTTGGACCTTCTATTTCCATCAGCGGGATGGAGGCAGAGAGTAGGGCAGAGTAGATGGCTGAGCCATCCTTGAGATCGCCTTGTGTGGAGGCGTTGCGCAGAGCCTCCAGCTGGTTGATGAGGTTCTGGGCTTGGGAAGCATTGAGCTTTGGCTCTTCCACATTGCTCCACTGGCCTGCAAAGACGGTGAAGCCATAGTCCACTTCAGCTTCCAATGAATCGATGAGAGCTCTGGCCACAGCGAACTCCATGTCCATGATGGCTACGTCGTCAATCTTGCCAAGCGCGCTGGAGGACATATCGAGAACGATGGTCAGTTGTGGAGACTTTGCGACTTCTTCGCTCTTGCATGCTGCAAGGCAAACTATACAGGCTATAGCAATAACCGATGCCGTCAGTATCTGTTTCATTTTACTGTTATCTTGAGTGATGGTGCTTCTGCGGTTCTGCGCATTTCACTTATTCTACTGTTCCCGCTGAAGAATGCGTCGAAGGAATCTGCATTGACGTTGGCTGGCGTCGTAACGTTGAAGTCGTAGCTGACGCCCGGTATGGTGATGGCGCCTTTCCGTAGCGGAACCAATGTGTATGTAGCTATTGTGCAGGTGTTGTAGGTCTTGCCTCTGTAGTGCTCTTGTGTCAGTCTTATTTGCGGAGCGCTGAGCTCCTTGTAGTAGCAGCCGTCTATCTGTAGTCTCTTTTTGGCCTCGAAAGAAGAAACTGTGCAGTTGGTGTAGAGCTTTATGGTAAGTGACAAACTGTCGCCTATGGTTATGGTGGCCTTGTCGGTCATGGCGGTGATGAACAGCTCGTCACCTCGTGCCGCTGTCTTCGTCGATGTCTGACTACTGCCTGCAGATTGTCCGTTTCCTGTTGGCTGGTTACTGTCAGCCGGGTCTATAGTTATATATAATGTATTGGAGGCAATGTCCTGTCCGTCAACCGTGACGTGGGCTGCAGGCAGAACGATTGAGCCAGCGCGTCTCGCCTTGAGGACGTAGGTGTAGGTCGTACTCTGGGATGTGGTCGTCTGTCCATTGCTAATTTGCGTAGATGTACTCATAGATTTTGAGGGACCATATATCACCTCAATATCTGCTGGTATCTGCCCGATGCAGAAGTTCTCGGCATCCTGCGTATCAATGGTGTAGCTCACTCGGAATGTTTCGTCTACGGTGACGCGTGCAGGTGCTTGCCCAGTCAGCGTCTGGGCTTTGCTGCAGAGCGGTAGTACGAGGATGGATAGAAGGAGAAGTAGCTGCTTCATGTGGATGCTATTGTAGTAATCGAGTAAGTAGAGGGACTTTCACCCTCCCTTCTCACGGAACCGTGCTTGACAGTCTCCCATCACACGGCTCTTCGTACTTAATTCTTTGTTTAACTTGTTAATAATTCACGTTAATTTGCAGCGGCGCGGGTATGGGATATACCCACATGCCCAATGAGAGAACATCTGTTTATTGTATGCCGCACACCCTACAAGCCAGTCATAAGCCTTGCCAAGTTTCTTATAGAAACGCTTGTACTTGCGCTTCACCCATCTTGACAGCCGCTCATTCAGATAACTCGTTACCTTCCAAAATTCAGACTTGCCAAATCTCAAATAGTAGGTCATCCATCCGCTGACTATCGGGTTGATTCTTTCTGCTATCTGCTCTATGCTCAGATGCGTCTGCCTGTTCAGATTCCAACTGCGTATCGCGGTCTTTATCTTCATAAATGACTTCTTGCTCATCGCAGGAGTGAAAGCAGTAAAGTTCTGACCCGTCTTGCTGTTGCGTGCTGCTCTCGGTCGGAAGGTATAGCCAAGGAAGTCAAAGGACGTATGCTCAGAGTTACCCTTGCGGTTGCTGTCCTTGCAGTAGACTATCTTGGTCTTCTCTTCATTCAGTTTCAGCCCACACTCATCAAACCGCTTTACCAAGCAGGCTTGCAGATACTGCGCCTGTCTTTCTGTACGGCAATGACAGATGGTGTCGTCGGCATATCTCTCGAACGGTATCGTTGGAAAGTATTTTGCCATCCACTTGTCAAACACATACGTCAGGAACAGGTTGGCCAAGACCGGACCTATCACAGACCCTTGCGGAACTCCCATCGTACGCTCCACCACCCTGCCATCGCTGGTCTGATAGGGAACCTTGAGCCACCGCTCAATGTAAAGGAGTATCCATTTCTCACTGACGTGCTTCTGGACTGCCTTCATCAGCAGACCGTGGTCTATCGTGTCGAAGAACTTGCTGATGTCCATGTCAAGCACCCAGTTGTTCTCTTTGCAGCGCTCCCATGCCTTGGCTATGGCACTGTGCGCTGACCTCATCGGACGGTAGCCGTAGGAATCCTCATGGAAGATGGCTTCAAGACGGGGCATGATATACATCACTGCCACCATCTGCGCCACCCTGTCCTCGACCGTGGGAATGCCCAATGGACGTGTCCCACCGTTCGGCTTGGGTATCTCTACCAACTTCACGGCCTTCGGGAAATAGCTTCCCGAACTCATGCGGTTCCAAAGCTTGTACAGATTCTTCCGTAGGTTGCCTTCATAGGACTTCAGGTCTATGCCGTCTATCCCCGCACTGCCCTTGTTGGACTTTACCTGTAACCAGGAATCCCAGACCACCTGTTTCGCTACATCAAAGCATTTCGCTTCATTCATTGTCTCGTCCCTAATCACTTAAGTTGAACTTTAAAATCAGCTAAGTACGCTGCCCCCTTCGCTCCACAGCCATTACATCCGCTTCAACACTACTGCGAGGCAGTCTGCCACAGGACACCAGCATCGCTACTTTCTACCTCCGCGTGTTAAGGCTCGGTATTTTCACTTGGCATCTGATGCCTGCTTCTCACGTTCCTCCGAAGAGCCTGCGACAAGGTCACGCCGCCTTTACACCGCACACCCGACTGACAGCAATACAGGATTCCTCTGCCGTTATCCCGAGAACCCATAAACTCCTCGGTTCTGATGTGACCTGATTACTTTGCTAACGATGCTTCATCGACGGTTCACTTTCGTTCGTCTCCTTGCCACTCACCTTGCCATCTTCACAGAAGGCTTTCAGTTGTCGCTCACTACCAACGTGTTTCCACGAAAGCAGCACAAAGTGGTTTGCAATCAATGCCTGTACATCGAATGCGGTAGGCCTACTACCATCTCTTCGGAAGTTACTGACTGATTCCACTGAAAGAGCCACTTCCAAGTGTCATTTCATCATCGTGACACACCTATGGCTGCAAAGATAGGTGAATTGTTCAATAACAGAGCTATTCACCTCTGTCATAAATCAACAAAAGTGCGCTATTTGCTGAAAAGCGTTAAGCAAATGGCGCACTTTTGCGATAATGTGACTACCTTTGCCTATGCAAAACGCAACATATACATTATCATACACAACACATTATGGCAAAACTGAATTTTGGTGGAGTCATCGAAGAGGTGATGACACGTGAGGAGTTCCCATTGGAGAAGGCACGCGAGGTGCTGAAGAACGAGACTATTGCCGTGCTGGGCTACGGCGTTCAAGGTCCTGGACAGGCTTGCAACCTGCGTGATAACGGCTTCAACGTAATTGTGGGTCAGCGTCAAGGCAAGACATACGACAAGGCTGTGGCCGACGGATGGGTACCGGGTGAGACACTCTTTTCGCTTGAGGAGGCTGCCGAGCGTGGCACAATTGTTTGCTTGCTGCTGTCTGATGCTGCTCAGATGCAGCTTTGGCCAACCATCAAGCCTCATCTCACAGCAGGCAAGACCCTGTATTTCTCTCATGGCTTTGCCATCACATGGAGCGACCGCACTGGCGTTGTGCCTCCAAAGGATATTGATGTCATCATGGTTGCACCAAAGGGTAGCGGCACCAGCCTCCGTACTATGTTCCTTGAGGGCCGCGGCCTGAACTCAAGCTACGCTATCTATCAGGATGCCAGCGGTAAGGCTTTGGAGAAGGTGCTTGCCTTCGGTATCGGTATTGGTAGCGGCTATCTGTTTGAGACAACCTTCCAGCGCGAGGCTACCAGTGACCTCACTGGCGAACGAGGATCGCTGATGGGTGCTATTCAGGGTCTGTTGCTTGCTCAGTACGAGGTGCTGCGTGAGAATGGTCACACTCCGTCTGAGGCATTCAACGAGACTGTCGAGGAGCTGACTCAGAGCCTTATGCCTCTCTTCGCACAAAAGGGTATGGACTGGATGTATGCCAATTGCTCCACAACAGCTCAGCGTGGTGCTCTCGACTGGATGGGCCCGTTCCACGATGCCATCAAGCCTGTGGTTGAGAAGCTCTATGCCAGCGTGAAGAGCGGTAATGAGGCACAAATCAGCATCGACAGCAACAGTAAGCCCGGCTATCGCGAGGGCCTGGAGAAGGAACTTGCTGCTCTGCATGAGAGCGAGATGTGGCGCACAGCCGAGGTCGTGCGCAAGCTGCGCCCCGAGAACAATTAATGCAGGCTTTCACTTACGCAGTTAGTGATGATTAAACAATAAGTTTGGACGATTGGACTCATATTTTTGAGCTTAATTGTCTTCACGAAGAAGGAGCGTAGCGGGCTACGTGACTGATGAGTGGAGGCAAAGAAGCCAAAAAGATGAGTGCTAATCCTTTCCTATAAAATCGTCCCAAGTTATTTTTTAACCATCACTTAAGCGGTAGGTAATAAATGTAGGGACTTCCCTTATGTTTGTCCGAATGGATTGTTTCGGCATACGTAAGGGAAGTCCCTGCTGTTTTATAGGTCGCGCTTTCTGCCGTGTCATCGCCACTCACCTGTGGCGAGATTGATTTCGAACTGCTCGCGGTAGTTAAACTCGCATTGCGTACCATCGAACGTGATGGGGAAGATAATAATCTTCGATTGCGGTAGGTCGGGATCCATCCATCTGTCACCAACGTATAGGTAGGTCGTTTGCTTGCTGCCTTTTATCTCCAGAATGGCAGCAGCTTGTGTGTCGTAGGCTATTGCATCGCCGATATTGGCCAGCTCGCTCCATCCCTGTCGCAGGTCCATGCTATAGGACATCTTGCATTGGTTTGGATCCCATCCGGAACATGCAGAGCTGAACATGAAATAGTACTGTCCAATCTTTATGATGGCGGGAGCTTCGCGCCTCTGATGCCTAAATAGTTCTGTGTGCTCCACGGCCTGATGGTAATCGTCGGACAGACGGAACAGCCCCAAGTGCTGGTTCTCCTCGGTTGTTGATATGAAATATGCACTGCCATCGGTGTCTTGGAATACATTACAGTCGCGGCTCTTGATGTCCAGAGGACGTCCGCTCCATACGAGCTTGTAGTCGCCGTTGACCGAGTCGCACTCGAAGCAGGCGGCCTCAGATGCGGCATAGTTGAAACTCTCATAGTGGCACCATACAACGTACTTGCCTGTCTGGGCATTGTACATCAGCTTGGCGCGCTCAATCATACGCCTCCGTCCGAGTTCCGGAATGGTCACGTGGTTGCGTATTATTTTGTTCTCGAAGTGCCATGTCACAAGGTCTGAGGATGAGTACAGGTTCACGTCGGGCCGGAAAGCCTTGCTGCGGTCCTCACCGACCATGTACCATTTGCCGTCTTTGTGCAGGAAGCCTGGTGCATGTGCCTGTACCGTATCGCCATTGTCTGTCAGCCATATCTGGCCGTTCCGGATTGTGGTCCACTGATTGTCCTGTGCGCAGATATGCGCTGTGGGCATCATTGTCATTGTACACATGACGATGATGGCTGCTTGAAAGAGTCTTTTCATAGTATTCCTAACATCCGCAGCAAAAAAGGCCTTATAAGATGCAAGTGTCTGAATATGAAAT
>CALEPV010000090.1 GCA_937910905.1 uncultured Prevotellaceae bacterium
CTCTGTCAAAGCTGAGAACGACAAGGCCATGCTGCTCAATCACGGCGTATAGGTCTCAATCACAAGGGTGAAGAAGTGCTGCACATGAAGAAAGCTGCTTACATCCATACGCCCAACTCATCAAAGCTCACCTACTGTGTGTTCACAGCGAGCAAAGACTATGATGATGGTATTGTATCACTCGATGGCGAAGAGCTCATACGCCCCAAATACTACATACTCCAACCCATTGATGACAACCTGATTATCGCAAAGAAGAATGACAAGTATGGAATCATAGACATCAACGAGCAGAAAATAATAGGCTTCAAGTATGATGGTCTACAACTATTAGGTGATAACATATTTGTGCTGGACGATGGCGACTACTACATCATAGACCGCAAGGGCAAACGCATCGGCAAGGACACCTACGCCCGCAGATCGGATTTCCAATGTGACCAAGTTGTACACTACGTCAACGTCGACAATGAAGTGCGGCTGATAGACAACGCCATAAAAGACTACACCAACGGAGCCAAAGTATCCACCATAGCACAGAAGACACACGTCACTCCGTCTGAAGCTCTACAGTACACAAGCGTCCTAACAGCGGATGAATGGACAATTGGCAATATGCGCATCAACATATCTTATAATTTCTCCGACGGGGTAGTAACACCAAGAACCCACCAAGTGACTCACAACGATGGCTGGTGGGAATGGACAGAGACAGTTGTTGACAGTTGGCAATGGTCGGACGCAACACTTTACAACATGACTATAGCCTTCGATTATTCCAACGTCAGTGGCCTTGATGCAGACGATGCCTTGGAATATCTGCGCTCTGCACTCCTGCAGCATGGTTTCGAGGAGCATGTCGGCAACAACGTCTACGGCAAGTACAACAAAGAACTATCACTATCTGCCGAGACTCGCCAAGAAAACAAGCTCTTCGTCTTCATCACCGACATGATTCGGTAACCACTCTTATCCATGCCTGTTAACACAGGCAAACAACAAGCAATTACTCCACACATTTAGTCAATACAGATTGAAGTTACGGAAGTGCAGCAGCCTTAATGCACTTCCGTAACTTCAATCATTAAACCACAGTCGCCCTCACCAAGGACACTAAACACTTGCCATCTCTCATTGCCCCTCTCTCTCCACCGCATTAGACAACTCAGTCCAACGCGTTAGACAACACTGTCCAACGTGTTAGACAACGCAGTCCAACGCGTTGGACACACCCCAACACCGCGATGGACACACCCCAACACCGCGATGGACACACCCAACACCGCGATGAAACATCCCTACTCAAGTTTCGCAAGTTCAGCGCTACAGCCCTGAAGGGGCAACATTCCACAGGCGAAGGGGCCCTTATAATCCCCACTATAGGGATGGGCAAATCGGCAGTACATAGCCCTGAAAGGGCGATAGAACCCAGGCGGGGGCGTGAGCCCCCGATAGGCACAAAACGCCAACAATACATTAGAACCCCGAAGGTGGTGGCAGACCTGCGAACCCTCTTGCCACCCACTTCGACTTCGACACATTGTGTTGTTGCAATATATATACGGGGCGCACGCCCCGCCTGTATTATACCGCCATGTTTCAGAACTCTGGGCTGCCGTACTTATAAATCCTAAACTAGGGTCAAAAAGTTAACTTCGCCCCTTTTTGACCCCGAATCTGTCATTCCGTCATCAATCTGTCATACCCGCAACGCCCTAAGCATCACCGCATTAAGCATCATTATAACAGGATGACAAATGATTCCGCCAAAACCTTGTGTGTGTAGGACATATCTAGCCTATTCCTGCATGATGCCGGTGCCAGCATGGGCTCCACGTCCTCGTGCAGATTGAGTGTACATTTCACTCACCTACATTGCATTTCTCACTCCCCCGCAGCGAAATAGTTGCATTTTTGTTTGGAGTCTCACCTTTTATCTCTACTTTTGCCCCGTGCTACCTGCTGCGGCAGGAGACGGCACATATTATTTGCTCAAATCGTCACTCGAATCACCACCTCGAACAAGATTATCGAGCAATTATGGAACCTGTTGGAGCTGTGCTTAAGCGCAGACTTCTCTGTAAGGTTCTGATGGCTTGTGGTGAGCCCGAGTGACGTACGACGAAGGCTGCGCTTTCTCTATGTCCGGAACGTTCCGCCACAGGTCAGGCAGACAAGATGGAGTACGGAGTGAGTGCAGATGTCAAGACGAAGGAAGAGAGCTTCCACGCGCCTGCAACTGAGACATCAAAACACTAACTACATACTCCAAGACTAATGAAAAAAACTCTACTTCTATTAATGGCCTTGCTGTCGCTGGGAGGCAGCGGGGCGTGGGCGGAAACGTTCACCGTCACTGTACATTCGCAAACTGCCCAAGCCAATAATTCATATGCCACAGCAAGTGGAGCTACCTACACGACAAAGGCAGCATCGGGTCTAACCGGCCTGCAATTAACGATTGGCTCATTAACATTTGATAGAGATGAAAGCGGTGATAATTGTTACTTACTGCTGAAGCATACAGCCACCGAGCAAACTACGAGTACGCTCACTATTCAGGCACCAACGGGTTTCACCATTAAGGGCTATTCCATGGAAGCCTGTGATTGGAATAACACAAGAACCTATACTGCGACAGCTGCTGATGGTACATCTATCAATGTGACCGGCACAACGACGCAGACACTTACCGTCAGCGGCTTGGATGCCACCTCGACCACAATAACGCTTGTGGCTAATGAGACGACAACGGCTACCACCTATTTTAGCATCAAGAACTTCACGGTGACATTAGAACCCATCACTATTGAAGATGGACTGTATCAGCTGGTGTTAAAGGACAAGGCATATAAGATTACCGCCACAGCAACTGGTTGCACATCCAGTTCAACCGATGCCTCCACATTCAATATTACCGGCACAGGCAGCAGGGATGCCAACGGCTACCCGACTTATACAATCAAGCAGGGCAGCTACTATATGGTCTATAGTGAAGCAGAATATAGCAATGGCAATAATGTGAAGCTTTCCTTGTCGGAGACAGCATCCAACAACACCTTTAACATAATTAAGTCGGGAGATTATGTCCTGATACGCCCGTCCATGAGTGCTGATGCCTCAAACCTTACACATACTTATTGGACGAATTGGAACGCAAGTTCCGACAATCAGAACATTGTATTCTGGACAATATTGGACGCCCAATCCTATTGGTCGCTGGTTCCAATCAATTTGGTGAATGATAAGCTGTATCGTATCCAGCAGACATGGACGCAAGGAGGCGGAACGAACTATTATTACCTCTATGCCAATACGTCTGATGCAACCAACGGTGATCGCCTGTGGAAGAACGCCTCGGCTTCAACCTTAAAGCTAACTAACAGCAACTATATCTGGCAAGCCAAGAGTAGCGGGAACTACTGGCAGATATATAATCCCACAGCAAGTCGTTACATTGCAAAGGCTGCAAGTTCAAATACAAATGGCGATGCTTGTACAGCTTTAAGCGCGACATCGGCCTCGGACGGCGAAATATTCAATGTTATGTGCGCTCCTTCAACAGACAATAATCCGACGGATTACTCTCTCGGAGCGTATGTAGTTTTGAAGTCCACGACTCAGGCAAGTTCGAATATTTATTTGGACTCATGGAGCATAGAGAATGATTATGTCGGCTGGTACAATGCAGCGCACTATGGATACTACTTCAAGTTCATCCCCGTCAAGACGGTGACCTTCACAGAGGCCGTGGCCGTGAATGGCAGCGATGCCGTCTCGACCATCTATGTGGCCACGGACGGCAGCGACTCGTTCAAACTACCCACGTCTTACAAGTACACTATCGGTGGCGTGACCTATTTTGCCGCAGGAGCTGCCGCAGCCATCGCAGCCCCAGGGACAGACGACATCTCAGTCACAGTCACATCAGCTGCCATAACCGACTTGGCCAACCTCAGCAACACGAAGGCATACGTCATCACCAACGCACGAGGCACATGGCAGTTCGCAAATGATGCCACAGCAATGTCAGCTGGCTCCACAACTTACAATGCTGCCAGTGCTACACAGCAGATTGCCATCATCCAAAAGGATAGCAAGTACTACCTCTACAGCGTCAACGCCGGTGCCTACCTCACGGCCAGCAATACGCTGACCACCGCTCCTACGGATAACGAGCAGGTTGACATTGTCGCTACAGAGAATGCCACCTATCCCTGGCTCTTCAGGTTCACGAATCTCAAAGATGAGAGTGAAAAATATACCAAGAACATCAACATAAGTAGTGGATCTGTTTTGATTGATGGCTGGGGGCCTAATGGAAGCAATTCAAATGGAACACTGGATGAAGGCAACCGTAACATGATCATCGAGGCTGCCGACTTCGATGCCGCGGCTGCGCTGGCTATGTTCAACGAGGTATCTGTCACCTACCACCTTGTGTGGAGCGACGGCACTGACCTCTCCGGCACCGTTGCGGATGTCAATGTCACTACAGCACGAAATGGCGCAGCAGCCTCCGAGTTCCGACCCGCGACATTCGCCAACGACTTCGTGACCTTCAGCTATTCGCCCGAGACCACAACAGATGGCGCAACAATAAATGTCACAGCATCGTGGAACGGCCCGTTCCAGCTCTCTCCTGCGCCCAGTGACGGCAATTTCGCCGATGGTACCAAGTGGTACACGGTGGGTATTCACTCGTCATATAAAGCTAACAACTACATCTGGACATACAACAGTTCCGGATCTACGGTTACCACCACTTCCGTTGCCACGGATGCATACGATGAACTCTCGGATGCCAACTTGTTCTGCTTCGTAGGTAATCCCTATGAAGGACTGACCATCTATAACCGTGCAGCGGGCAGCAGCAAAGCAGTATCTCAAGCCAACTCAACAGCGCAGACCACCATGGCCACAACAGGCAGTGCCTTCCTTCCCAAGGCATCCAGGCAAAGCGGAATGACCATCGCCAATGGCTATGCCTGCTTCGTGCCAAAAGATCAGTCATATTACATCAACTGTTACAATAACAGTTCCTATAATCTGTATGGCTATAATGACAACGACGGAGGTAGCACCTGTTGGTTCCTCCCTGCTGGTCAGTATTACTTGAACTATATTGATGGCCTGAATCTTGATGCTCCCGTCGGCACAGTAGGTACAAGTGAATACTTTACAACCATAGATGATCCTGCCACGTACAAGTCCTACTTGACATCTGCCCGTTCCACAATTGCAAGTGGATTGTATGGCTCAATCAGTGACTATGCTACTCAGAAGTCTCTATTAGGCCCAGTCAAAGCCGCTTCAACCATCACCATCACCAATGGTGCATTCTATCGCTTAACTCCGGCTGTAGCCTCCTCTGACCGTCGATACAATCGTTATTTCGGAACCGAGGATGGCAATCCATCTACATTCTATAATGCTTCCGCGAGTGCAAGTACGGTGGTCAAGTTGGAAGCCAACAATGACGCTTACAACATCAAAGTGCAAGGTAAATACCTTGCCGCAGCCTCATCAAGCAGTACCAACCTTACATTAGGTGAGTCCGCAGGAAGTTATGGTATCTCTGTCGCTGCATCAACCTGCATAGCAAGTATCACAAGCAACAATCTCTACATGCATCCTCGTAACAGCGATCCGTATCGCGTAATGGCATATTCTTCTGGCCCTGCCAATGATGCAGCATCAGGTTGGTATATAATTGAGGCTAAAAATGTCAGCCTCTCCCTCAACGATGGCGGCGACGACAACTACTACGCTACGCTATACCTGCCGTTCGACGTGACTATCAGCGGTGCAACGGCCTATACGCTGACTCTATCTGGCGAATGGCTTGTGCCCACAGCTGTTACTGACAACAAAGTTCCTGCCGGAACGCCAGTCCTGCTGAGGGGTACGGCCAGCACAGCCACAGCGAATATCAATACGGGCGACGCATTCTCTGCGATAAGTGCTGGCAGCCTAACCGGAACATACACTGAGATAACTTCTGGTCGCACAGCCGGGGAGTATATTCTGAGTAAGAGCGGCAACAAGATTGGCTTCTACCAGCGCGCCAGCAGCAAGAAGATAGGAGCCAATAAGGCTTATCTCCAATTGAATACTGACATAAGCAGCGGAAGCGACGTGAAGGGCATCCTGCTCGACTGGGATGCAGCAACCTCTGTAAACAGCCTGCCGGTCAGCAGCTCCAAGCAGAATGCTATCTACAACCTTGCAGGCCAGCGTGTGGCGAAGCCCACACAGGGCATCTACATCGTGAATGGCAAGAAAGTCATTGTCAAGTAAGTGAGATTCAAGAATAATTCGTGTACCCATAAATGAATTACGACTATGAAGAAGACATATATTATTCCCGCATTACTCGTTGTTACAGTGGCAACGGAAGGTCGTCTGCTTGATGGCAGTCTGCAAATCTCCAATAATAGTGGCGAAACAGACGCTTTCGTGAAAGAACAGTCCACAGCAGGTGCTTCCCACTACTCCGTCTGGGATGATGACTGGAGCAACTGAGTTGGTTCATGGTTCATGGTTCACGATTAATGGTTCATGGTTCACGATTAATGGTTCACGATTAATGGTTCACGGTTCATGGTTCATGGTTGGCTGCGCTCAGATGGGAAAATGTCGCCCCTAACCCCAGGGGCGAGCCCCTGGGCTAATGTATTTGCCCCCTGCAGGGGCACCCTTGAAACCTTGAAACCTTGAACCCTGAAACCTGAAACTTGAAACTTGAAACCTGAAACCTGAAACTTGAAACCTGAAACTTGAAACCTGACACCTAAACCCTTGTTTGGCTCTATAGATTCCAATATATATAGAGTAGTAAAAGTAAAAGTTTGTTTCGGAGTGCTGGGCCGTGAGGTTCGGCACTCTTTTGCTGCAACGACAAAGGGAAATGTGAATAAAACTGCTCTGCGTTATCACAAGCACCAGATAGTTCGTATATTTGCAGCAGCGCAAAATACACCAATACAAAACACTACTGCTATGCGAATTCAATCTCAGCTGACTACACTCTTGCTTCTCTCTGTACTCACGCTCTGCAACAGTTGCGATGCCCTACTGGGTGACGAGCCGATGACACCACAGTACTATGCCGTTCAGATTGACGAAGACGGCGACTGGAGCATCATCGATGCCGATGGCGAGACCATCATTGAAGAGGAATACGACGACGATGACCAAGTGTCGCACATCTATGGCAATACCTACTGGGTGAAGTCCGACGGTGTGTATCAACTGTACTCCATAGACAACCCGCGACAGTCCCTCAGCGATGAGGAGTACACCGCTGCCACAGTCATGTTCCGCGACCGCTGTCTGGCCACACGGGCTGGCCAGCCAATAGAGATACTCAATGCTCAGGGCGAACTGGTGGCTACACTGCCGAAGGATGTGGTGATGGCTCAAAGAGGTGCTGCCAACACATTCATATTCCGCAAGACAGATGAGACATGGGGATGGACGGACCGCAACGGCAAAGTGATACACGAAGGGTTCAAGCAAATCAACACCGGCGAAGGCACCATAGCTGCCGTAGCACGCAAGACAGACACCAGCAAGTGGCAGATTTACGACAACAGAGGCAAGCAGGTAGGAGAGCTTAGTAGCTCATACAACATCATTTCACTAAATGACGGATTCATCTCTGTACAAGACAACAACGGGAAAGCTCTGGTCTTTAACCACGAAGGCAAGAAGCTGTTCCAGGTAAGGAAGGCAAGCTACATATTGCCTGTCTACGGCCAGAGAGAGAGATGCTTCGTTACCATCAATGATGAATGGGAATATGGCCTTGTGGATGGCGAAGGCAACGAGCTGATACGCCCCAAATACAACGGAATGGCCATACCTGGCGAAAACATGTTCATCGTCCGTAAGGGCGATGACTGGGGCATCATCAATCGCAATGATCAGAAGATAGTCCCCTTCAAGTACGACAACATATATACCATTGGAGACAACTTCCTCGTGCAGAAAGGTGATAACAACTGGCGCATTATCGATGCCAAGGGTGAACGCGTGGGCAAGACCAGCTTCAGCAACGTTACGTCATTCAATTGCGAATCGGCGGTCTACTACGTCAACCTTGAGCATGAAGCATCAATAATAGACAGTGCCGCCAAAGACTTCCATTATCAGGAGCCTATTGCACAGCTTGCACAACGCCTGCACATCACGCCGTCGGAGAACTACAGGTGGAGCAGCACAATTGCGAAAGAGAGCACCGATGCAAGCGGGCTGAAAGTAACAACCACCTACTGTCTTAATACTAATGCCGTGGAAGAACAAACACATACTGTCAGACACAACGATGGATGGTGGGAATACACCGAGACCGTACACGACGCATGGATTTGGAGTTCTGCTGTTCTGAAATCAGCAACACTTCAGCTTGATTTCACCAACAGAATGCCGTCTGTCGACATAGACGAGGCAATAACCATGCTCACAGCAGAGCTGAAAAGGAAAGGGTACAAAACAGGCACCAGCGATAACACGCTCACCAAAGGCAACATGCAAGTCAGTCTGCACAACTATCACTATTACAGCAACACCGCCAGTATAGAGATATGCCAGAAACAATAGACTAATATTGCTGTCCGCTAAAAGTTTTTTTGCAGGATAAAAATTAGGCTGAATCCCTCG
>CALEPV010000091.1 GCA_937910905.1 uncultured Prevotellaceae bacterium
GATGTCAAAGCGAGCTAATTGGACATTTTTGGTTTTTGGTTGCGGATTTTAGGTATAGGGGAATGATTAGGACAAATCGCCTACCTCTCGTCGCTCAGGTCTATGGCATAGCCCTTCTTGATGCCCGACGGTGTCACGGCGCGGATCCAGAGGGTACGCTCGTGGCTCTGGTTGGCTGTGCGTACGGCCTCCTCGAAGTCCTCGACGGCGCGCATGGGCCTGTCGTTCACCTGCAGGATGATGATGCCCTTCACTATTCCTGCATCCTTCATCTTGCCTTGCTTGATGGCTGTCACCTCCAGACCGTAGGGCAGGGCCAGCTGCTGGCGCTTCTCGGCTGTCAGCGGAGTGAGCTGTGCACCCATCAGGTCGATGTCCACCTCCTGCATCACCTCGGTGCTGCCCTGAGCGTTGCGCAGCGTCACCTGCTTGGTGTGGCTCTTCTTGTTGCGCACGTAGGTCAGGCTCACTTGGTCGCCCGGGCGGTGCTGAGCCAGTGCCTCCTGCAGCTCGGCCATCTTGTTCACGTCGTGTCCGTCCAAGCCTGTAATCACGTCACCCTTCTGCAGCTCGCCCTCGGCAGCAGCGCTGCCTTCCTCCACCTCCTGCACGTAGATGCCGCGTGTCACGCCCAGATCAACCTCATGGTCCTGAGAGTGCTCGTTGTCTATGTAGGCTGTCACGTCCTGGCCGCGCACGCCCAGCAGCGCGCGCTGCACCATACCGAACTCGCGCAGGTCGCTCACCACCTTATTCATAATAGTGGTCGGGATGGCGAATCCGTAGCCCGTGTACGAGCCTGTCTGACTGTACAGCATGGCGTTGATGCCCACCAGCTCGCCGCGTGCGTTGACCAGCGCTCCGCCCGAGTTGCCGGCGTTGATGGCGGCATCGGTCTGTATGAAGCTCTCCACGCCGTTGGCTCCCAGCGTGCGGGCCTTGGCCGACACTATGCCGGCTGTCACCGTCGAGGTCAGGTTGAACGGGTTGCCTACTGCCAGCACCCATTCGCCCACCTTCAGCTCGTCGCTGTTGCCTATGGCGATGGCCTGCAGCCCTGTGGCTTCAACCTTGATGAGGGCCAAGTCGGTGGTGGCGTCCTGTCCGATGATGCGTCCCGAGTACTCTGTGCCGTCGTTCAGCTTCACCTCTATCACGTCGGCACCGTCCACCACGTGGTTGTTGGTCACTATGTATCCGTCGGCGGATATGATCACGCCCGATCCGGCTCCCTGGCGACGAGGTGTCTGCACCTGCTGCTGCCGGCGTCCTCCGTTCCCCTGTCCGCGACCGAAGAAGTCACCAAAAAAGTCCTCAAATGGGTCGTAGTACTCCACCGTGCGTGTCTGCGAGTTCTGTGTCACCTTTATATATACTACGGTGTTCACACTCTTCTCGGCAGCCTCCGTAAGGTCCACACGTGTGCCCTGTGCAGCCACTGTGCCGATTGTGCCCGCCAGCGATACCACCAGCGCGGCAATAAACTTAACTGTTGTGTTTTTTCTCATTGTGGTTTTTTATGTTTGGTCCTTTGCCGCAAAGGTACTGCAAAACTTCTTGCGCTGTCATCCTCGGCCTATATATTTACCCTCATTTAACACCCGTGCCATTCCTTTTCAACACATTTTACATCATACATTTTCCATTTTACATCTTTTTAGCCTACCTTTGCCCGCTGGAAGCAGTGGGACGGCTTGTCGCTGGCTGCCATCAAGCAGCCAGAGGAAAGTCCGGGCAACATAGGGCACTCCACTACCTAACCGATAGAGGCTCGCGAGGGTCTGTCAGCGCAGAAGAGAACGACCGCCGATGCGGCTGTGCCCCGAGGGGAGCAGCAGACAGGCAAGGGTGAGAAGGTGGGGCAAGAGCCCACCAGCCGTATGGCGACATGCGGGCTGTGCGCACTGGAGGTTGAAAGTCCGCGTAAACCGGCGACCAAGGCGAGGCATCCCCGATGCCTTGCCCCACGAGAGGGCGGCCCGCCCGAGCCGGAGGGTAGGACGATAGAGGCTGCAGGCGACTGCGGCAGTAGATTAATGACAAGCACTGCCATCCCTATGGCAGCACAGAACCCGGCTTACAGCCCCTCTGCTTCCACTTATAATAACTCAACTTCCAACTCTTAAGGTGGGTTCTATAAATTAGCTTTGAATTGCTCTTAGGCTATTTTCGAGCAGATTTGACTTCAAGCCCGCCGAAGCGTAGCGGGCTACGGTTCAAGGGATTGGAGGCAAAGATGCCGAAATCTCGTGCAAGGTGAGCGGCATAAAGCTCGCTTTAATGCCCGAGCCGCAGCCGGGATTATGCAAAAGAGACAAGAGCAAACAAAGATAATTCATAGAGAATTTATTAATTAATAGAACACACCTTAACTTTCCCATGACCATTGCAGTTGATTTCGATGGCACCATAGTCCGTCACCGCTATCCCGATATAGGTGAAGAGATACCCTTCGCCTGCCAGACATTACGCATGTTGCAAGAGGAGCGTCACAAACTGATACTATGGAGCGTGCGCGAAGGCGAGCTCCTGGACCAGGCCGTGGAGTGGTGCCGCCAGCGAGGTGTGGAGTTCTATGCCGTAAACAAGGACTTCCCAGAGGAGGACGTGGAGAAAAACATGCACTTCAGCCGCAAGCTCAAGGCTGACTTGTGGATAGACGACCGCAACATAGGCGGACTGCCCGACTGGGGAACCATCTACCGTATGATACACGAGCACAAGACGTGGGAACAGATATGGCAAGAAGACACTTATTCCGACTATCAAAAGCCAAAGAAACGCCATTGGTGGCAAATTTTTGGCTAAATCCTTTGGCGACATTGCAGTAATGTCTATCTTTGCCACGATTAATGTGGATAAAACCACGCGAAGGCTGATGAAATGTGCGATGAAATTAACATCAATAGATGAAATAATAGATAAAGACCTTGGCCCGAAAGGAACGCCAAAGCGGGATGATTTTGAACGCAAATTGGATGACGAACTGCGTGCATATCATATTGGTGAGGCAATAAGAATGGCCAGGGGAAAATAAATCTATGACACAAGAGCAGCTCAGTGAGAACATGGGCGTACAGAAGGCGTTGGTTAGAAGTATAGAGAAAGGTCGTAGACTCTCTATAACATCCATGATGCGTGCATTTAAGGCAATGGGAGTGCCAGTTGCATTAGACTTGAAAGGTGTCGGCCAAGTCGCACTATAACATTCAATAATCTAATAGACCTATTATCTCAGAACATAATAAACAATGGAAAGACAGTTTAGAAATAGACGGGAAGAAATAGACGGGAACAGGTTGAGTGGTATGAGAAGCAGATGGGATAGGGACCACTGACCGACGAAGAACGGGCAGAATTAGATGAGGTCGTGAGGTGTGTAACTAACTTAGACTAATAGGAACCTATGCGTTATCTCGTGGATACACACATATTCCTCTGGTATAGATCATAGCACAGGCCATAGCGAATAGGATGCCGCTGATATCCGCAGATACAAAGTTCGGATTCTACAGAGCGCAAGGCTTGGAGCTGATATCTAACAAGATGTGAAATACAACACATGATAATTCGAATACTTTATTAACAAACTTCATTAATTAACTAAACATTCAACACATGAAACAACGTTTACTTTCATTGTTGGCCGTTTGCGCAATGAGCGTTGCTGCCTTTGCGCAGTGGACTGCTCCTGTTGAGCCCGAGTTGACTTTCGCCGGCGAGGACTACAACGCCGACGGCACAACGGCCTATTACCTTTACAACGTTGGTTGTGGCCAGTTCGTAACTGGCGCTAACTCATGGGCCACTCAGATTTCTCTCACGAGTGACGGTATGCCTTACATGGAACTCGTTGTAGTGCCAATGTCTGAGGCCGATGAGGAAATCTACCCTGGCGCTGTAAAGCTCAAACTGAACGGTACATTCTACTTCACAGGTGGTAATAACCGTACTAACTACGCTGTGAGCAACACCTACCTCTTCCGCGACAGCGAGGCCAGCGGCTACATTGACCACAACAGCCAGGCTTGCTGGTACTGGACCTTTGTGAAGGCAGAGAACGGCAACTACTACTGGCATTCAGCCTTCAATGCAGAGGATGGCACAGTGATGGGCGATTTCGCAAATGCAGCCGAGCAGTATGCCCAGGGTAATGGCGCTGGTTCTGCCGTATCATTCGATGCCGATGCTGATGCCGAGAACATCGAGTGGCAGTTCATCCCTGTGGCAACACTTAGCAGCGCAGAGGTTGCCGCCTACAGTGAAGCTCATAAGCTCTATGTAGCTCGCAAGGCTCTGTATGACAAGCTGCTCGAAGCTCAAGAGTATGGCGTGAGCACAGATGATGCAGGTGCTGTATACAATAACGCAGACGCCACTGTAGATGAACTGCAGGAGGCTCTTGACGTTCTCACACCTCTGGTTTCAAGAGCAGCGGTGCTCGCCCTGATACCGCAGTCAAGCGAGGACAATCCTCTTGACATCACAAAGTACACCATCGAGAATCCTGACTTTGAGAATGGTCAGGCTCCTTGGACCATCACCGAGGGCATGGGCGTGAACCTGCAGGTTCAGGCTACAGCCTACACCAACCAGGATGTTGATCCCGTCGTGACTGTGAGAAACTGGATTGAGAGCTGGCTTCCTCAGCCCGGAACTCTGGGGAACGGTGTTATCTGCCAGACCGTGAAGGGACTGCCAGAGGGCCGCTATCGTATCGAGTGCGACGCTATTGCTGTTCAGCAGTCTGGCGAACTTGACATTAGCGAGCAGGAAGGTATCTATCTGTTCTATAACAATGGATCTTACGTAATGCATGGCGAGGCCATCTCAACAGGCAATGGCATACCAGAGCACTTCACCTTCGACTTCGACTACAGTGGTGCTGAAGAGATGACCATCGGTCTGATGGCAGAGAACACCAATTGCAACTGGATGGGTATGGACAACTTCCGTCTGTATGCTATTGGCGAGTGCCAGGATAGCCCTGCTTACACAGCTCTCGTTGTCCAGTACAACACAGCCAACACTTACAACGATGATATTAAGGCTCAGGCATCACTGATTGACGCCCTGGTTGCCGCGCTGGATGAGGCTCAGCCTCTCGTAGATGCAGCTTCTGACAAGAGCCAAGATGCAGAGTACACAGCAGCATTCATCGCTATTAAGGAGGCTATGGAGGCCGTTCAGGAGTCCGAGAAAGCCTACAAGACATTCGAGGACTTCATTGCACGCTTGGATGCAGAGTCTGAGGAATATGTGTCAAAGGCAGGATATGAAGATTTCGTTTCCGACATTATCGAGCCATTGCTGAACGAGTGCAATGATGCTTACGACGCTGGCTCTTGGAGTGCAGAGCAGATTCAGGCTGCCATGGATGATTACGAGCCTAAGTTCAATGCTTGGACAAAGCAGCTCTTCGATGCCGCTGTGGCTGCAGGTGAGACTCTCGAAGAGCCTCTCGATATCACATGCCTCTTCGATGACATGAGCTGGGCCTACACTACAAGCCAGGTGGCATTTGCCGATGGCTATCCTACCGACAGTACTGCTGTTTGGATGAATGAGACCAAGACAGGAAACTTCAAGACCAACTACAGCACAGCTGAGGTATGGAACGTACGTCCGTTCAACATCTACCGTGAGTTCACCAACCTGCCCAAGGGTCGCTACACTATAGCTACCAAGGCATTCTTCCGCGTAGAGGACCACGAATGGAACTACGAGAACTGGACAGCCGACGGGACTTATGGTCAGGGCTTCGCTTACCTCTACGCAGGTGAGAACAAGTCCAACATCATCAACGTCGCTGCAATCGCTACGGACGATCCTGATCGTGCCGAGGCTCTGGGCTATTCAGAAATAGCTGATGACTATGGCATATATATACCCAATAGCCAGCTGGCTGGTTCTAAGGTATTTGCCGATGCAGAACTGGCAGAGAAAGTTTATATTGCAGCAAGTGGCAACGTGCTCAACGATGGCGATGTGCTCCGTGTAGGTATCGCTGGTACAGATGACCTGCTGGCCAACCAGTGGACTCTGTGGAGTGGCTTCACCCTCCTCTATAATGGTGCTGTCAGCGCTGATGACCTGAATAATGACATTCAGGCACTCATTGACCAGGCTCAGAATATCCTGGATGGTATGGAGTATGGTGGCGTAGTTGAGACCGGCACTCAGCTGGAGAGTGCAATTGAGGCTGGTAATGCTGCACTCGAATCAATATCTGACGATGATAAGATAGCAGCCGCTTCTGATTTGAGCAAGGCTATCGCAGCTGCATCCGAGAGCTACGACCTCGTACAGAAGCTGATGTCCAAGGCTGCTTCATACGAGGCCAATATGTCTGAACTCCCAGGTACATATACTGACAATTCATATCAGGAAATGCTTGACGAGATTAATGAATGCATCGGTTCTGAGACATTCTCAAGCAACCAGCAGATTAAGCAGTGGCTCGATGATCTCGAAGCTAAGTGGTTCGACTACATCCTCTCTGACGAGGGTCTAGCAACTGCTACTGTTGCTGATCCTTACGACATGACGGCTCTGCTTACTAATGCTGACTTTGCTAGTCAGGTCAGTGGCTGGACAGTGGATTGCGAGAAGAACGGTGGTACTAACGCTGATGGCGTGGCCGAGTTCTGGAGCAGCTCTGTATTCGATATCTATCAGGAACTGCCTAAGCTCACCGAAGGTTATTGGCGCTTGGAAGCCAATGCTTGCTTCCGCGGAGGCAATAGTGGCGATATCCTCACAGCACTGAATACTCCTGACAGTGTACTGGTGAACTATGAGTACCTCTACGCTAAGACTGCAAACTTCAACATCAATAAGAATGTGATGTTGTGGAGCGACATCACCGGTGGTGCTATCCAGTACACCGAGGAAGAAGGCGAGAAGGTATTCTCTGCAGAGGATCAGGCTATCGTTGATCAGATTACTGGTCAGGTAGATTATAGCACTGATGCATACAAATTCATCGCTCCGAATAGCCGTTCAAGCTTCAGCACATTCGCTGCCGCCGGTCGTTACCACAACGTAATCAACTTCCACTATACACCAGCAGATGGCGCTATTCGTGTGGGTCTGAAGATGACCGACGTGATAACAGTTGGTTACAACTGGTGTCCGTTCGACAACTTCAAGCTCAGCTACCTCGGCAACACTGAGGCTCCAGATGCAGTTCGTGATCTCAACGCTACAGAGGCCGCTGGCCTGCGTGGTGCTCAGATCTTCAGCATCGACGGTCGTCAGCAGCAGGGTCTGCGTCGCGGCATCAACATCGTGCGTGGTGCCAACGGCTCCGTACAGAAGGTGCTCGTGAAGTAAAAACTGAACCATATACCATAATTTTATGCCTGCGTCATTCCGACGCAGGCATTTTTTATTGCAAATTGTTTTGAGTGTATAAATGATACTTATAACTTTGCACCGTGAATACAAAGTAACCAATGAATTCTCAACGGACGAGTAAAAAAGTCTTGGGTATATCATCATTGAAATGCTCACCCCGATAGAGAAACACCATAATCGCCATAATTGAACGCGAAATACAACACTATTCTTATTTATTAACTAACTGCTTTATTTATGAAACACAAGTTACTCTCTCTGTTTGCACTTGCAGGTGCAATGTTCATGAGTACAAGTGCATGGGCAGTGGATCCTCCTACAGAGGTGATTCCTGCCTATGACGCCGAGACTTGGGTGGCACCCGAGGACGGCGGCGTGTACTTCATCTACAATGTTG
>CALEPV010000092.1 GCA_937910905.1 uncultured Prevotellaceae bacterium
TGACGAAGCTCACCGTCACTGCCCTCGATGCCAACGACAACACCGTGAAGGAGCGAGTCTTTGAGAACGTCCCCGTCACCCGCAACCAGATTACCCGCTACACCGGCAGTTTTTTCGGTAGTGGCGGCAGCGGCGGCTCGTCCGACGGCGCCTTCCGCCTGACCGCCGATCCCGACTGGGACTGCGTGAACGGCTATACGTTCTAATGGCCTTTTGGCATTTAGTTCTTCGCAAGCAAGCTTGATAAAGACATAAAAGGTCTGACTCTTTAGAGAATGGAGGCTGAGCAACATACTCAACCTCCATTCTTCAATTATATAGCCATGAAGATAGCACAAACATCCTGTTTTTGTGGTTTACAAAAGTTAAATACGTTAAATCTTTATCATTTTCAACCCCTGTTGAATCTACACCATCACTTTCCTACCGTTTAACATGTAAATAGCTGAAATAAAGCGGCTTGCAAATACTCTGGTTGCACCGGCCTTACCTCAGTCACTATCCCCAATTCCGTGACGAGTATAGGAACGTCTGTTTTCTCTGGTTGCACCGGCCTTACCTCAGTCACTATCCCCAATTCCGTGACGAGCATCGGAACGTCTGTTTTCTCTGGTTGCACCGGCCTAACCTCAGTCACTATCCCCAATTCCGTGACGAGCATCGGAGGGTATGCTTTCTATGGTTGCACTGGCCTAACCTCAGTCACTATCCCCAATTCCGTGAGGAGAATCGGAGGGGGATGCTTCAGTGATTGCACCGGCCTGACCTCAGTCACTATCCCCAATTCCGTGTGGAGCATCGGAGGGTATGCTTTTGGTGGCTGTAGCAACCTAACCATAGTTTCTTTAGGAGAAGGATTGATACAAATTGGTACCGAATCTTTTGCAAACTGTCCGGAATTGACTGATGTCTATTGCTATGCTGAAAATGTCCCTGCTGCGGGAGCAGATGCTTTTCAGGGTTCTTATATAAATGGCGCTACGCTCCATGTCCCTGCAGCCTCTGTTGCTGCCTATAAGGCTGCATTCCCTTGGAGTGGATTCAAGGAGATTGTGGCACTTGAAGGAAAACCTGTAGAAACACCCAAGTGCGCGGCACCAGCCATTAGTTATGCCAACGGCAAACTGACGTTCAGCAGCGAAACCGAAGGGGCAGAGTTCATTTCAAGCGTGACTGACTCAGATATAAAAAATTATTATGAGGCAGAGATACAACTTTCGGCTACCTATGACATTTCCGTTTATGCGACTAAAGTTGGCTACGACAACAGCGATACCATAACCGCTACCCTCTATTTCACCTCTGCTTCGCTGAACGCCCCTTCAGGAATATCGTCTGCAAAGGCAACGGCTGCCGTTCTGATTCAGAGGCAGGGAAGCACCCTTCATGTCACGGGTGTGGAAGAGGGCACAGATGTTGATGTCTTCACTCTCGATGGCGGCCACATCGGCCACAGCAAGAGTTCTGGCGGCACAGCAGATATCGAACTCAATGGAGTGAACAAGATTGTGATCGTCAAGGTCGGCAATGCATCGATAAAAGTAAGACCTTAGACAGAACTATTTCTTGCCAAATACTTCTCCAGCCCTTGTCGCCTCAGCGTGCAGGCAGGGCAATGTCCGCAACCGTCGCCCACAACGCCATTGTAGCAGGTGAGGGTCTTGGTGCGTACCAGGTCCAGCACACCCAACTCGTCGGCCAGCGCCCACGTCTGGCATTTGTCTATCCACATCAGCGGGGTGTGAATCACGAACTGCTCGTCCATGCCGAGGTTCAGCGTCACATTCAGCGACTTGATGAACGCATCGCGGCAGTCGGGATAGCCGCTGTAGTCGGTCTGCGACACGCCTGTCACCAGATGGAATATGCCTCGTTCACGTGCCAGCACAGCAGCCATGCTTAAGAAGAACAGGTTACGCCCAGGCACGAAGGTGTTTGGCAGACCGCCAGCCGGCTTCTCCGTATCCATCACGGCAGAAGCATCCGTGAGCGAGTTGTGCCCCAGCTGCCCAATGAAGCTCACATCCATCGAGTGCCACTCCACCTCAGCCTCCTCGGCTATGGCGCGGGCACACTCCACCTCCTTCACGTGGCGCTGACCATATATAAATGTCAGCGCCACCACACGCTTGAAGTGCCGCTTCGCCCAGAAGAGGCACGTAGTGCTGTCCTGTCCGCCGGAGAAGACAACGAGGCAGGAGGACTCTCTTTTAAAACACTCCATACCTCACTCCTTCATCATACGCATCCATCTGCTCATGCTCCTTCAGCCAGTGCACGGCACGGATGGTCAGCGGCAGGCACACCACCTCGTAGAGCGTCTTGACCACCACCTGCGACACCACCATCAGCCCCAGGTTCTGTGCGGGCACTATGCTGCCCAGGGCTATCGGGAAGAACACCAGCGAGTCAGCCAGCTCACCAGCCACAGTACTCAGTATGGCGCGGGCAGAGAAGTGCCGTCCATGATGAAGCAGCTTCATGCGGCTCATCACGTAGGCATTCAGGAACGAACCTACGAGGAAGGCGGCAAACGATGCCATCACCACACGAGGAGCCAACCCGAACAGCGCATGAAAGCCCTCTTGATTCTGCCAGTAAGGTGCGCCAGGCATGAGGTCTGCCAGCCATGCCAGCAGTACGAACATGAAGTTCATCACGAAGCCCGTCCAGATGATCAGCTTAGCACGCTGATAGCCCCACACCTCGGTGATGCAGTCATTGACTATATAGCTTATTGGGAACACCAGCACGCCAGTGGTCAGGTTCAAGAAGCCGAACTCGATTTGCTTTGTTGCCAAGAGGTTCGCCAGAATCAGGCAAACGCAGAATGTGACGCCAAGCAACATGAACGTCACACTAACAGTGTTGTTCTTACTCATAATCCTTGTTTTTTGAAAGGGGTTACCAAGCACCCTTGCCCGACGGCTACACCTCGCCCCGTCTCAAAGCGGCTGCAAAGGTACAACATAATTCTTGAACGCCACTTCACGATGACAGAAAAAACACCACTCACCGACATATTCATCAAACCTGTTCATCAAACCTTCACCAAGCCTTAGAAAAACCACCTTTCTTGGAACGCCTTATGCTATTGAACATCTTTTGTGCAATTATTTCCGTTCTACTTCTTCACTTTTAACCAAAATTACGACCTTTGTCATCGGCTCTTTACGTTTTGGTCGGATTTGGCATCGCAGACGCGCTCTGTACAGCCTCATCACCACAACAGCCCACGCCGAGCCAAAGGACAGCTTTGCCACCACAGGCCCAGCAACGTCCGAGGCGGGCTATGGGCGGGAATGAAAAGTGCCTTTTCCTTTGGTCGAATAATTGTCGAATTGTAAATGGTATAATCGTCAAAATGCACTATCTTTGCCCGCACAAACATAAAGCATCACATATTATGAAGAAGAGTCTGCTGGTATTATGTGCGCTGATGGCATCGTTGATGGCCTCGGCACAGAGCAAAGTGTATTTCACCAAGGAGATAACGCCGGAGTCGCTGCTGCGCATCTATCAGGCGCTGGGCGTTGAGGCGACAGGACGCGTAGCCGTGAAGATCTCGACAGGCGAGGGTGGCAACACCCACTACCTGAAGCCGCCATTCATCCGTCCGCTGGTGGAGGCAGTGAACGGCACCATCGTGGAGTGCTGCACAGCCTACGGCGGCACACGCCAGGACCCGAGGCGGCACTGGGAGACCATACATGAGCACGGCTTCGACAGCATCTTCGCCGTGGACCTGATGGACGAGTTCGGTGAGATACGCATCCCCATCCAGGACAAGAAGCACCTGACGTACGACATCGTGGGCGAGCATCTGGCCAACTACGACTTTATGATAAACCTCGCCCACTTCAAGGGGCACGCCATGGGCGGCTTCGGAGGAGTGATGAAGAATGCATCGATAGGTGTGGCATCGGCAAACGGCAAGGCTTATATCCACTCTGCCGGCAAGACCACCGACCCGAAACTGACATGGACACCCGACTACATCGCAGCCGGCCCGACGCAGGATCTGTTCCTCGAGTCGATGGCAGCAGCTGCGCAGGCCGTTCACAACTACTTCGACGGGCGCGTGGTATACATCAACGTGATGAACAATATGTCGGTGGATTGCGACTGCGACGGCCATCCCGCCAGGCCCGAACTGCAGGACATGGGCATCATGGCCAGCCTCGACCCTGTGGCTGTTGACCAAGCCTGCCTTGACAAGGTGTTCAACTATCAAGGCCGCCCCGGCGACGACAATAGACCGCTCATACAGCGCATCAACCGTCAGCACGGCACCTACATCACCGACTATGCCGAGCAGATTGGCTTCGGCTCAAAGGCCTACGAGCTGATAGACATCGACAAGTAGAACGGCCTTCATTTCAGGTCCCAGATACTCTCATGCCAGCGTATCTCAGGCTGCATCCCCTCGCCTTGGCTGACAATGGCGATGGCGGAGTAGCAGGCCGGCATGAGTGAGGGATGCTCAAGCTTCCATGCCATCATAGCGCGCCACATGAGGGCGCGCTTTTTTGGTGTGATGGCATCTTCGGCATTCCACTTCACGCCGTGGCGTGTCTTCACTTCGATGAAGTACAGCACGCCGTCCTTTGTAGCAATGATGTCTATCTCCTTGTGCTCATGTCGCCAGTTGCGCGCCAGCAGTTCGTAGCCTTGCTGCTGCAGATAGCCGGCCGCCACCTCCTCGCCCCACTTGCCGAATTCATTATGTAAAGCCATGATGCTCTTGTCGTTTGTTAATGCAAAGTTACGCAAAAACGGTTGTAACAAACGAGTGATTTCGGAAGATTAATGCAGAATGATCGTAAAAAGCAAAATTCGACTGTTTCAAGCGGTATTATGTAAATTCAAATCACGACCTTTGCAGCACAAAAGCATCAAGCAAAGGCGACACAAAGATGAAGGACATAGAGCGACGCATAGAGTGGCGGTTTAGGAAGGCTTTGAGGGACTATCGCCTCATCGAGGATGGCGACCACGTGCTGGTGGCTCTGTCGGGCGGCAAGGACTCGTTGCTGCTGCTGGAGCTGCTGGCCAGGCGCAGCCGTGTGTTCATGCCTCGGTTCAGCGTCAGCGCCGTGCATGTGAGGATGGAGAACATCGGCTATCGGACCGACACTACCTGTCTGCAGCAGTTCTGCGACGAGCTTGGCATCAAGCTGCACATAGTCACCACCTGCTTCGAGACAAGGCAGACTTCTCAATCGCCAGGCTCCGATGCCTGGCGCAAGCAGAAGACTCCCTGCTTCCTCTGCTCGTGGTACCGCCGCAAGGAGATATTCAACCTGGCGCAACAGCTGGGATGCAGCAAGATTGCTCTGGGGCATCATCAGGACGACATCATACACACAGCCCTGATGAACCTCACCTACGAGGGTCGCTTCGAGGGTATGCAGCCCAAGCTGAAACTGGACCGTATGCCCCTGATCATCATCCGCCCTTTGGCCTTGGAGCACGAAAGCGACATCCGCGCATATGCCGAGAGCCGCAAGTACCCGAAGCTCATCAAGCTGTGTCCCTACGAGCACGACACCCGTCGCACCAGCATAGCGCACCTCTTCTCCGAAATGGAGAGGTTGAACCCAGAGGCACGCTATTCCTGCTGGCACGCGCTGGGATTTTGAGCATTTCAGCGCACTTGGCTGCCCAACCTACAGGTACATAAGAGTGGCCACGCCACTATTGTATCTGTGCAACACGCTATAAGTCTAACATTTAACCAAAATTCTTCTACGCATGAAAGCGATTAAATCTACAATGGTGCTGATTGCATACTTATTCGTCATTAGGTCAGCACATGCGCAAAACTTCTACTCATCAAGCGAGGTCACCCTTGAATGGAAGTATTGGACAGATGACAACAGCTGGGATTACCTAATACAGAATGGGAAGCCTGTGACAATCAGCTGCGCACCTAGATTAGACAGCGAAAGCATCTCATTAACGTATCCTACTGAGATTATTGCAACCTACATAAGGGCTAACAAATTCCTGGTTATATCGTTCTCAAATAATCTTGGAATACGTCTAAGAGAAGGGTACTCAGCAAAGAGCTTCGAAAGGCTAAACACCATTATGTCGTATGTACAGGAGCAAAGCTGGTTTGAGATAGACTTTGAGCATATTGTCTATGAGCCATCTTTTGACAGGATAATGATACCTTGCGGCATTGACTACAACGGTCTCCATAACGCCTTGTGCATAGACTTCATCACCTCAACAGCTGTGAAATCCATGACACAGGACAGCAGCAATAGTGAAATTCGCTACTATGATATGACAGGTAAATGCGTAGAGCTCGATGATGTGAAAGGGCAAATAGTCATTCAAACAAACGGCAATACATCGGTCAAGTTTCTGAACAGATAGCCTGACATACCTAAACATAACTATCATACCACTATGAGAATCAAGACTGCAACACTACTGGGGTTGATTGGAGCTATCCTCAGCATCCTAATTACATTGTACTACCTGATACACAACTTCATGTGCCTTCCTTTATCCGAAGGTATGTACATCTGCACTACCATTCTTAGTATCTTATCCGAGGCCACGCTGGCAATCTTCTTCTACACTTTATACATGAACCAAAAGTAATCATCACACATGGAAGAAAATGTTAATGATGCACTGGGAATACTCCCTGCAGAGAATAGTGTAACACCACAAACAACGGAACAGAATGCAGATAACAACAATGCTGAGAATACCCTCTCAACGATTGCAATGATTATTTTAATCGTCGGAATCTCAGCTGCTGTTGTATGCCTGCTTTCACTTACCACAATAGACGGCGAGTTCAACCCTGCCGGATTAGGGCTATCTGTGCTGATTCTCCTTTCCACACTAATCAGCTATAGCATAATGACAGTGCTTGCAAACATATCATTGACACTGAAGGACATCAACAAGAAGATTGAGTAGCGACGATACCAAATCACATGGTAAAGGCGGGGGCTATAGAACCTCCGCCTTCGCTTGTACAAATGTGATGTGGATGTGCTTACAGATTCTTACCGTGGCAGGCTTTAAACTTCTTGCCGCTGCCGCATGGACATGGGTCATTGCGGCCGGGGAGCTTCTCAGCTGTGAACGGCGTGCGGGCTCCAGGCTGCTCGCGGGTGTCGCGCTGGGCGGCAGCACGTGCGGCAGGGTCGGTAAGGTCTGTGCGGCCCTCGGTGTACTGCGGACGCTCGTAGCGGGGAGCAGACGTTGTGGTGCCGACGGTGGCCTGACGCATAGCGGCTTGCTGGGCGGCAACACGACCGGCCATGCGGCGTTGCTGCTGTGTGGCAGCCCGCTGGGCGGCCTGGGCTGCGGCGGCCTGCTGCTCTGGTGTGGGTGCCTGCTGCTCTGGCACGGAGCCACGCATCAGGGTTGAGATGGTCTGGTTGTTGATGCGGTTGACCATCTTGTCGAAGAGCTGGACGGATTCGAGCTTAAAGATGAGCAGTGGGTCCTTCTGCTCGTAGCTGGCGTTCTGGACGGAGTGCTTGAGCTCGTCGAGCTCGCGCAGGTTCTCCTTCCAAGCCTCATCAATTACATGGAGCATGATGGCTTTCTCGAAGGCTGTCACCACGGCGCGGCCTTCGGTGTCGCAAGTCTCCTGGAGCGACACTCCGCCGATGTTGTAGGCACGGCGGCCATCGAGGATGGGCACCTGGATGGGGCGGTCGCTCCACTGCTGGCCCTGGGGGGTGTCGTAGATAGCCTTGAACACCTTGTAGACATCGGCTGCTATCTTGTCGGTCTTCACGCGGAAGCGTTCGAGGGCCGCCTGATATGCCTTCTCTTCCAGCTCAGCAGGCTTGAGGTTCTCGACATCGGCAGCGGTGAACGGCGTCTCCATAGCGAGCACCTCGAGGAAGCCTTCCTTCATCTGCTCGAAGGTGGCATTGTTCTCCACGATGTTGCACACGCGGTCCCATATCATGTCTGCGATGTCCATGCCGAGGCGCTCTCCCATTAGGGCGTGGCGGCGCTTCTCGTAGATGACAGTACGCTGCTTGTTCATCACATCGTCGTACTCCAGCAGGCGTTTACGTACGCCGAAGTGGTTTTCCTCGACTTTCTTCTGTGCGCGCTCGATGCTGTTGTTGATCATGGAGTGCTCTATCATCTCGCCATCCTCGAAGCCGAGACGGTCCATGACGCGGGCGATGCGCTCGGAGGCGAAGAGACGCATGAGCTTGTCCTCGAGCGATACGAAGAATACGCTGGAGCCAGGGTCACCCTGGCGACCGGAGCGCCCACGTAGCTGACGGTCGACGCGCCGGCTCTCATGACGCTCGGTGCCGATGATGGCGAGACCGCCTGCGGCCTTCACCTCGGGCGAGAGTTTGATATCGGTGCCACGACCTGCCATGTTGGTGGCGATGGTGACGGCGCCGAGGCCGTTGGTGCTCTGACCGGCGAGGGCGACGATGTCGGCCTCCTTCTGGTGGAGCTTGGCGTTGAGCACTTGATGTGGTATCTTGCGGATGGAGAGCATACGCGACAGCAGCTCGGATATCTCCACCGATGTCGTACCGACAAGGGTAGGACGGCCTTCGTTGCGCATCTTCTCGACCTCGGCGATGACGGCGTTGTACTTCTCGCGCTGTGTCTTGTAGACGCGGTCGTTCATGTCCTTGCGGATGACGGGACGGTTTGTGGGTATCTCCACGACGTCGAGCTTGTATATGCTCCAGAACTCGCCGGCTTCGGTGATGGCGGTACCGGTCATACCTGCGAGCTTGTGGTACATTCGGAAGTAGTTCTGCAGGGTGATGGTGGCGAAGGTCTGGGTAGCGGCCTGCACCTTCACGTGCTCCTTGGCCTCGACAGCCTGGTGGAGGCCATCGCTCCAGCGTCGTCCCTCCATCACACGACCTGTCTGTTCGTCGACAATCTTCACCTCGCCGTCCACGATGATGTACTCCTCGTTGAGGTTGAACATGGCATATGCCTTGAGCAGCTGCTGGAGTGTGTGCACACGCTCACTCTTGACGGCGTACTCCTGGTACAGCTCATCCTTCTTCTGCAGGCGCTCTTCATCGCTGATGCTGGTGTCGGCCTCAATCTGCGACATCAGCGTCACGATGTCGGGCAGCACGAAGAGGTCGGTGTCGCTGACCTGCTTGGACAGCCACTCGTTGCCCTTGTCGGTGAGGTCGGCACTGTTCATTTTCTCGTCGATGACGAAGTAGAGCGGCTCCACGGCCTCGGGCATACGCTTGTTGTTGTTCTCCATGTAGATTTCCTCAGTGGAGAGCATACCCGACTTGATACCGGGCTCGGAGAGGTACTTGATGAGCGGCTTGTTCTTAGGCAGAGCCTTGTATGAACGGAACAGGGAGAGGAAACCGGCAGCAAGTGTGTCCTTGTCGGCCGAAGCCTGTCCCTCGGTGATGAGTTTCTTGGCATCGGCCAGATACTGTGTGGCCAGCTGCTTCTGCACGTTGACCAGCTTCTCCACCAGCGGCTGGTACTCCTCGAACATCTGGTCGTCTCCCTTGGGCACAGGACCGGATATGATGAGAGGTGTACGTGCATCGTCAATCAACACGGAGTCGACCTCATCGACTATAGCGTAGTTGTGGGCTCGCTGCACGAGGTCGTCGGGCGACATTGCCATGTTGTCGCGCAGGTAGTCGAAGCCGAACTCATTGTTGGTACCGAAAGTGATGTCGGCCTGATATGCGCGACGGCGGGCATCGCTGTTGGGCTTGTGCTTGTCTATGCAATCCACGGACAGACCGTGGAACATATAGAGCGGTCCCATCCACTCGGAGTCGCGCTTGGCCAAATAGTCGTTGACCGTAACGACGTGCACGCCGTTGCCAGTCAGGGCGTTGAGGAACACGGGCAGCGTAGCCACAAGGGTCTTACCCTCACCGGTGGCCATCTCAGCTATCTTACCTTGATGCAACACCGTGCCACCGAACAGCTGAACGTCGTAGTGAATCATATCCCACGTCATATCGTTGCCGCCCGCCACCCAGTGGTTGTGATATATGGCCTTGTCGCCGTCGATGTCCACGAAGTCGTGGCGTGCCGCCAGCTCACGGTCGAAGTCGGTGGCCGTCACCTCGATGTTCTCGTTCTTGGTGAAGCGCTCTGCCGTACTCTTGACGATGGCAAATGCCTCGGCACGTATCTCGTTGAGCACCTGTTCATAGACCTCGAGCACATCCTTCTCCTTCTTGTCTATCTGTTCGAAGATGGGAGCACGGTTCTGTATCTCAGTCTCGGCAATCTTGGCCTTCAGCGCATCTATCTCTGCGCGCAGCGGTTTGCCGGCCTCGCGTATCTTGGTCTGAAGCGCCTTGGTGCGTGCACGCAGGTCGTCGTTGGACAGGGCGTTAATCTCAGGATATATCTTCAGCACCTCGTTGACCAACGGCTGAATCTGTTTCATATCGCGGTCGCTCTTGTTGCCGAAGAGCTTGCGCATGATGTTAATGAAGTTCATCTATTTATTTTGATTGTAGTTCGTTAATACGTTATTGCGTTATTGAATTACGTTATTTCGTTATTACGTTATTGCTATTGGGAAATCACTTCAGCACTAACGGAGCCTCGCGGCTGCCGTTTGGGGCTCGTATGCGGAGGCATTGCGAGAGTGTCGGTGCGATGGCAGCCGCACTCACGGGGGTGCTGATACGCTCTGAAACGACGTTGGCACCCAGGAAGAACAATGGGTAGGCCGTGTAAGCCTGACCCGCAGATACGTATGTACGTCCATTCTCGGCCTCAACACGCCAGCCGGGATTAACCTCTATGAGTATGTCGCCAGAGCATGAGGCGTTCCACCCTGCCCTGACGCGGTTGATGCCGTCGGCCCAAGCATCGATAATCAGGCGCTGCGACGTGTAGATTTCACGTACGCCCGACATCTGCGACAAGAAGTCCTCGCTGCGTGTCAGCACCTCCACGATGTTGAGCTGGCGCTGTTCTATCAATGTGTGGTCCAGATATATCTGACCGCCGTAGGTGGCCTCGACATACTGAGCCTGCCCGTAGAGCGCACTCAGGTACATGTTGAGAAGCATGGCCGCACGAGCCATCGAGAATGTGCCGGTGGGAATGCGGTAGGATGCGAAATCGATGTCGGCAGCATCGCTGTCGGCATAGCCTGTCGACGATACCACCACCAGCATGTGCTCCTTGCCTGTAACGGCCTCCACGGACTTGAGTATGCGGGCTATGGCGTGGTCGAGGCGCACGTATGTGTCCTGCATCTCGGCCGGATGACTCACCACGGACTGATGGTCGAAGTTGCCGGCATAGAGCCCGATGTTCAGCAGGTCGGGCGTACGGTCGCGGCCGATAGCACATCCCGCCAGACAAGCATCGACGAATTGTGCCACCTCATCGTTGACCAGAGCCGAGCTCTTCAGCTGGCGGTAGCGACGGTCGCCTGCGAACTTATGCTCGAAGGGTTTGGTCTTCTCCGACGATGCGCTGTGGAAGTAGTGGAAGTCGCCGAGGGCACCGTCCCACCACGGTGTCCACTCCATCTTGCCTATGCGCTGGGCCAGTCCCTCGCTGCGGCCATAGACGTCGGCCCAGTAAGGATAGTCCTTGCCATAGTATGTGGTACCGCTCCACGCTCCGATCTGGTCGTTCAGCCAGTAAGCCCCGTCAGCGATATGACCGGCAAGCAGCACAGCCATGTCCCGCTCCGGTGCGATGCTGATGACCATTGAGAGCTGGCCTGTAGCCATCTCCAGCTCATCGCTCAGCGTGGTGGTGAGCAGGCTGGCTGGCGAAGTCTTCTCGTGTGTCTGATGCCCTGCGTAGCGGGAATCGTCCACGCAGAACACAGGCTGGAGCGTCTGCCTCGACAGCCACGACAACGCCGGAATACCATTGTCGAACGGCACCGCACCCGTTATCATGCACGCTGAAGCGGAAGCACGGTCGGGCGTGCGGAACGGTTGCTGGCAGTCGTTGTAGTATCTGGCCTCACGCATCAAGCGCTTGAAGCCGTCCTCACCGTAGAGCGGAGCGAAGGCTTCCAGGTAGTCCGTGCGCAACTGGTCGACAACGATGTTGACCACTATACGCGGCAGTTCGGGCGATGTCTGAGCATCGACACCGGCCAGCACCATCAGTGCCATCAGGGATGACAGCAGGCGGTTACGACTTATGATTGCGGAGTGAGCCGTGGCGAGTGAGGATTAAGTGTACTATTGAACGTAGGAGGAATGCCACCGTGAGCGGCAGTATCAGCGCGCTGAACGACTGATGCAGCAGGGGCATACCAATCAGAAATATGCCCAGCAAAACACATGCCACAGTATGATACTGGTGCCGCAACATGCGTCGGTCGGCCTGCACGACCCACCACAGGAACACCAGCGGCAGCGGATTGAGCACCCACACCTGCCAGTTGCTGCCCACCGTGGGATGCGTGGAGAACAGGACCATGAACGTTATGACGATACCCATGATGCCCTGCAATGCGAGCGTCAGCGCATCCACAGGCCAGCAGAGCTTGCGCCGGCGCAGCTCCCAGACGTTCACCAGCAGCGACAGCGCCACCACTATCCATCCGAGCGCACGGGGCGAAACGGAGAACGACGACAGGCTGTCGGCCTCCCGCTGCTGAGCCTGCACATTGGCTGCCAGCAGCTCATTAGTCTCCTTGACCAGCGGACGGAATGCGCCTCGCACCGAACATATCATAGCACTGTCGGCATAGCGCATCAGGTACTCCGGCAGGAACATCTCCTCGTGCTGGCCTATCAGCGTATCGGCCTCGGCACCCAGCAGCAGGTCGTTGCCTTCCTGAGCCCAGGGGTGGAGGCGTGTGTACTGGTGCACCATCTGCCGATAGGTGTAGCGCGGCCGGCGCACAGGATATACCACAGCACCGTCCACGTGCGTCTCAATCATGTCGCGCGATTTGGTGGTGCAGTTGTTCGTGAAGAAGTTGTAGCGGTACACGCGGTTCTGGGGCAGGCAGTTGGCCCACAGGTCCCGCACCAGCGTATCGGCCTCGTAGGGCTGAAGGTTGAGTACCTGCTCCGTGACCGACGAGCCTCGCTGCCTGTATTCCTCCATGAACAGTCCGAAGTCCACGGGCAGCACCATGTAGTCGGTCTCGCCCAGGGCGAACCGCCACGCGAAGTGTGACGTGCTGAAATCGAACACTCCATAGTTGAACACCACGTCGTAGGGGCGCGGCACACTACCACGCACACGCAGACCCGTGTGTCCATAGAGTTCATACGTCTCCTGCCCGGGTGAGCATGTGACCAGACTCACCGTCACCGTGCTGTCCACCACTTCAGCACTTGCCGGTAGCCCGAACAGCATCATGCAAGCTGCCACAAGCATGGCATATATAATAAGTATACGCTTCATTGGCGGCGCAAAGGTACAAAGTTTCATCGACAACAGAGGCCGTTTCGCTTATTTATTGTTAATTATCCCCCACTCATTGCACCTTTTGATAGATGAATTGCAAATATGTTGTACCTTTGCAGCCGTTTATGAATGCAGTCATAGATATTGGCAACAGCCGGACCAAGATAGTCGTATTCGATGGCGACGCGGTTGCGGCAGAACAGTCGGTGCAGGGTCATACGTTGGCTCATGCGCCGTTGCTATTTGCCGAGCACAACGTCACCGACGCCATAATCAGCAGCGTCGTGGACCTGTCGGAGTCGCTGACTGAAGAGCTGTCCAGGCTGCAGGCACAATGCGCCCTGGCACACCCTATACTGCACTTCAACGCCTCCACGCCCATTCCCCTGCACAATGCCTACCGCACCCCTGCCTCGCTAGGTGCCGACCGTCTGGCGGCAGCTGTGGGAGCATGGATGCAATGCCAAGGCAAGCCGCTGCTGATCATCGATGCCGGCAGTTGCATCACCTTCGACATGGTATCGCAGGAAGGCACATATCTGGGCGGCAACATCTCGCCAGGCCTACAGGCCCGGCTGCGCGCCATCGACGACTACTTCCCGCGGCTGCCTCTCGTAGCGGCCCACGGTGACCTGCCTGAACTGGGCTACGACACCGAGACAGCCATACGGGCAGGCGTGGTGATGGGTATGCGCCACGAGATAGAAGGCTATATCCGACACTTTGCCAGCCGGCTGCCCGACCTGCACGTATACATCACAGGCGGCGATGCCTTGGACCTGACGACGCATCCCGATGCCACACTGCTGACCGACACCCACCTAGTGGCCAAGGGACTGAATTGCATACTGAACTACAACATCCGACTATCACAACCACAATGAGCCGAATCAGAATAGTACTTTCCATCATCGTCTGCAGCTGCGTCGCAGCAATGCACGCACAGAGCGGCGGCACCAGTTCATCGTACTCACGCTTCGGAATGGGCCTGCTGAACGACCAGTCGCAGAGCTTCAACCGCAACATGGGAGGAGTAGGCCAAGGCCTGCGCTACGGAACTAGAGTCAACAAGCAGAACCCTGCCAGCTACTCGGCAATAGACTCGCTATCGTTCATCTTAGATGTCGGTATGAGCCTGCAGCGCACCCGCTACTCTCTGGACAGCGAGATGCAGACGTACGACAATACCGCCTTCGACCACATCAGCGCCGGATGGCGCATATTCCCGCACGTCGGCATGAGCATTGGTGTGGTGCCCTTCTCTTCCATCGGCTACAACTTCAGCCAGCAGAACGATGTGGTGCTGGGCATCTACAACCAGCAGACAGCCACCCAGACAATATCCTACTACGGCGACGGAGGCCTGCACGATGCATACCTCGGTGTCGGCTGGGAGCCCCTGAAGAACATCTCCATTGGTGCCAACATTGGCTACATGTGGGGCAACGTGAACCATCAGGTCCTACAGTCGTTTGCCGAGAACGGCACCAGCAGCAGCTCGTACAGCAGTCTCAGCACCTACTACAA
Organism: uncultured Prevotellaceae bacterium; assembly: GCA_937910905.1. Taxonomy (GTDB): domain Bacteria; phylum Bacteroidota; class Bacteroidia; order Bacteroidales; family Bacteroidaceae; genus Physcousia. The sequence continues at coordinate 14,905 of CALEPV010000092.1, forward strand.
GGCTTCCCTCAAGACGTGGAAGGCCGAGCTGGGTGTGCAGTACCAGTACCCGCTGAACGCCGACGACGAGCTGACCTTAGGCGCCACCGTAGGCCTGGGACACAAGATTGGCTCAGACGCCTCACTGCTGCGCACCACCCAGAGCGGCGACACGATACAGCAGACAGTACCGAAAGCCTTTCAGCTGCCTATGACCTACAGCATAGGTGCAGCATGGCGGCACGACCAGCAGCTCACCATAGCTGCCGACGTGACCTACGAGCCCTGGGCATCGTGCACAGCGCCGCAGCTGCAGTCCAACGGCATCTATGCCGCCACCAAGGATGCCTACAAGAACCATCTGCGAGTGAATGCTGGCGTGGAGTACGTGCCTGAGCGCTACAGCCCACAGTACCACCGCAGAGTCAACTACCGTGCCGGCTTGTACTATTCGTCGCCCTACATGAAGGTCAATGGCGCCGACGGGCCACGCGAGTATGGCATCACAGCAGGTCTGGGACTACCCATACAGAACAGCTGGAACAACCGCTCGACAGTCAACATCGGCGTGCAGTGGGTAAGGCGCGAGGCCGGCAGCAACCTCATCACCGAGAACCAGTTCCGTATCAACGTAAGCATCACTTTCTGCGAGACTTGGTTCCACAAGTGGAAATTCCTCTAATCTAGCGTGGACACATCCGACTCTACCCCCCTACTCCGTCACACCCGCAGCCTGCTGGTTGCGGGTATGCTGGTATGTCTGAGCGTGATGGCTGCCTGCGACCAGGCGAAACAGCATATAGCACCAGCCGTGCACGACAGCGATTCGCTGCCGTTCCTCACGGCGCACGGCATCAGCAACCTGATATCGGACTCGGGCACAATCAGCTATCGCATCATAGCCGAGGAGTGGAACATCTACATCACCACGCCCCAGAAGTGGACATTCACCAAGGGTCTGTTCCTGGAGAAGTTCGACACAACGTTCCACGTAGAGTGGCACGTACAGGCCGACACAGCCTACTGCCACGACAACCGGCTGTGGGAGCTGCGCGGACGTGTGGTGATACGCAACCGCGAAGGGACGCTGTTCCGCTCCGAAGAACTGTTCTGGGATATGGATGCCCACGAGATGTGGTCCACCCTGTTCATGCGCATCAACACTCCCGACGACGAGGAACTGACAGGCTACGAGTTCCACTCCGACGAGCAGATGACACGCTATAACCTCATTAACTCAACTGGTCATACACCGTTCAACGACGACGAATCCACCGCGGCGCCCGACAGCACCGCGCAGGCCGGCACCAACAGTACCGCTGCCGCGCCCAATGAAGCATCGGTGCGACAGCCGCTACGCGCGCCCGGCAAGCCACTCCACCCCCTAACACGATGAGCACACTCATTATAGAAATCATCATAGTACTGGCATTCTCTGCCTTCTTTTCCGGCATGGAGATAGCCTTCGTGTCGAGCAACAAGCTACGCTTTGAGATGGACAAGGCCCAGAGCGGCTTTGGCGCACGCATCACAGCCAGGTTCTACCAGCACCCGAACAACTTCATCAGCACGCTACTGGTGGGCAACAATATAGCGCTTGTAATCTATGGCATACTGTTCGCCAAGCTGCTGGAGGAGCCGCTGACCAGTATCGGCATCACCGACGAATGGCTCAAGCTGCTGCTCCAGACCGTCATCTCAACCATCATCGTGCTGGTCACAGGTGAGTTCATACCGAAGACGCTGTTCAAGCTGAACCCCAACCGCACACTCACGTTCTTCGCTCCGCTGGCGTTCGTGTTCTATGTGCTGCTCTACCCTATCTCCAAGTTCACCAGCGGGCTGGGCAAGTTCCTGCTGCGGCTGTTCGGTGTACGCATCTCGCACGCCGATACCGACAAGGCCTTCACCAAGGTGGACCTGGACTACCTGATACAGTCGTCCATCGACAGCACCGACGACGATACCGAGATTACCGACGAAGTAAAGATATTCCAGAACGCCCTGGACTTCAGCAACTGCAAGGTGCGCGACTGCATTGTGCCGCGCACGGAGATCGTGGCAGTGGATGTCAAGGAGAGCCTGGACGTGTTGCGCGCACGCTTTGTTGAGAGCGGATGCTCCAAGCTGATAGTCTACGACGGCGATGTGGACAATGTCCTGGGCTTCATACATTCGTCAGAGATGTTCCGCCTGAAGGCTGGCGACAACTGGACGGAGCACATACGCGAGGTGCCGATAGTACCCGAGACGATGACTGCCCAGAAGCTGATGCGTATGCTCATGCAGCAGAAGAAGTCCGTGGCTGTGGTGGTCGACGAGTTCGGCGGCACCAGTGGCATCTGCACGCTTGAGGACCTAGTGGAGGAGATATTCGGCGAAATCGAGGACGAGCACGACCAGTCGGCCTACATAGCCCGCCGCCTGCCGGATGGCGACTACGAGCTGTCGGCACGCCTGGAGATTGAGCACGCCAACGAGCGACTGGGCATCGAGCTGCCCGAGAGCGACGACTACCTCACCGTAGGCGGCCTGATTCTGAACGCCATAGGCCGTTTCCCGAAACTGAACGAAGTGCTTGACATCGGTCAGTTCCAGTTCAAAGTGCTCAAGAACACCAGCACCAAGATTGAGTTGGTGCGACTTCACATCAAGGAAGATTAAGGCAAAAAGTGCGCTGCGACGCGGCTGGCGGAGAGCTGTATTGTGGCTCCCAAAATGCGGTGTTGCGAGAAGCATGGTGCTGCACCACGCCAAAAGCGGCTGTGCATCAGGCTTTGCGACTCACTTCAGCCTGGTGCACGATGAAAATCACAAGTGTGAAACATAGAAATCACAAGTGTGATTTACAAAAACCACACTTGTGATTTTAGTCGTGCGCCGCGGTGAAGAGGGTCGTTTGTCGCATTGCAGAGGGTCGTGCTTTGCATTGCAGAAGGTCGTGCTTCGCATTCTCCGATGCCGATGTACAGCATCAATTACACGCCAAAGAACCACAAAACCTGCAATAATAAGGTATCTATAGGCAAATTTCACACCAAAACCGTGGCCATTAGGGGAAAAGTTCGTACCTTTGTGCGCTTTTTAGGCAACCGACGAAACAAATAACAAATCAATACACACTATCACACAATGGCAACACTACAAAAACTACGCAGCAAGAGTGCTATGCTGATCCTATTTGTCGGATTGGCTCTGTTCGCATTCATTGCCGAGGAGTTTGTGCGCTCACTCTCGTCCGGCAAGGCTGAGAGCAGCCAGCGCATTGGCCAAGTCAATGGCAACAACGTAAGCAACCAAGAGTTCAACAGCATGGTGCGCGAGCTCGAAAGCGTGACTCGCCTGCAGTCCGGACGTGACAACTTCACCGACGATGAGCACGCACAGATTCGCCAAGAGGCTTGGGACAACTACGTAGAAGCACAGCTCATACAGAAAGAAGCCGAGGAGCTGGGCCTCATGGTGACAGACAACGAACTGCAGCAGTTCCTCACCACCAACATCTCACCTATCCTTCGTCAGTCGCCGATGGCATACTTCGGCATCACCGACATGGCATCGCTGCAGCGCTTCCTCACCGAGTACCCCACTATGGTGAGTCAGCCAGGTATCAGCACCGAGCAGGCCAACATGCTGACCATGCTCCACGACTACTGGCTCTACTACGAGCGCCAGCTGCGCAACGACATGCTCAAGTCGAAATTCGAGGCTCTGTATGCCAGCCTGTTCATCAGCAACCCCGTGGCAGTACAGGCCGACTTCGAGGCCCGCGCCAAGGACAAGGATGCTGCTGTGGTAGGCATACCTTACAGCACGCTGAAGGACGAGGACTTCGAGGTGACCGAGTCTGAGCTTCAGGCCAAGTACGACGAGCTGAAGCCTCAGTTCCGCAAGGACCTGCGCTACGGCTCGGCCGCAGCCACACGCAACATCAAGTTCCTCGACGTACGCATCGAGCCTTCTACTGCCGACATCGACGAGCAGATGGGCTACATGCGCGAGGCGGCACAGCAGCTGACCGACAGCACCGACATCGATGTACAGGCAGTACTGGCAGCCAACCAGAGCCGTCTGAGCTATCAGGGCTTCCCCGTGAAGAAGTCCAGCCTGCCCAGCGACGTGGCTTCACGCATCACCGATGAGACTCCCGCAGGCTTCGTGCTGATGGAGCCCTACATCAACCAAACCGACACAACCATCAACGTGTTCAAGCTCATCGGCCGCACCACAGCTGTGCCCGACAGCGTGCAGTACCGCATGATACGCTTCGCTACTGCCAACGCGGCCAGCAACCGTGCCAAGGCCGACAGCATCATGGCCCTGCTGGGCAACGGCGTGCCTTTCGACAGCATCGCCAAGGACTACGGCACACAGGCCGACACAGCATGGCTCACTTCTGCCATGTACGAGCCCCGCACAGCTCACGCTGACGCCGACATGGTCAAGAAGATGACATCGCAGGCTGCCGGCACCACCGAGGTGATTGAGGCTGGCGGCGTATGCACCGTGTTCCGCGTGCTGGACCGCCGCTTCAGCGCCACCGACCGCGAGAAGTTCGACGTGGCAATCGTCAAGGTGCCTCTGAAGTTCTCATCGGACACCGAGAAGGCTACCAAGAACAAGCTGTCACAGTACGTAGCCAAGAACCTCAACGTGGAGGACTTCGAGAAGAATGCAGTTCAGAACGGCTATATGGTTCGCAACTACACAGTAGTATCGACCGACAACCGAGTGGGCGGCGTGGCACAGACACGTGACATCTTCCACTGGATATTCGACAAGGACACCAAGTTCAACACTCTGTCGGACATCTACACCTGCGGTGGCAAGGACTACGACCACCTAGTAGTGGCAGCTGTGGTTGGTGCCAACGACGGTGAGTACGCAACACTCGACGACCCAGAGCTGCGCGAGTATATACAGCAGCAGGTAATCAACGACAAGAAAGCCGCCAAGCTGCAGGAGCAGATGGCCGGCAAGAACTTCGCCGCTATAGCTCAGATGGAGGGTGCAATCGACCCCGACACCGTGCGCAATGTGAACTTCACAGTCAATGCCAACGTAGCACACATCGCTACTGAGCCTACAGTGAGCGCCGCTATCGCACGCACCGCAAAAGGTGCCGAGGCAGTGGGCATCAAGGGTCTGGCTGGCGTATATGCCGTAAAGGTTGTGAACGAGACTCCCAACGAGATTGCACAGGACGATGCAGCCAAGGAGACTGTAGGCAACCGTCTGATCAGCATGTACACACAGCCCTACCAGATGAACCCCTACACAGGTCAGCGTACAGCATCTCAGTACTACCAGCAGCTGTACCTCAACCTGCGTCGCAACGCTAACATCAAGGACAACCGCTACCTGTTCTACTAAACAGCCTGCCGCCTATACATTTATATATAGAGGCGCTGCGCAAGCACCATACGGGAGCCAAGGACATCACATCCTTGGCTCCCATTGTTTGGCCGATACGTTAAATAATGTAAACTATCCCCATAAATTGCACAACGTTATCCATTATACCCTATCTTTGCAAATGCAAAGTACAGATAGCAAATAACGACCTTTACCCACTATGAAAACCAACATCATCCTGAAGCGCCCCGTACACGTCAGCCACGAGGCAAGATTAGAGAAAGAGGCTGTGCGACGTCTGCTCACTTTTGAGCGTTTCTGCCGCGACAATGCACTGTGGGACGAAATGAGCACATGCTATACGGACGATGCTGTGGTAAACTCATCGTGGTTCCGAGGTCTGGGAATGGACTATATCAAGGCCCTGTCGACACGCAAGGAGCGCGCTCCTCACCATATCCACTGCATCCTGGTATGGGTGCACGGCAACCGAGCTGTAGCTATGATGGAGACCACGTTGCAGCAGCGCTCAGACATCGACGGAGTGCCCATCGACCTCGCTGCCGACGCACAGATGCTCTACAGACTGATACGCATCAACGGAGAGTGGTACGTTCAGGAGTGGACCACCATCTACGAGCAGGACAATATCATACCAGCCGTACCGAACACTGAACTCAACATCAAGCCGTCCGACCTGGCCGAGTTCCGTCCCAGCTGCCAGAGCATAGCCTACCTGCACAAGAAGCACGGCAAGCGATTCTACGACGACCTGCCCGGTCACGACCGCCCTGAGAGCGTAGAGGCAATCTATCAGGAGACCGACCGCTGGTTGCAGCACGGATAACATCGCAAAAAGCAATGCGCATATCACTCAACTGATATGCGCATTGCTTTTGTCCAGGAAGGCGATGACTTCGTCCAGCCGTGCCGTGGCCTGTGCACGGCCTATGTCATAGACGCGCTGCATCTCTGCCTCGTCGTGCGATGTGTGCCCTATCTGCAACGGTTCGTCAGGACGGAACACCAAGCAGCGACCCGCAGCCTCCTGCCTGCGCACATACTCCAGCTCGGCATTGTACATCTCGTGCCGACGTGCCACAGCATCAAGGAAACAGGGATATTTGCGCAGCTTGCTAATGCGCATCAGCGGAAGGAACTTGTTACGCAACTTGACATACGCAGGCGGCTGGGTGAGCACCACGATGTTGTACACGAAGCCCTGTTGCTCCATGAACTGCAGAGGTATACTGTCGGCCACGCCGCCGTCAAGCAACTTAAGCCCGTCAAGCTCCACCACACGCGAGCAGAGCGGCATCGAGGCAGAAGCACGTATCCAGTCGAATGTCTCATCGCCACCGCGCTCCAGCAGCCTGTATACAGGCTCGCCAGTCTCCACATCCGTGCACACCGCCCAGAACCGCACCGGATTCTGCTCGAAGGCATCATTGTCGAACACGTCCATCTCGTTGGGTATGCGGTGGTATGCATAGTCAGCTCCGAAGAGGTCGCCAGTAGTGACAAGCGAGCGGAGGCTGCAATAGCGCCAGTCGTGCGCAAACCTCTGATTGTAACGCAGCGGGCGTCCAGCCTGGCGGCTCTTCACGTTGCAACCGAATGCTGCGCCTGCCGACACACCCACGATGCCTCCCAGCTCTATGCCAGACTCCATCAGCACATCGCATATTCCTGCCGAGTAAAGGCCTCGCATAGCACCACCTTCCAGCACCAATCCAATTGACGAATAGACTCTCGCAGAGCCTGTAATGTTATCCCTTGTCTCCATTTATGTGCAAAAGTACGTTGTTTGTTTGGATAATCCCTATATTGGCACTACTTTTGTTCACACATCAGATAAACTGACAACAATACATTCAACACAACAAACAACATCCCCTTATGGCAAAGGCAAAATGGATAGGAGGTGCTCTGGGCCTGCTCTCAGGCGGACCGATTGGAGCATTGGCTGGTTTCGTGCTGGGCTCCCTGTTCGACAATCTGGTGGACGATGCGCCATCGCTCAACCAGAGCGAGCAACAAGGCACGTACCAGCAAAACGCATACCAGCAGAGTTACGGGCGCTCTGGCTACAGTCAGTCGCACTACGGTTCGACCTACAGGACACAAGGCTTCGACCAGGAGGCCCGCAACGGCTTCCTGTTTTCGCTGCTCACACTGATGGCATACATCATCAAGGCCGACGGCAAGATTATGCACAGCGAGATGGAGACGGCACGCCGCTTCCTGCGCGACACCTTCGGTCAAGTGGGAGCTGCCGAGGGCGAACGCATCATGCTGCGCCTCTTCGAACAGCAGAAGCAGCAGGAGCAGCAGTCGCCAGGCTCCTACCGCCAGACGATTCTCAACTGTTGCTACCAGCTACGTGCCACAGTAGGTGCATCCGAGCTGCTGCAGATAGTGAGCCTGCTGGCACTGCTCATCAAGGCCGACGGTGTGGTGGACAGCTCCGAGGTCAATGCCCTGCGTGACATCACGCTGGCACTGGGCCTGTCGGAAGCAGAGATGAACTCCATGCTCAACCTTGGCAGCACAACTCTGGAGCAGGCCTACACAGTGCTGGAAGTGTCGCCGACAGCTACCGACGACGAGGTGCGTGCGGCCTACAAACGGCTGGTGCTCAAACATCATCCCGACCGTATTGCCAACCTCGGCCCTGATGTGATAGCCGCAGCAGAACAGAAAATGAAGGCCATAAACGAGGCTAAAGACCTGATATACAAGCATCGCGGCATGAGCTGACAGGCTCAGACAGATGACACCATGCGGGCTTTCCTTCTACACAATAGGGTAATTCCGTCTCAATGTTAGGCTTATTCCCTTCCGCAGGTGCACAAAGCTCACTACTTTTGCACCATCAAACCTACAAAACAATTACTGCTATGAAGAAGTATCTATACACCATCGCCATTACGCTGGCAGCTCTTTGCACATTCACCTCATGCGACGAGGACGAAATAGTAGGCTACAACCTCGTAAACGGGCACTGGTTCGGCGACCTCGACATGTGGTACGGCAACCAAAAGGCCAATGGCTCAGAGATTACATTCACGCCATGGAACGAGTTTAGCAACCGCTATGGCACAGGCATTGAGATTGACTATTACAACTATCGCACCATCACACACGTGTTCGACTGGGAGGTACGCGACGGTGTCATCTACCTTGAGTTCGACGACCCCAACCTCGACTGCGTAATAAGCGACTACTCCATCAACTCCTATCGTTTCCGCGGATGGCTCACGCCATTCGACTCGTGGACCGGCGAGCTGTTCGAGGACGACGCCACACGGTTTGAGCTACGCGACTATGACACATACTGGGGCTCCTACGGCTACGGCAACAGCTATTACAATCGCTACGCCAAACAGGTGGTCAGCAATAGCGACGCTCTGTGGGACGAAGCCAGCAGCGACACCACTTCTACCAAGCCCGTTGAGATTCGCGGCCGCAACCGCGCCAAGAGGCTGACGGAGTCGGAGTAAGCCGGTGACAGGTTGAAACACATTATCAAAGACTCAAGCATTGACATTGCCAAGGTTGAAATAGAAAACAGCGGGAAACCACATAGAGTGATTCCACGCTGTTTGTATGCTATATGAAGGAAGCGATGACTACTTGGCGTAGCTCACGGCACGCGTCTCGCGTATCACCGTTATCTTCACCTGACCAGGATAGGTCATTTCGTTCTGTATCTTAGTGGCGATGTCCGACGACAGTGTTTCTATCTGAGTATCGTCAATCTTGTCGGCACCGACGATGACACGCAGCTCACGGCCTGCCTGGATAGCGTAGGTCTTCACCACGCCTGAGTAGCTCATTGCAATGTTCTCAAGGTCCTTCAGACGCTTGATATAGGCCTCGGCTATCTCGCGACGTGCGCCAGGACGTGCGCCGCTGATGGCATCGCACACCTGCACGATAGGTGCTATGAGGCTTGTCATCTCCATCTCCTCGTGGTGAGCACCGATAGCGTTGCAGATATCGGGCTTCTCCTTGTACTTCTCAGCGAGCTTGGCACCATAGAGTGCGTGCGGTGTTTCCGGATCTTCATCGGGCACCTTGCCTATGTCATGCAGCAGTCCGGCACGCTTGGCCTTCTTCACGTTCAGACCCAACTCTGCTGCCATCACGGCACAGAGGTTAGCAGTCTCACGCGAGTGCTGCAGCAGGTTCTGACCGTAGGAGGAACGGTACTTCATCTTACCTATGATACGTAGCAGTTCTGGGTGCAGGCCGTGCACACCAAGGTCGATGGCTGTACGCTTACCTGTGTCCATGATTTCCTCATCTATCTGCTTCTTCACCTTGGCCACGACCTCCTCAATGCGTGCTGGGTGTATGCGTCCGTCGGCCACCAGCTGGTGCAAAGCCAGACGGCATATCTCGCGGCGCACAGGGTCGAATGCCGAAATAACGATAGCTTCGGGGGTGTCGTCCACTACAATCTCGACACCGGCAGCAGCTTCCAGAGCACGGATATTGCGGCCCTCACGACCGATGATGCGTCCCTTCACATCATCGTTCTCGATGTGAAAGACTGTTACAGAGTTCTCCACAGCTGTCTCGGCACCCACACGCTGTATGGTCTGTATCACAATGCGCTTGGCCTCCTTGTTGGCTGTCATGCGGGCATCGTCCATAATGTCGTTCACGTAGGCAGCGGCGGCAGTCTTGGCCTCGTCCTTCATAGACTCTATCAGACGCTCCTTGGCTTCCTCAGCACTGAGGCCGCTTATCTTCTCCAACTGCGAGCGTTCCTGCTCGATGAGACCGTCCAAGCGCTGCTGCAGTTCCTCGTCGCGTTTCTGGAGTGCAGTCTGCTGCTGCTCCATGCGCTTGCGCTCGTTCTCCTGCTCCTGCTTGCGACGCGTCAACTCATCCTGCCGCTGATTGAGACTCAGCTCACGCTGCTTCAGTCGGTTCTCTCCCTGCTGTATCTGCTGGTTGCGCTGCTGCACTTCTTTCTCAAGCTCGGCCTTCTTGTTGAGGAACTTTTCCTTAACCTCCAGCAGCTTCTTCTGCTTGATTACCTCGGCCTCTTTCTTGGCCTCTTCCCGCATCTGCTTGATTTGCGCAGGCTTGGTATGCTTGTACCAAACCAACTGATATATCAGCACGGCCAGCGCCACTACGCAGGCCACAATGGTGATAATTAGTCCTATAAGGTTCATGATTGAATGGTTTATATATATGTATTAAGTGTTTCTATCTGCATTGACGGATTCCGATATGTACACAGAAACATCGCGCCTCCGATGTAAATCTCGGTGGTGCGACGCATGTGGGATATAGTCAGGACAGGGTGTAGCTACAACGCTACGTTGATTTCCTCCACCAGCTTCTGCAGTCTCGGCATTACAGGGCTGAGGTTTCCATGAGCCTCTATCTTCTGCATACGCACAGCTATGTCGAGCACTGTCATAAGCATGTACGTATTCTTATCCTGCTGCGGAAAGTGGTTAACGTAGTATGTGAATCGCTCGTTGATGAGCTTCTCAGCGTTGCGGTAGAACAGTTCATCCTCACGCAGTATGGTGATGGAAAAGTTCTGTCCACCCAGCTTGATGGTTATCTGAAACTTATCGCTTACTTCCATGACAGTGCTTCGCTATTCGTTGGTTGGCTCTGCCTGTGGGCCTAAGCCCTTGAGCAAGGCGATACATTTGTCCACATCTCGCACCAAATGGCTGATGCGTTGCTTGGCTGCGGCCAGGTCGTTGTCGCCTATCTCAAGTATACGCGCCATTTTGAGGTTAGCTATTGTGCCCTCCTGAAGCTTGATTTTCTTACGCGCCTCGCGTAACTCGTTGTCCTTCTGTACGAGGTCATCGAGTAGCTCAGCGTTCTCCGCACTTAACTGCTGATACTGCAGTATGAGCTGCCGAGTGCGAGTTTCTAAGACGCTTAATGTCTTTTCTTCATTAGCCGTCATGGAGTGCTTTTCGCTAATTTGCGGCAAAAGTAGTCATTGTTTTTCATTCGTCCAACTTTTGCAGTACGATTTCTGCACCATGCAGCACATTATCCTCGCAAATGGAGCTACACATCCTCCATCTCATCAAGGATTTCGATATCGTCGTCCACGTCCTCTATAGCATCGTCATCGAGAATCTCTATAACGTCGTCCTGGCCTTCGGCAGCGAGTTCCGACTGCAGGAAGTCAAAGTCCTTGTCGCGATGCGCGGCGGAGGCAATGGCCTCGTGATGGAGGTCTGGTATTGCCTCAAGCTGCTGCCAGAGCATGTCCTTCAGCTCTGTGAGGTGATAGTTGGTCACCGACGATATGAACACAACGGGTACATCCGATGGTAGTTCTGCCGACAGTAGCTGTTGCAGTTCATCATCTATGAGGTCAGCCTTTGTGACGGCCAACATACGCTGCTTCTTCGCTAGGTCTGGGTTGTACTGCTCCAGCTCGTTCAGTAGCACCTCGTACTCGTGGAGGATATTGTCTGTATCAGCCGGCACCATGAACAGTAGCAGAGCATTGCGCTCGATGTGACGCAGAAAGCGGAGTCCCAACCCCCTGCCTTCGCTGGCACCCTCGATGATGCCGGGTATGTCGGCTATGACGAAAGAACGGTTGTCGCGATACTGCACCACACCCACCGACGGCTCCAGCGTGGTGAACGGATAACCTGCAATCTTCGGATGTGCCGAGCTGATGGCATTCACCAATGTGCTCTTGCCCGCATTCGGGAAGCCCACCAAACCTACGTCGGCAAGCATCTTTAGTTCGAGGATAATGGTCTGCTCACGCATTGGCTCACCTGGCTGTGCATAACGCGGTGCCTGATTGGTGCTGGTGCGGAAGTTCCAGTTGCCCAGTCCGCCACGACCGCCTTGCAGCAGCAGAACCAGCTGACCATCGGTAGTCACATCGCAGATATAGCGTCCGGTCATCGCATCGTACACCACTGTACCACACGGCACATCGATGTAGCGGTCTTCGCCGTCGGCGCCGTGGCTTCGACTCTTACCGCCGTTGCCACCGTGAGAGGCGAATACATGGCGCTCATAGCGCAGGTGCAATAGCGTCCAGTAGTTGCGGTTGCCTCGCAAATAGACGTGTCCGCCACGACCTCCATCGCCGCCGTCAGGCCCTCCCATAGGCACATACTTGGCACGATGCATGTGTGCAGAACCACGACCGCCCTTGCCTGAGCGACACACTATCTTGACATAATCTATAAAGTTTGTTTCCATACGCAATTAATGAATGTGCTCCAAGTTTCTCAACTTGCTGATGGCTTGTGGCAGATAGCGCTCGATGTCGGAGGCGATGATACTCTCCTCGCACATCTGACTGGCAGCGATGTCACCGGCCAGCCCATGCAGGTAGACACCCAGCTGGGCCGCCTCGGACGGCAGATAGCCCTGAGCCAGCAAACCCGCTATGATGCCTGTAAGTGTATCGCCGCTGCCGGCAGTAGCCATGCCTGCATTGCCCGTAGTGTTGAATATCACCTGCCCCATCGGTGTGCAGATAGCTGTATAATGTCCTTTAAGCACAAGGAAGCAATGATATGTGATGGCGAAGGAGCGTGCGCGGTTCAGTCGCTCATAGCTGTCGGACGTGTAGCTACCCGTCAGCCGGTCGAACTCACGAGGATGCGGGGTTAGGATTGTCTCTGCCGGCAGGTCTGCCAGCCACTCGCGGTTGTCAGCAAGGATGTTGATAGCATCGGCATCCAGTACCATCGGGCAGGCTTGCTGCTTCAGATAGGAATGAACAGCATAGGCAGTGGTGGTTTCAGTACCAAGGCCCGGTCCTATGGCGATAGCCTGATAGTTGGACGCGTCCACCGCTTCGGTGACAATGTTGCTGTCGATATCGAAATCAACTATTGCTTCGGGCACAGACATCTGCATGATGTCCAAATTGGAATAGGGCGTGTGTACTGTCAGCTTGCCCAAGCCTGCACGCAGAGCCGCACGCGAAGCTAGAATCGCAGCACCGGCCATACCACGCTTGCCCGCCACCAGCAGGGCGTGCCCCACTGTACCTTTGTGAGCGAAGGGTGAACGACGACGCAGCATACTGGCCATCTCCTGTGCCTCTGTGAGCCAAAAGGCCGATTGCATCAAGGCGAGCTCCTCCTCAGAAAGACCTATATTTACATACTCCACCTCACCACAGTAACGGTAGTTCTCAGCAAAGAGGAAGGCCAGCTTAGGCACCTGAATAGAGATGGTGAGCGCTGCACGCACGATACTGGACGTATCATTGTAGCTATTATCCTCGCACATCAGGCCCGATGGAACATCTACCGCAACGACGGTTGCGCTGCTACGATTCAAGCGTTTAGCCACCTGAGCGAAGCCACCACTGAGGGGCTTGCTCAAGCCCGTACCGAACAGAGCATCCAGCACAATGTTGCCTGAATGCAGTTCAGGGAAAGAGAACTCGGCCGTAATCTCCGTCAGACGCACATCCGTCATAGCCCGCAGGCGGTCGCGGTTAGTAGCGCAGTCATCGCTGAGGCCGCGACCCACATTGAAGAGAAAAGCCTCCACTGTCCAGCCAGCCTCGCTAAGCAAGCGCGCAACAGCCAATCCGTCGCCACCATTACCACCAGGACCGGCCAGCACAACCATGCGACGAGGTCCGGGATAACGGCGCAGCAACACCTTGGCTACAGCATCGGCAGCACGTTCCATCAGGTCTATGGACGCTATCGGCTCTTGTTCTATGGTATAGCGGTCGAGTTCTCGGAACTGGCCAGCCGTGAGTATCTTCATCTTTTTTTCGGCAAAATTACGGCAAAGCATAGATAATACAAAATATAATCAGTACTTTTGCCGTGTCAAAGCTAAGTTATGGACACTCTACAAGTACTCGACAAGACATTCCGTATAAGCATACCGGAGGCGACAATCAAGAGAGAAGTAAGCCGCGTGGCAAAGGAGATCGCCAATGACCTCAATGGCAAGGAGCCACTGTTTCTGCCCGTGCTGAACGGTTCATTCGTATTCGCTGCCGACCTGCTGCGCGAGGTAAACATACCGTGCGAGGTGAGCTTCATCAAGCTGACCAGCTATCAGGGCACACAGAGTACTGGTGAGATACGCGAGGTGATAGGTCTGGCCAAGGACATCACCGACCGTCATGTAGTCATAGTGGAGGACATCATCGACTCAGGCCTGACAATGGCACACATGATAGAGACGCTGAAGGCCCACAACCCCGCAAGCATCAAGGTATGCACCCTTCTGGTGAAGCCGGGCGCCCTGAAGGTGAAGATTCCCATCGACTACTGCTGCATGGAAATACCCAACGAGTTCATCGTAGGCTACGGTTTGGATTATGATGGATTCGGACGTAATACACGCGACATATATACTGTAATTGAGAGCTAACGACTCTCATTGAATATCACACAATGAAAAACATCATTATCTTTGGAGCGCCAGGCTCTGGCAAAGGCACATATAGCGAGGCTATTGTGGAACGCTACGGAATGGGGCACATCAGCACCGGCGACGTGCTGCGTGCAGAGATTAAGCAAGGCACAGAGCTGGGCAAGATAGCGCAAGGCTACATCGACAATGGTCAGCTGATACCTGACCAGCTGATGATTGACATTCTGGCATTGGCCTACGACAGCCATCCTACCGAAAAGGGTGTAATCTTCGACGGTTTTCCACGCACCATACCACAGGCAGAGGCCCTCAAGCAGATGCTGTCACAGCGTGGCCACGACCTCGGCATGATGATTGAACTGGTGGTCGATGAGGACACGCTGATGAAGCGCCTGCTACGCAGAGCATCACTGGAAGGACGTGCCGATGACAACGAGGAAACCATCCGTGCACGTTTCGAGGTGTACCACAAGCAGACAGAGCCGCTGTCGCTATGGTTCGCATCGCAGGGCATACGCCACACCTTCGACTGGAGCATCTGCAAGACCAAGGAAGGTATGATTGATGCCATCTTCGCTGAGATAGACCGCGAGAACGGCATCAAGTAACTGTACGCGATACTACTACCAACTGTTTACAGATACAGAGCACCACAAGCTGTGCACCCACGCACAGCTTGTGGTTCGCTGATTGTATGTTTATATGACTATGAAGAGATATTTTACACTGGGGATAATGGTATGCACCATGCTATGCGGCATCGCAGCACAGACCGAGGTTACAGCGTTCAGGCCTGGGGTGACCATTGAGGGTGTTAACTACTTCCTACCCATGACACAACTGCGTATAGCCTTCGTTGCAGAGAAGAGCATCACCAAGCCAGGCGATTATGCCGCCTACGCCAACCGCTTTCTGCGACTGGCTGATGTGCCGCAGGAAGAAAGCACACTGTGGACTATAAAGAGCCTACAGGTTGTGCCCTACGGCGTGCCCGACAGCACTAAGGCATTCAACATCAAGCTCCGACAGAAGACATCGGCTCCGCTGGTTAGCCTCAGCGACGATGGACTTCTGCTGGCCATCAACACCGATGGCGAGCAACAGCCACTACCCGACCTGCCTGAAGCCATACCAGCTCCGAAGCCACTCAACGGACGCGACTACATGACACAGGATATCCTTGCAGCCGGCAGCACAGCAAAGATGGCACAGCTCACGGCCGAGGAGATATACGACATCCGCGACAGCCGCAATGCTCTGGTGAGAGGAGAGGCAGACAACACGCCCAAGGACGGTGCCCAGCTACAGCTCATGCTGGACAACCTCGACCTGCAGAGCCGTGCGCTGGAGAGCATGTTCAAGGGGCAGACGCTGACCAGCGCAGAAGTACAGACACTGGAGTTCACGCCGCAAGCCATCGACATCTCCGCAACCGAAAAGGAAGCATATGCCGAACAGCGTACCATGCTTTGCCGCTTCTCACGCAGATTAGGCGTAGTGGACAGCGACGACTTGAGCGGCGAACCCGTGTGGATTAGCATTAAGCCTCTAGGTACACTGCCGCAGTACCAGGCCAGCACGGATAGCGACAAGCGCAAGCACAAGATGGAGCAGGGCGTGTGGGTCAATGTGCCTGCACGTGCACTCATCGTCATAAGCACAGCGGAACGCGAGCTGGCACGGCTGGAGGTGCCTGTGGCACAGATGGGCAGCACAGAGATTCTGTCGGATGCGCTTTTCAATAAGAGAATGGACACACGTGTCACGCTGTACCATCATACTGGCAGCGTGGCAAACATAGAATAGCTACTAGCAATGAAAGGAATTGTTCTGGCCGGAGGCTCAGGCACGCGCCTCTACCCTATCACCAAGGGAGTATCGAAGCAGCTGCTGCCTGTGTTCGACAAGCCCATGATATACTACCCCATCTCCGTACTGATGATAGCAGGCATTAGGGATATACTCATCATTTCTACGCCATACGACCTGCCTGCATTCCGCCGTTTGCTCGGCGACGGGGCCGACTATGGAGTGCACTTCGAGTATGCCGAGCAGCCATCACCCGACGGACTGGCACAGGCATTCATCATCGGACGCGAGTTCATCGGCAACGACTCCGTGTGTCTGGTGCTGGGCGATAACATATTCCACGGCGCAGGATTCAGCCGCCTGCTGCACGAAGCTGTGCACAACGCAGAGCACGAAGCCAAGGCCACCGTATTCGGTTACTGGGTGAGCGACCCAGAGCGCTACGGCGTAGCCGAGTTCGACCACGATGGCAACTGCCTCAGTATCGAAGAGAAGCCAGCTAAGCCTAAGAGCAACTACGCCGTGGTAGGTCTGTACTTCTACCCCAACAAGGTGGTCGATGTGGCGGCACACATCAAGCCATCGGCACGTGGCGAGCTGGAGATAACCACCGTGAACCAGGAGTTCCTGCAAAACGGCGAGCTGAAGGTGCAGACGCTCGGGCGCGGCTTTGCGTGGCTGGACACCGGCACGCACGACAGCCTGTCGGAGGCATCGACATTCATCGAGGTGATAGAGAAGAGGCAGGGCTTGAAGATTGCATGCCTCGAAGGTATCGCCTACCGCAGGGGATGGATTACCGAAGACAAGATGCGGCAACTGGCTCAGCCAATGATAAAGAACCAGTATGGCCAGTACCTGCTCAAGGTGATTGATGAAATCAAGGCCGATGCCACGATGGAGGACACATTCTGATTTGCAGCATTATACACTAACACACCATAACTACACTATGTCATTCTTAAGCAAACTATTCGGCAAGAAACAAGAACAACAGACAACTACCATAGGCGGCATGGAAGACTTTATGACGCTGATTCGCGTGTACTTCCAGGCTACAATAGCATCGCAAGTAGGCATCACCAACCTCTCTGCGTTGCCCGACCTGCGTGTATTCAAGCAGACACTGAAAGTGCCAACAGTGAACAACAAGCTCGGCGTGGGCGAAAAGAAGCGTTGCGCCAAGATGCTCGAAGAGATATACTCCGTAGACGAAGGCTTCACCAAGGAGATTGACCAAAGCATCAAGAAGCGTTGCCGCAAGTTGCAGGATGTGCAGCCATACATGCTGCAGTTCCAAGGCTTCTCACAGGACCTGATGATGCTGATGGGAAACCTAATGCAGTGGAAGTTCCGACTGCCTGCATTTATGAAGGGCACTCTGCAGAAGATGACCGAAAGAAGCGTGCACGACATCCTCACCAAGATTGACTGGAAGGACGAAGAGGTGCGCCGCACAAGTGCGCAGGTGCGCAAGTACCAGCAACTGCTCGGCTTCTCAGAGCAATGGATTAGCAGCTATGCGTTCACCATCCTTATGCTGGCCAAGAAGGAGAAGCGAGGCAATGTGGACGATGACGCTACAGCCAATGCAAAGGCTGGCAAATAGTCACAGCGGCCGACACCACAGACATTAAGCAATAGCGTGCTGATGATTGCTCATCCGCACGCTATTTGTATCTCGACAGCCTGCTCTTCAACCCTCAACAGCGTGCTGCTCAGCTCTCAACAGCGTGCTGCACAGGCTGACAGGCCAGCTTCGTCACGCCTCTACTGTTTGCGCCCGAAGCTGGGGTCTACCTTTATGAAGGCTGTTACGGCAAAGGTAACGAGGCAACAGGCTAAAATCCAGCAAAAGAAACGGAAGTAGCCTAAGTGGTCGGCCATATAGCCTGCCACCATGCCGGGCACCATCATGCCAAGAGCTTGCATGGCTGTGCAGAGGCTGAAGATCGCCGTGCTGCGTTCCCCCTTGGAGAAGTTCACGAGAAAAAGGGAATAGGCCGTGAACCCGAAGCCATAGCCTATCTGCTCTATAAGCACGCAAGAGCTGACCAGCAGGAACGAGTGTGACGAGACGGCACTGAGCAGCACGTAGACTGCATCGGGCACGGAGATGGCCAGCACCATTGGCCACAGCCATCGGCTTAGGCCGTCACGGGAGACTAAATAGCCGCCTATCAGCCCACCCCCGAGCAGACCTATCACGCCCAACGTGCCATAGATGAACCCTACATCCTCAGTGTCCATGCCAAGACCGCCATTGTCTACGGAATCGATGATAAAGGGATTGGCTATCTTCACCAGCTGTCCCTCGGGAAAGCGGAAGAGAAGCATGAACAGCAATGCCGGCACTATGTGAGGCTTGCTGAAGAATGTAGTGAGCGAGAGCCAGAACTCCGACAGCAGGTGGCGGACAGAGAAGCCTTCGGTGTGGGGGACTACAGTCGGCAACGCATAGCGATGCCACAAGAAGAGACACAGGAAGCAGGCTGCCATGAGCGCGAAGGTGATGCTCCACGCCATAGGCACGGCCATGTAGTGCTCGAGCCTGCCTGCAAGCATTACGAGCGCACCCTGTCCGAGAATCATGCCGATACGGTAGAATGTGCTGCGCACACCGATATAAAGCGACTGCTCGCTGGTGTCCAGCCCTATGATGTACAGGCCATCGGCTGCTATGTCGTGGGTGGCACTGGCAAAGGCCAGGAGCCAGAAGAAAGCCAGCGAACCCTGTAGCCAGAAGGCTGTGGGCAGCGTGAGGGCTATGCCAGCGAAACCCGCTCCTACAAGCAGCTGCATGGCCATCACCCACCAGCGTTCAGTATGCAGGGCCGCAAGGAAAGGGCTCCACAGCGGCTTGATCACCCACGGCAGATAGAGCCACGACGTGTAGAGTGCCAACTCAGTGTTGGACAGCTCCATACGCTTGTAGAGCGTGGTGGCCATCACCATCACAGCCACGTAGGGCAATGCCTCTGCCACATAGAGCGAAGGTATCCAGCGGTAAGGCTTATGTGAAGTGTTGCTCGGCATTGTGCTATGTGGCTTGTCTACTGCGTCTGGCTTAAGGTGGGTTCTATTAATTCGCTTTGTCCTATTTGAAGCTTATTTTTGAGTGCAGAGTGTCAGCTGATGAGGGAGCATAGCGGGCTATGTGACCGAAGAAGCTGACACTCTGCACCAAAAAGAAGCGGAAAGAGGGCAAAACGTTAATCACATTATTCATCATTTATTAACGGTGGGAATTAATAGAACCCACCTTAATATGAGCGTGCTATCAGCACACGGCACTTGGCGGGCTTGCCGCTGACCATATCCACGCCTGGGGTCTGCTCCACGCCGAAGGGCACACAGCGGATAGTGGCCTGCGTCTCCTCCTTGATCTGCGTCTCGGTCTCGGCTGTGCCGTCCCAGTGGCAGAGGAAGAAGCCGCCGTCCTTGATGCGCTCCTTGAACTCGTCGTAGTTCTCGCACTCGTAGATATGCTCGTCGCGGTACTTGCGGGCCTTCTCGTAGATGTTCTGCTGGATGTCGGAGAGCAGCTGCTTCACATAGGCAGCAATGCCGTCGATGCTGACGGTCTCCTTTTCCAGGGTGTCGCGGCGCACCACCTCGATGGTGCCGTTCTCCAGGTCGCGGCCGCCCATCACGAGGCGCACAGGCACACCCTTCAGCTCGTAGTCAGCGAACTTGAAGCCCGGACGCTTCTGGTCGTTGTCGTCCACCTTCACGCTGATGCCCAGCTGACGCAGCTCGTCGCCTATGGCATTGAGCTTGGCGCTGAGCTCTGCCAGCTGCTCGGGTGTCTTATATATAGGTATAAGTACAACCTGTATCGGAGCCAGCATAGGCGGCAGCACGAGGCCGTTGTCGTCGGAGTGGGTCATAATGAGCGCACCCATCAGGCGGGTTGACACACCCCACGATGTGGCCCAGGCGTACTCCATCTCGTTGTTCTGGTTCACGAACTGCACGTCGAAGGCCTTGCCGAAGTTCTGGCCCAGGAAGTGGCTGGTGCCGCTCTGCAGCGCCTTGCCGTCCTGCATCATGGCCT
>CALEPV010000093.1 GCA_937910905.1 uncultured Prevotellaceae bacterium
TAAAAAACATGCGCGTGTCATTTATTTAACACGCGCATGTTTTTTGTGCGACATCGCGGTGAACACCTCGCAATGCCGCATTGCAAGCGGCTTTGCAGCGTGTCGCGAACTTTTTGCATTAATTGTTGCCTATGCAGCAGAAAGGTACTATCTTTGCGAATCGAAACATAAACCTAATAAATACACAATATGTTGAAACTTGATTTGACTAAGGCCGCTGCTGTGGTCAGCGCAGCAGACATCGCCGCCTACGAGAGCCGCATTGCCGATGCTCAGAAGGCTTTGGAGAATGGCACATGTGCCGGAAACGATTTCCTCGGCTGGCTGCACCTGCCGTCGAGCATCACCCCTGAGTTCATCGCAGAAATCTGCGCCACAGCCGAGGTGCTGCGCAAGGAGTGCGACGCCGTAGTGGTGGCTGGCATCGGTGGTTCATACCTGGGTGCCAAGGCCGTTATCGAGGCTCTGCAGAACAGCTTCCAGTGGCTCGTGAACGACGGCAAGAACCCCACCATCCTCTTCGCCGGCAACAACATCGGCGAGGACTATCTGTACGAACTGACACAGTACCTGAGCGACAAGCGCTTCGGTGTAATCAACATCTCAAAGAGCGGCACAACAACCGAGACCGCACTGGCATTCCGTCTGCTGAAGAAGCAGTGCGAGCAGCAGCGCGGCAAGGAGGTGGCACGCAAGGTCATCGTGGCCATCACCGATGCCAAGCGCGGCGCTGCCCGCACATGTGCCGACAAGGAGGGCTACAAGAGCTTCATCATACCCGACAACGTGGGCGGCCGCTTCTCAGTACTGACCCCCGTAGGCCTGCTGCCTATCGCCGTTGCCGGCTTCGACATCGCACAGCTCGTGAAGGGTGCACAGGACATGGAACAGGCCACTGCCGCCACCGTTTCCTTCGCCGAGAACCCCGCTGCGCAGTACGCCGCCGCACGCTATGCACTCTACACCGCAGGCAAGAAGATAGAGATTCTGGTCAACTACCAGCCCAAGCTGCACTTCGTATCCGAATGGTGGAAGCAGCTCTTCGGCGAGAGCGAGGGCAAGGACGGCAAGGGCATCTATCCCGCCAGCGTGGACTTCACCACCGACCTGCACTCCATGGGACAGTGGATCCAGCAGGGCGAGCGCACCATCTTCGAAACCGTGATCAGCGTGGAGCAGCCCGAGCATCAGCTCCTCTTCCCAAACGACGACGAGAACCTCGACGGCCTGAATTTCCTGGCTGGCAAGCGCGTGGACGAGGTCAACAAGATGGCTGAGCTCGGCACACAGATTGCCCACGTGGACGGTGGTGTGCCCAACCTCCGCATCAGCATCTCACGCCTTGACGCCTACCACCTCGGACAGCTCATCTACTTCTTCGAGCGCGCATGTGGCCTGCACTGCCAGCTGCTGGATGTCAACGCATTCAACCAGCCCGGCGTAGAAGCCTACAAGAAGAACATGTTCGCTCTGCTCGGCAAGCCTGGCTACGAGAAGGAGACCGAGGAGATTCGGAAGAGATTAGAGTAATGCTCCAAGCAGTTCTATTCGATATGGACGGCGTGCTGTTTGACAGTATGCCGGGTCATGCTGTCGCATGGGTTAAAGCCATGCGACAGTATGGTCTTGAGATGCAGCCCGAGGAGGTCTATCAGAACGAAGGCCGCACAGGAGCATCCACCATCAACATCCTCACCCAGCGCACTTGGCACCGTGCTGCCACCGACGAGGAGGTGCAGCAAATCTATGCAGCCAAGTGCGTCTATTTCAACGAATACCTTGCCCAGCACGGCGATGCACCGGCTATGCCCGGTGCTGCCGAAGTGCTGGCCGAGGTTAGGCGACGCAACCTGCGTCCCGTGCTGGTCACCGGTTCAGCACAGGAATCGCTGCTCGGCAGGCTCAATCAGGCCTACCCGGGCACCTTCACTCCGAAGTACATGGTCACAGCCAACGATGTGCGCTACGGCAAGCCCAACCCTGAGCCTTACCTCATGGGACTCCAGAAAGCCGGCGTGCAGGCCGACGAAGCCATTGTCGTAGAGAACGCCCCGCTCGGTGTGCAGGCTGCCCATGCTGCCGGCATCTACACCATAGCCGTCAACACCGGCCCCCTGTCTGCCGACGCCCTCATCGAAGCCGGCGCCAATGTGGTGTTCAGCTCGATGCACGGCCTGGCCCGGTTGCTCAATGCGCTGCAATAAGTGATGATTAAACCCAAATCGGTCATTAGGATTTATGTCAGATTGGTATTTGTTTCGAGCAGATTGGCTGCATCACTGGCGAAGGCGTAGCGGGCTACGTCAAGACAGGGATGTGGACAAGATGCCGAAAGAAATGCTGATATGGCATGAATAGACTTATAATAGGCGATATTATAACGAATAGTTGGTCTAATGACCGATTTGGGTTAAATAATACGTTGGAACGATTTGACTCATATTTTTGAGCTTATTTGTCTGCACGAAGAAGGAGCGTAGCGGGCTACGTGACTGATGAATGGAGGCAATGAAGCCAAAAAGATGAGTGCTAATCCTTTCCCATAAAATCGTACCAAGTTATTTTTTAACCATCACTAAATAACTGCCTTCGCCCCAGAATACTTGTACAAGCTGCCTGCTCCGCAGCAAGACTCTCACACATTAATGTATCAGCCAAGCGAGGTAGGCGATGTAGACGGTGACCATGAGGTAACCTTCCCAGCGTGAGAGCTTGTAACTGCTGCGGGCGAAGAGCCAGAAGAGGAGGCTGCTGGCTATAAGCATTCCGAAGTCGATGGGCGTGAGACCTATGACGGCTAGCGGTGTGATGCACGAGCAGGCACCGAGAATCCAGAAGATATTGAAGAGATTGCTGCCCACCACATTGCCTATGGCTAGTGCGCTCTGCCCCTTGCGGGCTGCCACGATACTGGTGGCGAGCTCTGGCAGCGATGTGCCGCCAGCCACGAGTGTGAGACCTATCACGGCTTCGCTCACGCCTGCTTCGCGTGCTACACCACTGGCGCCCTCCACGAAGAGCTGTCCACCGCCTATCAGTCCGCCCAGACCCAGCACGATGTATATAGCTATACGTGTGGCCGACATGGGCTGTGTGCTCTGCGCATCAGCGTCAGCCTCAGCGGGCTTATCCTTCTGCGCGAGACTGAAGGTGTAGGCCATAAAGATAGCAAAGAAGCCGAGTAGCGCAATACCGTCGCCACGAGTCAGGATGCGCGTTGAGCCACCCGACATTACATCGTCTAGTGCGAGGGCAGCAAGCACTACACTGGCCATGATGCAGAGCGGAATATCCTTGTTCACCGT
Source organism: uncultured Prevotellaceae bacterium (assembly GCA_937910905.1). Lineage (GTDB taxonomy): Bacteria > Bacteroidota > Bacteroidia > Bacteroidales > Bacteroidaceae > Physcousia. Next base: position 3,306 of record CALEPV010000093.1, read on the forward strand.
AGTGCGCGAGATGGCAATGGGGCACACAGCAGCCGACACACCTGCGATAACGAGGGTGTTGAACACATTGCTGCCCACGATGTTGGACACGCTGAGGGCTGTGGCAGCATCATCGCTGCCCACTGCGGCCAACAGGCTGACAATGAACTCAGGCAGCGATGTACCGAAGGCCACTACTGTTAGGCCTATAACCATCTCCGACATACCGGCACGTGCGGCGAGACCAACGGAGCCATCTGTGAGCTTGTCGGCTCCCAAGAGCACCAAAGCCGCTCCAATGATAGCATAAACAAGATATAACAGCATCGTGGTTATGAGGTTGTGAGCTTGTCGTAAACTCCATGATAAAATGCGGCGCAAAGGTATCATTTATCTCGGAGAATACGCCACAATGTGGAAACTTTATAATAACTTTGTGCGCCGCAAGACGATGACTGATGCATCGTTGCAGGCGCAAAGACTATAACACTGACAGCATAAAGCACACTATCAGATGGCATCAAAGAGCAAGGACGATATATTTGTGAAGTGCATCTCGTGCACCCACGCCTCCTATATGCAATGGTTTGAGAATCCGATCATTGCCGATTGTCACGTACTGCACGAGCGCATGGTGGCCGAGTCGAAACGTGTGTGCAAGCTGTACAACAAGTCTGGCAACACGAACCCTGAAGTGACGCATTACGACAGCTACCAGTAATCACATGTCAAGCAGCAGTTGCTCGTTGTGCAGCTCGTAGATCTGCGACGGCACTCTGCGCTTCAGCACATCGAGCTGGAAGTCCACACCTGCCACTATACCGAGGCTGCGCAGATAGGCATCGACCGTCTTGCGAGCCAGCTCAGGGTGATTGTTCTCTTCGCTGAGGTGGCACAGCCAGACGTGCTTCAAGTTCGGACCGGCCGATTCGCCCAGCACCTGAGCTGCCTCATTGTTGCTCAGATGGCCCATAGGACCGGAAATGCGATCCTTCAAGTAGGCAGGATAAGGGCCTTCCATGAGCATCTCCTTGTCGTGGTTGCTCTCCAGCACCAGATAGTTGGCAGCCTCCACCTCCGAGCGCACACGCTCCGTGATGTGACCGACATCAGTCATCAGGCAGAACGTTATGCCCTTGGCCTCAACATGATAGCCCACACAGTCGGTGCTGTCGTGAGGTATGTCGAATGGTGTCACATTAAAGTCGCCAACCGTGAACTTCGCATCCTTCTCTATGTAGCGTTGATGCTCCTCGTGCACCTTGGGGCTTACACAATAGTTCTTGTTGATGCCCTCGTGCACGGCACGCGTTGCATAGATGGGGATATTGAAGTCGGCAGCCAGCTTGCCCACCGACTTGATGTGGTCGGCATGATCGTGCGTCACCAGCACAGCCAGCACATTGTGGAACGACAGTCCGTAGGCCTGGAAGTGACGCTTAATGGTGCGCATACCCAAGCCGGCATCTATTATGATACAGCCATGCTCGGTCCAAAGGCAATAGCAATTGCCGCTGCTTCCGCTACCAAGACATAGAAACTTGAACATAATAGGCCTTTGTTAAATGTATATTCGCGACAAAGATAATGCTATTTGCACAAACCTACAATTTCGCGGCCTATTCTTTTTGGACTTTTAACAACACCCCCGACTCACGGCCGCATCACCACGCTAGTACGGCAGACCCACCGCAAAGTGCAGATGGAAGTCGCGCTTGAAGTCGGGATGCGCTATCGGATAGTGGCGCTTGCCCGATGAATAGGCGGGATCAATGGCCTTCATGCCTGCGTCCAGACGGATGATGAAGTACCCGAAGTTGAGCCTTATGCCCAAGCCATAGGCCATCGCTATCTGCTTCCAGAACTTGTCGAAACGGAACTGACCGCCGGGCTGCTCCTCGTAGTCGCGCAGCGTCCACACATTGCCGGCATCCACGAATGCCGCTCCATCCAGCTTCCAGAACAGGTGTGTACGCCACTCGGCACTGGCATCCAGCCTCATGTCGCCCGTCTGATGAATGAAGTCTATGCGCCCGTCGGTGCCGGAGAACGAGCCCGGTCCTAGCCCTCTGACAGCCCATCCCCTGACACTGTTGGCACCGCCGGAGAAGTATCGTTTCTCGTAAGGCAGTATGCCTGAGTTGCCGTAGGGAACAGCCACACCACCGGCCAGATGCACGGCAGCCGAATTGCGGTCGTCTATACGGAAGCTCTTAGCAAAGTCCACATCCAGCTTGGCGTACTGCGCGTATGCTATATTAAATAAGGTATAGGCATCAAGCTGTTCGGAGTGTTGCGCCTTGAGCAGGCCGGACAGTCCACGCAGCAGGTTGCCTGCCGTCTCGGCACCGATGCGCAAACTGTAGGCATTACGACCGTAGCTGGTCTGTTCTGTCTGCGTCAGGTTGGTGATGCGGAACGTGTAACCCCAGCGCATGATGAATAGGTTCTCGTAGTTGAAGCGCAGTATGGCGTTGCGACTGCTCACATCCGTTAGGTACTCGCGCCTGAATGTCTCCGAGATCCAGGGCATGAACACGTAGTCCAGGTCCACGAGGTCGATGCTGTGCCGCACCCGACCGGCGCGCGAGTTCAGACGGTAACGCCATGCTGCGGTGAGCACACGGCGGTGGAACTCCGGGCGGTCCTGCGAGTCGTACATCACAGCGGCTATGCTCTGCGCACGCTGCCTGTGACGCAGCTGGCGGCTCACAAATGGGAATATGAGCTCCGGAAACGACAGCTCCGACTCGACACTGTACTCTATGTAGTTGTCCTCATTGTAGCCCTCCAGTCCGTGTATGGCCTCGTACGCACCCCTGAGGGTCACGTCGAGCGACGCCGACCTGCGGAACAGGTTGCGGTTCAGATAGCCCATGCTGATGGCAGCACCAAAGTCGCCGGCCGAGTTGGTGCCCTCCAGCTCCAGCGTCGTGCTGCGACGCTTGGCCATCACCAGATTGACTGCAGCATCCAGCGTGTCGGGGGCAGTGGCCGACGGGGTGAATGTAACGTTGGCACCCACCACGGCCGAGAGGCTCGACAGATTGCTATAGGTGACCTGGGCATCGCGCTCGCGATACACGTTGCCTGCGGCCAGCTCGCTCTTGTTGCGCAGGAACGAGATGCTCAGCGGCGAGGCGTCGCTCTCTGCCGCAATGCTGTCGGCACGATAGCTTACGCTGCCTATGTAGTACTTCGGGTGCGGACGCAGGCTGTCCTGCAGCGTGGGCCGGTACAGCAGCACGCTCATGGTCAGCCCCACGCTGTGGTCGCCCCGGGTGGTGTCGGCTTCGAAGCTGATGTAGCTCTTGTTGAAGAGGTAGTAGCCCTCGTTCTGGAATATGGAACTGATGCGCGAGCGCTCCGACGCCAGCACGTTCACATCGAAGGGCATCCCCCCGTGCAGTATATCCGTAGCCTCCTCGCGCTTGAGTAGTGAGTCGAGCGCCGGGTCAGCTATCTGGAATGCCATGCTGTCTACGTAGTAGCGTTCGCCGGTGTGTATGTCGTAGCTGATGTTGTTGTGGTGCTTGACGCGGTTCTCGCTGACACACACCTCGGCATCCAGATAGCCGAGATTGCGCACAGCAGCCTCGATGTCAGAGCGTGAGCGTTCTGTGAGCAGGCTGTCGAAGACCACCGGTGCCTGTCCTATGCGGCGGAAGAAGCGGTTGGTGCGGCTGGCACTGTCCGTGCCGCTGATACAATAAATGCCCAGTGGCACCTTGAATAGGCTGAACCACCTGGCATTGGGATGTTGACGGATGTACGTAGACAGCGGCGCTGTGGACAGCTGCCGATTGTCGGAACGAATCTCTACGGAGTTGAGCAGCAACTGGTCATCGGTCAGGAACTTGTCCGACGAGCACGAAGCCGATACCAGCGTGACCAGCGCCGTGAGCACGACCAGCGTGGCTGATGTTATGAAGCTCAATGCCCGGCGCCGGAACTCAGCCAGCATGATGCTGGTGGCGACACCCACGTTGAGGCTCTCCGTGGTGGCTGCCTGCGGCGGGTAGGACGGGATGAGTAGCTGATGGTTGCAGAGCGCGGCCACTTCGGAGCTCACGCCGTTGCCCTCGTTGCCCATCACTATGATGCCCCGCTCTGGTGTCAGGGCCGCATCGTAGAGCGAGTCGCCCTGCAGCGAAGTGCCATAGACGGGTGTGTCGGGCTGAAGGTCTCGCAGCAGCTGCGGCAGGTCTGTGTAGTGCACCGCGACCCTGGCCATACCGCCCATCGTGGCCTGCACCACCTTGGGGTTGTACACGTCTACAGTGTCGCGCGAGCAGATGATGTGATGCACACCGAACCAGTCGGCAGCCCGTATGATGGTGCCCATGTTGCCTGGGTCCTGCACGCCGTCCAGCGCAATGCAGATGTCACAGCGGGCAGCATCGGCCAGCGCCGTGGCTGAATCATCGTGCGGCGGTATGGCAAACAGGGCCAGCACATCCTGCGGATGCTGCTGCAGGCTGATGCGTGCCAGCTCCTGGTCAGACACAATCTCGGCACACAATCCATGCATGTCGGCCAGCCAATGGCTGTTGCCCGACCTCCACGACTCCTTGGCCCACAGGCGGCGACACTGCAGATGCTCCAGCAACTCACCCACAAGCCTGTGCCCCTCGGCCACGAACAGACCGTGCTGTCGACGGCCCTTGACGGTGGCCAGTGAGCGTACCAGCTGAATGTCAGCTTTAGTCAACATACGCTGCCCTTACGCGGCTGAGCGTCTCGGGTGTCATCTGCAAGAACGATGCCACATGTACCATTGGGGCGCGCAGCACAATCTCGGGCTTTGTCTTGAGCAGTCGCACATAGCGCTCGGATGCGTTCTCAAAGCGCTGGCTGTCGGCATGCTCCTGCGACGAGATGAGTGCATGTTCGATAATCTTGCGGTACAGGCGGTCCATCTCCTTGTTGGTCTCCACAAGTGCAAGGAACTGGTCGTGGGGTATACCGAAGAGCCACGAGTTCTCCAAGGCCTCAACCATGAGGCGTGAGGGGTTCTGCTTGAGGAAGCTCTCAATGCAGATCACGATGCGACCCTCGTAGCTGAAGTGCTCGGTCACGTCGCGTCCGTTCTTGAAGTAGAACTGACGCACCATGCCGCGGTCTACGTAGTACATGAACTTGCAGACCTCTCCCTCCTTCATCAGTTTTTCATTCTTCGACACCTTGAAAGGCACCAGTATACTAGCTAGTGTCTCAATACCATCTGGCGTTAGTGTGCAATATCCTCTAGCGATATCGCGTGCTACATCTCTACGTTTGTCTAACATGGCTAGGGTTGTGTTGGTATGTGGTCGTATAGGTTGGTCTCTCTAATCAGTCTAGCTTCAGCACGGCGAGGAACGCCTTCTGCGGTACCTGCACGTTGCCTATCTGCTTCATCCTCTTCTTGCCTCGCTTCTGCTTCTCAAGCAGCTTGCGCTTACGGCTGATGTCGCCGCCATAGCACTTGGCCGTCACATCCTTGCGCACCTGCTTCACCGTCTCGCGTGCTATGATCTTAGCTCCTATGGCGGCTTGAATGGCAATATCGAACTGCTGTCGCGGCAGCAGGTCCTTCAGTTTCTCGCACATACGGCGGCCGAAGTCAACGGAGTTGTCCACATGCGTCAGCGTGGACAGCGCATCCACGGGTTCGCCGTTGAGCAGTATGTCGAGCTTCACCAGCTTGGACGGGCGGAAGCCTGCCTGGTGGTAGTCGAAGCTGGCGTAGCCCTTGCTGATGCTCTTCAGCTTGTCGTAGAAGTCAATCACAATCTCGCCCAGGGGCATTGCGTACTGCAACTCCACGCGGTTGCCGCTGATGAAGTCCTGCTTGAGCAGTTCGCCGCGCTTGCCCAGGCACAGCGTCATGATTGGGCCTATAAACGAGCTGGTGGTGATGACGGATGCGTGTATGTAGGGTTCCTCTATGCGGTCTATCACCGTCGGGTCGGGCATACCGGCGGGGTTGTGCACCTCCTTGCAGCCACCCTGCTTGTCGTAGACCATGTACGACACGTTGGGCACGGTGGTGATGACGTCCATATTGAACTCGCGGTCCAGACGTTCCTGCACTATCTCCATATGCAGCAGTCCCAGGAAGCCACAGCGGAAACCGAAGCCCAGCGCTACGGACGACTCCGGCTGGAAGGTCAGCGAGGCATCGTTCAGTTGCAGTTTCTCCAGCGAGGCACGCAGGTTCTCGAAGTCCTCGGTTTCTATGGGGTACACGCCTGCGAATACCATGGGCTTCACCTCCTCGAAGCCAGCTATAGCCTCGGTCTCAGCGGCTGTGCTGACATGCGTTATGGTGTCACCTACCTTCACCTCGGTGGCTGTCTTGACGCCGCTCACGATGTATCCCACATCGCCGCAATGCAGCTCCTGGCGTGGCAACATGTCCATCTTGAGCACACCAATTTCGTCGGCACGGTACTCCTTGCCGGTGTTGATGAACACCACATCGTCGCCTTGGCGTATGCTGCCGTTCACTATCTTGAAGTAGGCTATGATGCCGCGGAAGGAGTTGAACACCGAGTCGAATATCAAGGCCTGCAGCGGTGCGTCCTCGCGTCCCTCGGGATGCGGTATACGCTCCACCACAGCGCGCAGTATATCGTCCACGCCCTCGCCGGTCTTGCCGCTGGCGCGTATGATTTCCTCTCGCTTACAACCCAGCAGGTCGATTATTTCATCCTCCACCTCCTCGGGCATAGCGTTGGGCATATCGCACTTATTGACCACAGGTACGATTTCCAGGTCGTGGTCTATGGCCATATACAGGTTGGATATGGTTTGGGCCTGCACGCCCTGAGTGGCATCCACCACCAGCAGTGCGCCCTCGCAGGCAGCTATGGAGCGGCTCACTTCGTAGCTGAAGTCCACGTGTCCCGGAGTGTCGATGAGGTTGAGGATATATTTCTCCCCGTCCATCACGTACTCCATCTGTATGGCGTGACTCTTGATGGTGATTCCGCGCTCTCGCTCCAAATCCATATCATCGAGCATCTGACCCTCCGTCACCTTTATAGTATTGGTTCGTTCCAGCAGACGGTCGGCCAAGGTACTCTTACCGTGGTCTATATGAGCTATGATACAGAAATTGCGTATCCGTTCCATTGTGGTGCAAAGTTACGGAATCCTGAGTTATTGCACAAAGAAAACATACTTTTTCGGCAAAAATCAGCAAGCGCTGGCAGTCGCACGCGCCCGAAGCTACACCACGGTGCAATTTGTCGCCGTACCGCAGCATGCAATGTCAATAAATGGGGGGGGTAATAAACTAACGGGGCAAAAGTTTGTTTTGAATGAAACAGAAGTAGTAAATTTGCAACCGCTTGAATATATTATGAACTAATCTGCGCCATTACATGGGTAACAATATACAACGTAATTGGATCCGCATGATATCTCACTGGTACTTTAGCAAGAGGGTGCTACCGTATTGGTGTGTCCTGTTGGTTGATACCACTATAGTTTTCGCATCATGCCTGTTCGTATACTGGTTAAGCCGACGCACAGGCATGGCATTCGAACACCGAATGCCGCTGCTGTACTCTGCACTGGCCTTTGCCATCCTGAGCTGGGTCGGGGCACGCACGTTCAGAACCTACTCCGGTGTGGTGCGATACTCAAGCTTCGTGGACTTGATGAAAGTGGCCTACGCCAACCTGCTCACATTCTTCCTGGCTTTGCTGTGCGTCGTCGCAGCGAAGGCAGTAGGCATCTATGCCCTCAGCATTTTCTCTGTATGGGAACTGCTGCTGGCATTCATGCTCAGCACCATGCTAATGTGGGTAATCCGAGTGATAGTGAAACGCCTGTTCGACGTAACCAACGCCGACTCGCAGGCCATGCGTGCACTCATCTACGGAGCACTGACAGGAGGCGTCGGACTGGCCAAGAACATACGCTCGCAGGAGCCCATAAGGTTTGACCTGCGCGGATTCATCACTCACGAGAAGCGCATACGCGACATGCGACTCATGGGTGTCAGGGTATACACCATGGACGATGACCTGGCCGAAATCATACGCAAGGAGCGCATCCAGGCCGTACTGGTAAGCCCGCTCCGCGTAGCTAATTTCCGCGAGAACAAGGACCTTCAGGATTTGTTCATCGAGGCTGGCTGCAAGATATTCATGGCACAGCTGGCACGCGAGACCAGCTACAACGAGAAAGGTACGCTGTCGGCCGAGGATGTAGACAACATGCAGATACAGGAGGTCAGTGTTGAGGACCTGCTACCGCGTCAGGAGATACGCGTGGACATGAAGTCGGTGGGCGAGCAGCTGACCGGTCGCCGTGTGCTCATCACAGGCTCCGCTGGCTCCATCGGTGCCGAGATAGTTCGTCAGGTGGCATCGTTCCACCCTGCCAAGCTGATGCTCATAGACCAGGCCGAGACGCCTCAGCACGACATACGTCTGATGATGGAGAAGGACTTCCCCAGCATCGATGCCGAGACCGTTGTGACCAGCATCAGCAACCCCACACGCATGGAGCATATCTTCAGCTCTTTCCGCCCTGAATACGTGTTCCACGCAGCTGCCTACAAGCACGTGCCGATGATGGAGGACAATCCCAGCGAGGCCATTATAAATAATGTATATGGCACCAAGATTGTGGCCGACATGAGCGTGAAGTACGGCGCCAGCAAGTTTGTGATGATCTCCACAGACAAGGCCGTGAACCCGACCAACGTGATGGGATGCTCGAAGCGTATCTGTGAGATATACGTGCAGAGCCTCGACCGCAAGCTCAAGATGGAGGCCATGCTGGATGCCAAGGGCAAGCGCCCAACGGCCAACTACACACAGTTCGTCACCACGCGGTTCGGCAACGTGCTAGGCTCCAACGGCTCTGTGATACCATTGTTTAAGGAACAGATTAAGAACGGAGGCCCCGTCACCGTGACCGACGAGCGCATAGTGCGCTACTTTATGCTGATACCGGAGGCATGTAAGCTGGTGCTGGAAGCAGGCACCAAGGGCAATGGCGGCGAGATTTTCGTATTCGATATGGGCAAGCCGGTCAAGATTGCCGACCTGGCCAAGCAGATGATAGCCCTCTCCCATGCGAAGAACGTGGAGATCAAGTACACTGGTCTGCGCGAGGGCGAGAAGCTATACGAGGAGGTGCTCAACGAGCTGGAAGGCACCAAGCCGACGTTCCACGAGAAGATTCGTATAGCTCAGGTACGCGAGTACGACTACGATGATGTATGCAAGGACATCGAAGAGCTGGTGGAGTTGTCCAAGCAGTTCGACGACATGCAGACCGTAGCCAAAATGAAGCAGATTGTGCCCGAGTACAAGAGCAATAATTCAGTATACGAGGCTTTGGACGACAAGGACTAAAACCGGTTCTTGATTGTTACGAACTTGCAGAAACCCTGTAGTCCGCATTCCATACACAGCGGACGCAGGGCTTTGCACGTATAGCGCCCGTGCAGGATGAGCCAATGGTGAGCCTTGGGTATGATTGATGCTGGGATGTGACGCGTCAGTTGCTGCTCCACGGCCAGCGGCGTCTTTGCTGCCGATGTCACCAGTCCTATACGATGACTCACACGGAACACGTGGGTATCCACCGCCATGCGCGGTTCGCCGTAGGCCACAGCCAGCACCACATTGGCCGTCTTGCGTCCCACGCCCGGCAGACTCACTAGCTCCTCCATCGTCGATGGCACCGTGCCGCCAAAGCGTTCCACCAGCATGTTGGCAGCCTGAACCAGATGGGCAGCCTTGCTGTTGGGATAACTGACGCTGCTTATGTACCGCAGCACATCCTCTTCCGTGGCCGAAGCCATCACCTCCGGTGTAGGCATTGCCTCAAACAGTGCTGGTGTTACCATATTCACGCGTTTGTCGGTGCACTGCGCACTCAGCATGACAGCCACCAGTAGCTGGAAGTTGTTCCCATAGTGCAGCTCGGTCTCTGCCACAGGCATTGCCTGCTCGAAGTAGGCTATCACGCGCTGGTATTTTTCGTTTGTTGTCATATCGTCATCCGTGGTTTAACCCATATCGGTCGTTAGGATTTATGTCAGATTGGCATTTGTTTCGAACAGATTGGCTGCGTCACTGGTGAAGGCGTAGCGGGCTACGTCAAAATAGGGATGTGGACGAGATACCGAAAGCAATGCTGATATGGCATGAATAGACCTATAATAGGGGACATTATAACGAATAGTCGGTTCATGACCGATTTGGGTTTAGTGATGGTTACAAAATTGAGCCCACTTGATTCTGTCGCCCCTACAGGGCTTATTTATAACTGCTTGATTTCCAAGAAGGGGTTTCACCCCTCCCTGTGTTCTTTCGTCCCTCTGGGACTTTTTCAAGTGGGCTCAATTATTTAATCATCACTTAATAAGGCGGAAGGCTGACTGCCTCACGGTTGCCAGCCTCCCCAACAAAGATATGAAATTAAAACAAGTAGGTTATTTCACAAGTATCTTCTTGCCATTCACGATGTACAGGCCGCGTGGCAGATTGCGGGTGTTGCGTGCCACACGCTGACCTGTGATGGAATATACATCGCTGCTGGAGGTGCTTGCAGCAGGCTGCTCGACTGCGATGTTCTGCACTCCTACTGGCACATCAATCTCAAAGGTTGCTGTGCCCAGATAGTTGTTATAGAAGAAGTCAACGTCATCGAGATCCCATGTACCGTCCTCGCTGAAGTAGAGTTCAGCCAAGCCGCCTATGTTATACTCATCTGTCTTGTACACGATAGGACCAAGACGGAAGGTGTTCACGCCGACATTCAGATGCACCTGCTTCACGTAAGGAGCAGCCAGAGGCTGGAAGTCGTCATCGACGAACAGGTACCAATCAGCTTCTAAATCATCGTCGCCCTCGTACCACTGATAAATCTCAGGTATTACGAGCCAGATGTCCTTCTCCTTATTAGAGTATAGGCTGATGGAGAATGTCAAGCTGTCGCAATAGGACGATACCGCTGCGAACTCATTGGCAACGGTGAGCAAGAACTCGTTCACCGGGTCGGTCACTTTGAACTCTGCCTGTGAGATAGCTGAGACAGGCACCAGCATCTGATCCAGTGTGCTGTAGTTGAACTCGTCATCCTCCGAGAAATATACACGTGCCAAGGCGTCGAAGTTGTATGCATCGCTGATGTAACGGCCGCTGATAGTTATCAGAGTATCGGTTCCGGCCTTCAGGTCGATGTCGATGGCTGGGATATTCTGGTCGGCACCATTGGGATCGAAGTTCAAGCTGCCCTCAACAACACGGAACACATGCACTGCCAGCTTACCCTTGACATCAAGGTTGGCATGTACGGGCACAGAGAACACGAGGTTGTCGCCTGCGCCGCTGGCCACGGTCAGATTGCCTGCGTTGTAAATCTTGACAGGATTGAGCTCGGCAGGAGTCATGGTGAAGATAGTCTCCACATCCTGCACATTGACAGCATCCGGAGTGGTATCGTCACGTGTCACTTCCTCGTCGTCACTGATGCGCAGACGCAGCAGAACGTCGAATCCATACTTATATGTATCGTAGGCAAACGGGCCAAGAACAACCTCCTTATCCTCACCTGCTGCGAGGTCGAGTTTCGTGGACTTGGAGTCGAAGAGGTATGTACCGTTGGAGTACTGCATCACCAGCCACTGCTTCTCACCTGCCTCGCTGATTGTCGATTCGGCGATGAACGGGCGGATGTAGCCGTGATACTCCTTGTCGGCATGTAGGTACACGCGGGCCACGATACCGTCGGCAGCGGTCTTCTCGACCTCTACCTTGCGTGTAAGCCAGAACACGTGGCCGTTCTTCAGCGTCAGTGTAAGCGGAGCCTGTGTCTGCATACCCAGCTTGTAGTCGAAGGACTGCCACTGTGCTGTACCGCTTACGCGCCATAGCGGCTCTACGCTGTAGTCGCCGTCGGCCAGCCATTCAACCTCCGACTGGTGTATCATTATTTTGGATGTGTAGCCCAGACCTGTACCGTTCAGCGTGAGAGGCTCAGCGTTCTGAATGATGATTTTCTCTTCCTGGTTGGCGGTGTTCACCATGCGTATAGCGTACTCGGTAGCCTGTGCCTGCAGGGACAAGTTGGTGAACTTACCGCTCAGCTCAATCCATGCCATGGCATCAGCAGCGTTGACGGGACGTGTCACCTCTGTAACATTAATCTTAACAGGCTCGTCGCAGATAAGACTCACCTGATAGTCGTTGCCCTTGTCCGGCTGCAGACCGAAGATGGCGTGCTGTGCCTGATTGTAGCTCACCTTGCTGTCGGAACCGCCGGTACCGCCACCATTAGGATTGAGCACCTCGGCACCTGTCAGGGCGAAGAAGCCGTTCTCGAAACCGCCCCAACCCCAGTTCACATGGAACAGGCCGTTCTCATCGGAACCGTCAATCAGGAATGTGTGACCGCCTTCAGTTGAGTTTGCAGCATACATCACAGGACGTCCGGCTACCAGTTCAGCATATACCTTATCCTCCCACTGCTCGTCGGTGTAGTATGTACGAGCCTCATAGAGGGCGGCCTTGTCGAAACCGAAGTGCTCAATCATAGCCTCGGGCACATCGCTGGTGTACGATGCTGAGCTCTCCTTGTCGAAGTGCATGTGCACGGCCACGGCGCAGTCGTACATCAGCTGGGCCACTGCATCCTTGCTGGCCTGAGCTGTTGCATCATCATATACATTGGGCATGATAGAGTAGTCGTAGGTATGCTCAGCAAAGTTGGTGGAGTAGGTCTCACCATCGATATCGGTATAGCTCTCCGAGCCTTTACCTTGCGCCGGATACTCATAGTACTTCAGCACCTGGGCCATAGCCGTGGCCACACAACCTGTCACAGCCAGCTGTGTCTCGCCGGCAGACTCTCCTTCGACCGTAGGCATCAGGCAGTTGAACGGGTCTGTCTGGTTCCACTCCATCTGGGTCAGGGCAGCAATAGCCTGACGTGCCTTCTGCGCCGGAGCCTTGGCACCGTTGCGGGCACGCACGCTGATAATCTGCTGTGCATAGTCGCGCAACATATTGCGCATGTTAGCTGGAACGGCGTTGAAGTCGGTCAGCTCGTTGGTGTCGGAGTATGCCAGCACCTGACGGGCCACATCATCGGCAGCTACTATAATGTAGCCGAGACCTGGACGATTGAATACATAGAAGAGATTGTGTCCCTCTGCATCTGCTTCAACATGGATAAGCACAGGTTGTACCGACGACTGCACACGACGTGCTGTAGTGCCGTTGGTCTTGCTGAACGACTGTGCAATCTGGGCAGCCTGCGATGCTGGAATCTCGCGTGCACTTACACTGACTACACTGGAAAGCATCAAACCTGCGCCCAACAATAGGGGTAAGATTCTTCTCATTTTAGTTATGTTTTATGGTTTGTACGATGTTAAATTTCTTGCAAATGTACGTAATAGTGGTCGGATAATGCACGTTTAGCACTAAATAGCGGTCTGCTTTTAACGTTCTTTTACACAAATATATGCCAAACTTACATTATTGCGAGCGGTCTATATTTCGAAGGTCTTGCCATCGTAGCCAAGGTGCACATTCGGCGGGAGCAGTGCGTCCTCGACGCCGTGAACTCGCGTATGATGGCACATGTGTATCAGCCACGTCTCAGGCGAACCGAGCGATGCCGAGAATGCGCAGGCCTCCTCAATTGTCTGGTGCGTGGCGTGGGTCGCATGGCGCAGACCGTTGACAAACAGCAGGTCCAGCCCCTGCAACAACGGCAGTTCACTCTCTGGAATTGTCTTCATGTCCGTGATGTAAGCCATACGTCCTATGCGGAAGCCGAGTATCGGCAGCTTACCGTGCATCACGCTGATGGCTTGCACGCTGATGTCGCCAACCTGCACCGTGTCGTGCGGTGACATCTCATGCAGGTTGATATTAGGCACACCGGGGTACTTGCTCTCCACGAAGCAGTAAGGTATACGCTGCCGCAAGCGCGAGGCGGCATGAGGGTCGGCATAGACATCAATATCACCGAAGACACACAGAGGGCGCAAGTCGTCGAGCCCGCCCACGTGGTCGTAGTGCTCGTGAGTGACGAATACGGCATTCAGTCTACGGAATGTCTGTGGAATCATCTGCTCACGGAAGTCGGGTCCACAGTCAAACAGAATGCGCGTCGACTCAGTTTCGACAAGAGCCGAGGTGCGCATACGACGGTCGCGCGGATCGGTGCTGGTGCATACCGGACAACGGCATCCTATCACGGGGATGCCGGACGATGTGCCTGTGCCTAAGAGTGTTATCTTCATTTCTGAGTGGTGTTGGTCATGTTCTAATAGTGCATATCCAGTCACACAACGTTGACCTCCGGCACAATGCGTATGCCATAGCGGGTGTACACATCGTCCTGCACGGCCTTGCACAGCCGCAGTATGTCCTGCCCTGTGGCGCCGCCGGTATTGACTAACACCAGTGCCTGACGCTCGTAGACTGCGGCCGGTCCCAGCGAATGGCCCTTCCATCCACACTGCTCTATCAGCCATCCGGCAGGAATCTTCACGTGGTCGGCATCGACATCATAGTGCGGTACCGTGCCATCGCCACCCTGCGATGCATACAGGGCAACCACGCGCTCGTAGTCGGAGCGCGTCACTACAGGATTCACGAAGAAGCTGCCGGCATTGCCCAGCACTGCGGGGTCAGGCAGTTTGGCCTGTCGCACAGATATGATTACATCGCGCAGCTGACGGGCCGTGAGGCTGTCCTCAGCTATGCCACGTGCTGCCAGCGTGCTGCGCAGACCGCCATACTCCAGGCGAGGCGAGAAGTTGCGACTCAGGCGAAACGTCACATGCGTCACGGCGTATAGCCCGCGCAGGTCGGTCTTGAAGCGGCTCTTGCGATAGCCGTAGCCAAGCTCCTGGCACTGGAAGCTGCGTACCGAGCCATCCATCAGGCTTACCACCTCCACGGTGTCTATCACATTCTTGGCCTCCACGCCGTATGCTCCGATGTTCTGCACAGCGGACGCTCCGACCTCGCCTGGTATCAACGACAGATTCTCCAGTCCGTACCAACCCTGGGCGATGGCATAGTCCACCCATTCGTCCCACACGATGCCCGCGCCCACGCGCACACGTACCGTTTGAAGTTCTGCACCGTCAGCATCATCCAGCAGCTCTATCGACTTGATGCACGAATGCAGAATTGTGCCCTCGAAGTCGGCAGTAAAAAGCAGGTTGCTGCCCCCGCCGATATGTAGCAGCGGCTGTGGATTACCCTCCGCATTGCGCTGGGCTATGAATGATTGCAGGTCGGCGATAGAGTCGTAGTCTACCACCTGACGGGCTCGCACGTCAATACCGAAGGTGTTGCGCCCAAGTAGGGATGTATCTGTCGATGTTGTCATAGTTCAATTCTCGAATCCGGTGAGCTTCCAGTGCCCATTGTCGCGACGGAAGTAGAACAGCGCCTGGAAGCCGCCGCCGAAGCCCTGCATCTGCATGACAATCCTGTACGGGTCGTGGTACGACTGTCCGTAGCGTATGTTGGTGATGGCGTCGTGAGGCAGTTCGGGTGCAAACTCCCGCCACTGGTCGCTGTCAATGGTGCCCTCGATGATACCCTCGTCACTGTTGTCGTCGGCAGTGACATAGTGGAGGTGCGGTGCCAGATGCCGCTGCTGGTACAGGCTGTCCGTTGCAAACTGGCTGTAGAAGTAAAGGAACTCGCCCAGCGGGTGGTGGTCGAAGTCCTCATTGTCTATTGATACAAGAATCCACTGCCCGCGCTCATCACGCTCGAAATGCAGTGTGGTGATGGTGTGGCTATGAAGGTATATCTGCTCCACAGCTGCACTGGCCTCAACAGGCGTCTCGCTCATCTGCATCATCTCCGTCTCCGAGTTCCACAGTACTGTGCAGAAGTCCTGACGCATGAACAGGTAGCGGTGCTGCCACTCGGACGCGGCAATGGTGTCGGCATCTGCGCCATCGGTGGTCACGACCATTGGAAAACTCACGCGCTGACGCTGGAAAGAGCTCTTCATGTCGAAGTTCACCACGAAGTCGTCGAACACCTCGTCCACTGTATGCGACACCGGCTGCTGTTCCATCAGGTCCTCCTCGGTGGGCAGGCTGTCGACCGGCGACGGCAGCTGAGCGGTGGTATCGGTGTTGACATGCACCTGATCGACCTCAAAGCCTAGGCTCTGCATAGGACTCTTGCCTCCGCAGGCACCAAGCAGCACACACCAGAGACTGATTGCTACAGGTTTAGCTGCCCACAGGACAGCCGCGCGCATTCGATGAAAAGGCTTCATAACGCAAGTACAAGTAACACTTTGACGATACCCTTTTGATATAAAAACGCGCAAAAGTAGTGTTATTTTTGCTTGCATGGCACGCTGTTTGGCAGGAAATCTCTACCTTTGCAAAGTTTTTGGCAAATATCAATTTACCCATACCATGCTTGATAGAATACGTCAATTGATGGAGGAGGTCAACAACCTCCACGCTACAACGCCCGCTGAAGCCGAGCAACTACGCATACGTTTCCTAAGCAAGAAGGGCGAAATCGCAGCCCTGATGAACGACTTCCGCTCTGTACCGGCCGAATTGAAACGTGAGGTAGGACAACGCGTGAACGAGCTGAAGAATCTGGCCACAGAGCGTATCAACCAGCTTAAGGCCGAGGCAGCAGTGGCCGAGACCACTACCAGCCATATTGACCTGACACGTACCGCCTACCCGATACAGATAGGCACCAGACACCCTCTGACCATAGTCAAGAACGAGATAGTGGACATCTTCAGTCGCCTGGGATTCACGCTGGCAGAAGGTCCCGAAGTCGAGGACGACTGGCACGTATACTCCTCCATGAACTTCGCCGACGACCATCCGGCACGCGACATGCAGGATACATTCTTCGTCGAAGCCCACCCGGACATCATACTGCGCAGTCACACGTCCAGTGTTCAGGCACGTGTGATGGAGCGTCAGCAGCCACCTATACGCGTGATATGCCCGGGCCGCGTGTACCGCAACGAGGCAATCTCTGCCCGCGCACACTGCTTCTTCCACCAGGTTGAGGGACTGTACGTAGACGAGAAGGTATCGTTCAAGGACCTGAAGCAGGTACTGCTACTGTTTGCACAGGAGATGTTCGGCAGCGAGACCAAGATTCGCCTGCGTCCCAGCTACTTCCCATTCACAGAGCCATCGGCCGAGATGGATGTCAGCTGCACAATCTGCGGCGGAAAGGGATGTTCGATGTGCAAGGGCGAGGGCTGGCTGGAGATTCTGGGCTGCGGTATGGTCGACCCGGCCGTGCTCGAGGCCAACGGCATAGACAGCACACGCTACTCCGGCTACGCCTTCGGCATGGGCATTGAGCGCATAGCCAACCTCAAGTATCAGGTCAAGGACCTGCGCATGTTCTCAGAGAACGACGTGCGATTCCTGCGCGAGTTCACAGCCGCCAACTGATGCACCCGACAGGCATCACAGCTATGACCATGCTCTCGGTGCGTGCAGCCACACTCTGCTTTGCAGAGAAGCCTCTTTTTCAAGACCTCAATCTGGAAGTGGCAGCAGGCGATGTAGTGGGTATCAGCGGCGACAGCGGCAGCGGCAAGACTTCTCTATTGCGTGCCATCCTAGGCTTCGTGCCCCTGCAGAGCGGGAGCATAGAGGTGGGTGGCCTCGAGCTGTCGACCGACACAGCCGACATCATCAGGCGTACCACAGCCTACCTGCCGCAGGAGATAAATATTGTAGCATCGTCGGCAACAGAGCTGCTCGACACCACCTTAAGACTACGGCACCACGCGGCACAGCACAAGAAGCTGACCGAGCGGGCACATCAGTTTGCCCTGCAGCTGGGTCTCACGCGCGAAGCACTGAACAGCACGGAGGCATCCAAGCTGTCGGGCGGACAGCGGCAACGACTACTGCTGGCTGCTGCACTGGCATCGCCGGCACCGCTACTGCTGCTTGACGAGCCAACGTCGGCACTCGACCAAGGCAACGCACAGACGGTGGCACAGCTGATACACCAAGTGTGCGAGGACGAGCACAGAGCAGCCATCGTAGTGAGCCACAACCCCGACCTATTCCAGCATTGCCATAACGTAATAAACCTATAAGCGCCATGAAAGTTGCATTGATACAGCAGGCGTGCACCGCCGACAAGGAGGACAACATCCGCCGCCTTGAACACAGTATTGAACAAGTGGCAGCCGAAGGTGCTGAACTGGTGGTACTGCAGGAGCTGCACAACACCCTGTACTTCTGCCAGACCGAGGACACGCGCAACTTCGACCTCGCCGAGAGCATACCCGGTCTGTCGACTGCACGCTTCGGCACGCTGGCCAAGCGGCTGGGCATAGTCATTGTGACCAGCCTCTTTGAGCGCCGCGCCGTGGGCCTATACCACAACACGGCAGTGGTCATCGAGCGCGATGGCACCATCGCAGGCGTGCAGCGCAAGATGCACATCCCCGACGACCCAGCCTACTACGAGAAGTTCTACTTCGCACCCGGCGACCTCGGATTCCAACCTATAGCGACATCCGTGGGACGCATCGGCGTACTCATCTGCTGGGACCAGTGGTACCCGGAAGCCGCACGACTGATGGCTATGGCCGGTGCAGACATGCTTGTCTACCCCACCGCAATAGGCTACGACAGGGGCGACACACCAGCCGAGCAGCAGCGCCAGCGCGATGCATGGCAGATTGTTCAGCGAGGCCACGCTGTGGCCAACGGGTTGCCGGTTATAGCCGTGAACCGTGTAGGACACGAGCCCTGCCCCGCCGATGCATCTACAGGCATCGACTTCTGGGGCAGCAGCTTCGCCTGCGGGCCACAGGGAGAACTGCTGGCTCTGGCATCGGGCAACGATGAACAAAACATCGTAGTGGACATCGACATAGAGCGGAGCGAGCAGGTACGACGCTGGTGGCCATTCCTGCGCGACCGCCGCATCGATGCTTATGCCGACTTGACAAAGCGTTTCATCGATGCCAGCACGCCATCCGCAAATCCGCGCCGCCAAAACATGTAATGTCACACACGAGACATATGTAATGTCACACACGAAACAGGAGGATGCCCAGTTACGGTGTTCTCCTTTTTGTATTAAGTGATGGTTAAGGTGGGTTCTATTAATTCGCTTTGTCCTATTTGAAGCTTATTTTTGAGTGCAGAGTGTCAGCTGATGAGGGAGCATAGCGGGCTATGTGACCGAAGAAGCTGACACTCTGCACCAAAAAGAAGCGGAAAGAGGGCAAAACGTTAATCACATTATTCATCATTTATTAACGGTGGGAATTAATAGAACCCACCTTATTTAACCATCACTAAATCAATATACAAGGAATCACATCGATTTTGGGTACAACAAATTGGACACCCTATCTTGCAAGGTACAGAAAAGGGCAAAGGCCGCTGCCAGCAGCAGCCCCTTGGGAGCGCGGGCGGCTCGCCTGCAAAAGTCCCCTTTATCCTATCGGCTACATATGATTTTGGGAAATATGATATCACTAATATCACTAATCGGTGTATGTCCATGTATATCAGGGACTTCAATCAGTGCAAAAGCACGTGCAAATGAGTGTAAAAGTGATATTATCCCTGGGAGCGCAGGCGGCTCGCCTGCATGATAGAAACAAGCCAGCAAAAGTTAAATCAATAAATTGCACACTGACGGGCAAAATATGCCATAATTGTTTGGTTCGCTAAACCATGTTGTGTACTTTTGCACAATACTATAATGAATATGCGCACGTGTTCTCGCGTGCAAAACAACAAGGTTTACATATGTTCAACATCACCAAGCAGGTTTGTTTCGCGACTGTGATAGTCACTCTTTCCTTGGCATCCTGCACCAAGGACTACTACGATCCAGAGTACATGCAAGAGCAAGCACGCAATGTGTTCCCCGTGCGCAACATTGATTCCAATCAGACTTGGGAGACATCATCGCTGGTCAGCGCCACAGTTACGACTGGCTCCAGCGAGCGCCTCTACATCTATCAAGGCAACCCCTACAGCTCATCGGACAACGCCAAGCTGCTGGCAGTGAAGGAAGTTCAGGCCGGCACAACGACCGTTACTTTCGATGCGCCAACGGCTCTACAGACTATCTTCGTGGCACGGCAAACTGAGATGGGCCTGTCCGAGGCCAGGGCTGCGACAGTGGAGAACGGCCAGCTGACCGTGGACTTCACCGAATCGGCCGCCTCGCGTGCTGCACGTAAGAGTGCCCCACGCCGTGAGAAGGCCTACAGCGACTCATGGGTAGAGGACGATGTTACAGCATCCAACACAGCATACTTCCCCACAGATGCGCCTGCCGGAGCCGAGCAGTACAGAGGCGAGTGGAGCACTGCAGCCGACAAGGTGTTTGTCATCGATGGCAGCAATGCCAACCAAATCAATGTAGGCGCCGTAGGCGACTTCTACATCAAGGGCGAAGTGACGCTCAACAGCCTCAACATCGGTTCTGTGTGGGGCGACACCAAGCAGGCTCGCATCTTCCTGCTGCCGAACTCCACGCTGCATCTGCCAAACGGCCTCTATGCCGCCTATCCTTCAACCATCAGCGTAGGCGCAGGAGCCACGCTCGACTGTGGCAGCAGCAAGATACAGTTGGCAAACGACCTGGGTGCCATCTACAATGCCGGTACAATAACCTCCGGCGAGTTCTATTCATCAACACCACGCCAGCTCTACAATCTCGGCACAATTAACATCAGCGGCCAGTGCAACCTCACTAACATGTACGTGATGAACAAGGGCACATTCACTTCGGCCACCAAGCTGTACCTCAACAGCAGCACCATGTTCATCAATGAGGGCACACTTGATGTCAACTGGAGGCTGCACATAAACAACGCTGAGACAAAGCTCATCAACCGCGGCACCATGACCGCAGGCAGCTACTCACTCGAAGGAAGCGGTTGCACAGTCAACGAAGCCGGTGGCGAAGTAACCGTAGATACACTGAGTACACTGACCAGCAACAACTCCACATGGGAGAACGAAGGCAAGTGGACCACCAAGGACTTCTCGCTTACCTCCATATCCCAGAACTGGCTGAACGCCTGCCAGCTGTACGTGACCAACGAATTCTACTGCACGCTGGGCGATGGCAACGGTGGCTTCAACATTGACGGTGGCGGCTACGTGGAGTGCGCCACAGCTTCTATCAGCAACATACGCATCAACCTCGGTTCGGGAGCTCAGTTCAACTGCAAGGG
This sequence comes from uncultured Prevotellaceae bacterium, assembly GCA_937910905.1. GTDB lineage: Bacteria > Bacteroidota > Bacteroidia > Bacteroidales > Bacteroidaceae > Physcousia. Next base: position 24,504 of record CALEPV010000093.1, read on the forward strand.
CACAGCCACATTCGGATGGACCAACCCAAACAACCACGGCTTCTATGGCGTGGGTGACGAAGCTGGTGTAGCACGCTTCAAGCAGACCGTTGAAAGGACTCCAGGCCAGGCCAATGCCATGCAGTACGGCGGCAACCTTATCGTGGCCTGCGACAATCACTTTGCCCTGGTCATCGACGGCGATGCCGGCGGCAACTACAAGGTACACGGCTCCAACGTGACCTTCAGTGCCTACAACGGCGGCATCACAGCCATCGCAGCCTCCAACTGCGCACCTGGTGTAACGCCCACCCCCACCCCACTGCCTACTGAGCCTCAAGTGTACACCTATGCCTTCGAGGACATGACCATCCACACAGGCGACTACGACTTCAACGACGTGGTATTCACAGTCTCTGCCCCGATAGACAACAAGGTGACTCTGACACTGATGGCTGCCGGTGCAACCAAGACGCTGTCGCTCTGCTGGAAGAAGACACGTGGCAACTCCGACAACATCGAGACCATATTCGCTGACATACATACAGCACTCAACGTGCCTGCCGGCCAGATGACCAACACATTCATCGACGGCCACAACTCTGCCACACCAGTGGCCACAGTCATCGAGGTGCCCGAAGACTTCAACCTGACGGACAATGGCGACTTCTTCATAGCCGACAGCTACGGCACCGTTCACCTGCCACGCTTCACCGAGGGCTTCCAGGCCGGCGATGTACCCTACGCCATCTGCGTACCCGGCAAGTGGCTGTGGCCTGTGGAGTTCATGGTCATCAACGAAGCCTACCAGAAGTTCTCACTCTGGGCACAGGATGCCACACAGGAAATGCTGTGGTACGACACCCCCGTAGAGGATCGCGTAATAGACATATATTAATCCAATACACAAATGCTTATGAGACTATCAATCCTACGACTTGCAGCCGTTGCATCGGTAGGCGTGCTGGCCCTATCGTCCTGCAACAACGAGAAGGACTACTACGACGCTGAGTATGCAGCCCGACTTGCAGCAGAGGCACAGGCCACAGCCGACAGCAGCTTCACAGCAGAGTTTGACAAGGCCTTTGGCAATGGCTATGTTGGCCAAGACTGGACCACAGTAGTAACGCGAGGCGCACAGGTGACCGTAAGCCTCGGCACCAGCGACCTATACTACGTAGGTATCTACGACCGCAACCCGCTCGTTAGCGGCGCCAGCGCACTGGCACTGCTCACCGTATCGGACAACAAGGCACAGGATGTCATGTTCGATGCACCCTACTCGCTCGACCACTTCTTCGTGGCAGTGTTCGACGGCAAGGGACATGTGATGGCCGAGAACGTAGCCCTGACAGAGGGCCGTCTGGTGGCTAGCATAGGTGAGTCCTCGCAGAAGAAGGCCCCCACACGTGCCACCGAGGAGGAGGCTACCGACTATGCACGCACAGTGGCCAACTACCTGACACCAGCCCAGACCGACGTGACCGTGAAGCCAATCACCGTTGACGACATGGAGGCATATCCCGCCATAACCGACGACATCATCGCCAACGAGACATCCAACGGCAACCACAACCTCAGCGACCTGAGCTGGTACTATAGCCCAGCTGCCTATGTAGGTGGCGGCGACGGCAAGCACTTCCGCGTGGATGCCGACACCGAGATAACTGAGATATTCCACATCAACGGCACATACGGCGTGGTCAACGACGCTGTGATCTACGTGCAGGGTAAGGTTCACCTGAAGGGCAACACCCTCAACAGCGTGACAATCGTTGTGGCCGACGGCGGTGAGCTCGTACTCGACACTGAAGAAAACCACTTCAGCAACAACGGTCGTCTTGTGCTGATGGCAGGTGCCAAGCTGACCAGCAGCGTGGACGGTGCTACATTCAACGTGAACAACGGACAGTGGAACTACAACGCCGGCGAGATAGACTTCAACGGTACACTGAACCTCAACGGCTCCAACTTCTACAACTGCGGAACTGTCAACGTCGACGTGTTCACCGGCACATCGCAAGGCTCGCTGTTCACCAACTTCGGCCAGATCACAGCCCGCACCAACCGTCTGCAGGCCGACAGCTACAACGGCAACTTCATCAACGCCTGCTACCTGCACTTCACAGAAAATGCTGCACTGGGCAACCTCGTGCTGCTGGGCAACAGCCGCGTGGACATTGACGGCGATGCATTCTTCAACGGCACACAGACTCTCGCCAACGCGAGCGCCATCGTAGTGGACGGACAGTCGTACATACAGTCCGAGACAATCTTCAACGGTCCTACAGCCAGCGGCTCGTTTGCTGTGTTCCAAACCGGCTCCATCAAGGTGTCATGGCTGGGCAACGGCGACTTCAACAACAACCTCTATGTCGACTGGAATGAGAGCGAGTGCTACGACGGTAACGGCAACAAGTACGACATGAGCAACCAGTGGGCAGCAGGCTACATCCTAAAGAACAAGATCGAGCACTGGGTACAGGAGGAGACCGCTCCCGACTTCATCACCATTCCTGCCGGCGACTGCACCGGTGTGGGCTACAACACCGACGATGATGACGACCAGATCATCATTCCGCAGGAGCCCGTGTACTACACACTCGCCTTCGAGGACCTTGGTTCGACCGATGACTTCGACTTCAACGACATCGTGCTCTACATTGCCCACGACGTGCAGACAAACAAGGCAACCGTACAGCTCATGGCAGCCGGCGGCACACTGCCAGTCGTTGTCAAATACGACGGCACCAAAATTATATCCAAGACCGGCAGCGACATGATCAACACCTTCGCCAACACAGGCTTTGGTGAGGTGATTGCCACAGCACGCGACCTCGACTTCAGCAATGCCAGCGTTGACCTGAAGAAGTTCACCATCGAGGTGGACAACTCCGGCATCTCCATCATCGTGAGCAGCTCCAACGTCAAGGGCCGTGCACCACAGGCACTCATCATCCCAGGTCGCTGGGCTTGGCCAACAGAGCGCACACGCATCGATGCAGCCTACCCGCACTTCGCCGACTGGGTCAGCGGTTCCAACGACAACGGCTGGTACAGCGATCCTGTTGACTCCAAGGTAATCAGCGCAGAGTAAATCGGCTCTATTTGCCGCATAACGTCTACAGCCCGAAGGCTAAGTGTGAGAATCTCACATCAGCCTTCGGGCTGTGAAGTATACAAGAATCCGAGGATGCGCAAGATCATACATATCGACATGGATGCGTTCTTCGTCTCGGTCGAAGAGCACGGAGCTCAAAGGCCATCGACAAGGCAATAATCAGCGAGCTGGAGAGCTGCAAGACGCTGTTGAAGACAAAGTAGCCACCACGTACTCCGACTGCGTGCCAATACGGAACTTGCCGCCCCAGATGCCGATACCGGATGAGACATAGTAGCGGGTGTTGCCACGCTGATGGCTGCCCCAAGAGCATTCGTACATAGCATCGGTAATCCACGACAATGGCCACACCTGGCCACGATGCGTGTGTCCGCTGAGCTGGAAGTCGATACCTGCACGCTCTGCGCTCTCCAAGTGGTAGGGCTGGTGATCCAGGAGAATCATGAAGAGTGAAGAATGGGGGATGATGAATGAGGAAACGGGGTTGCGGCGCGGGTTGGTGCGGTCATCGCGGCCTATGATACAGATAGCACCGTCAACGACGGTGGACGAATCGCTCAGCAGATGTATGCCGGCCTCGCTGTAGAAGCGCCGTGCCGCAGGAGTTGTGGCATAGTACTCATGGTTGCCTAGGCAGGCATAAACAGGCGCCGACAGCCGGCGGAACTCTGCTGCCATATCCTCAGCCTCCAGCGGGCGCACACTGATGTCTACGATGTCACCTGCTATGAGCACCATGTCGGGCTGTTCGGCATTGATCATGTCCACCCACCGTGCGAGCTCATGCCGCGAATTGTGATAGCCCAGATGCAGGTCGGACAGCATGACAGCCTTGTAGGAACGCGGCAGCGGCTTGGAGGTAACGATATCAAGCGGCACACGTACCTTATTATAATAATGTACATTGCCATATATCAGCACCGCACTGAGCACCGCAAGATAGCAGGCCGCAGCCGTCCAGCTATCGTGCAGCCATGTGCGCGGCACAACGCCTACCAGCCGTCCGAAGTCCAACAGCAGGAACATCATCACAGCATAAAGCAATACTATCAACGACGATGTACCAATAGTATATAGGATGCGTGCCAACGGCAGCGACATGCGATCAAGACGTCCAGACAGGTCAAGGAACAGCGAGAGGAAGCACAGTATGCCGAGCGTGATGATGGCAGCCTTCCATCCCGAGGCCAGAGGCAGCAGCACCCACAGATGCCAGCTGACGTATGCCACGCCGGCTACGGGCAGGAGCATGAATAGGATAATCCAAAGCATGACGAATGAACAATGAACAATTAGTTAAAGCGCTGCAAAGGTATATAAAAAAGTTGGCCCCTTAGTTGGCCATTAACAATAAATGCCCTACCTTTGCGCCCGATTTGATGCCGTGGAGGCAATACAAGCAGTGCCACAGTGGTGACTCGCCTTGCGGTGAAATCCGTTAAATACATCATACTAACAATGTACGCAATCGTAGAGATTAACGGTCAACAGTTCCGTACAGAGGCTGGCAAGAAGCTGTTCGTGCAGCACATTATCGGCTCTGAAGCACAGCAGACTGTTGAGTTTGAGAAGGTACTCCTGGTAGACAACGATGGAGCCGTGACAGTGGGCGCCCCCACCGTTGAGGGTGCTAAGGTGACCGCCGAGGTGATTACACCACTCGTGAAAGGTGACAAGGTGCTGGTATTCCACAAGAAGCGCCGCAAAGGTTTCCGCAAGCTGAACGGTCATCGTCAGCAGTTCAGCGAGATCCTGGTGAAAGACATTACAGTAGCATAACCACTAAAAAGACTAAGCAACATGGCACACAAAAAAGGTGTAGGTAGTTCTAAGAACGGTCGCGAGTCAGCAGCACAGCGACTCGGCGTGAAGATTTTTGGTGGTCAGCAGTGCGTAGCTGGCAATGTGATCGTGCGTCAGCGTGGCACACAACACCATCCCGGCCTTAATGTTGGCATGGGTAGCGACCACACACTCTATGCTCTTGTAGACGGTACAGTAGTGTTCAAGAAGGGTCGTCTGGATCGCTCCACCGTATCCGTTGAGCCTGCCGCTGTCAACTAAGACACAGCATTATCTCAAAAAGCACAATAGCCTGCCTTGGTCATCGAACCGAGGCAGGCTATTTAGTGATGGTTAAAAAATAACTTGGGACGATTTTATAGGAAAGGATCAGCACTCATCTTTTTGGCATCTTTGCCTCCACTCATCAGTCACGTAGCCCGCTACGCTCCTTCTTCGTGAAGACAAATAAGCTCAAAAATATGAGTCAAATCGTCCCAACTTATTATTTAATCATCACTTACGTATAATGTCTAATGGGGAATTGACTATGGGTACTTATTGATTGCGGTGTTCATCACGCGGATGCGCTGGCGCACCCAGTTGCGCAGGCTGGCATATTCGGTATCGTAGTGCACGCGGTCGCTGGGTTCGTTCCACGACCATGTGCCCCAGTCCCAACCGCCGGTGTCGAAGTATATTGGCCAGCGCTCATCGTTACGAGCCAAGGCTTCAGCCAGTTGTGCGCGGTAGTTGTCCAGTCGCTCGAACACGTTGGTGAACAGCCCGTCCTTCACCTGAGCCCAGCGTGCCTTGTACTCTGCCGTGAAGCGCGGGTCGGCAAACATCTGGAGGAAGAAGCGCGTGCCGACGCTGTAGTTGGGGTGATTGGCAGGGTCGTTGCCATAGAGCAGCTTCTGCGAAGCATAGTAAGTGTGGCCTGTGTACATGTCGCTCCACTGGAAATCGAAGCCAGCATCAAAGTCCCATAGCGGTCCGAAGTGCCACACATGATCGCTGTCGGTCTGATAGATATACATTGAGCGGGGTGCATCAAGCTCGACATTGCACGTCAGCTCCTGCACTATGAGGAAGTCAATAAGACTTCGTATGTCCACCACCGATGCCACCTCCTCGTAGTTGTGCCGGCGGACGAGCGACTCCATAGCATTGAACTCTTGCTTGATAGCCGCCATCGCGCTGTCGGTCAGAGCCTCATCCTTTGGGTACTTCACAGCCACTGGCAGACGATAGCTGGCGCTCCAGAAGTTGTTGGTTGCGTTTGGCGAATGCTCTGGCCCGTCGTCGGCATCGAGTGCCAGCAGCACGCCATTCTCTCCGCAGTCAACACGATGTCCGCCTTCCTGTATCTGCTCGCACAGCTGGTACAGTCCCATATACTCGTCGTTGACGTACACCTCGCAGAAGCGGTTGTGTGGTGTGAAAGCAAAGTCCAAATAGCGCCCAACCTCATTGGCAAAGGCGTTCATCATAAATGAGCCATCGCGCCAGTTGGCCAGTAGCACCCATGTCTTGTCGGCATTCACGCCCAGCACGCGCTGTTTCTCATCGAACTTGATTTTGTACGGACGCCGCCCGTAGATGAGCGGGTCGCCGCCATACTCGTACCAGCTCCACGTGGAGTTGCCGCGTCCGCGAATGCGTCCATCGGCCTCGAAGTCGGGAAACAGCATGCCGCCGTCCATGCTATAGTGGCAACGGAGCCACTCGGTGCGCGACGCTATCTCAGCACCGTCCTCGGTGGTGATGCGCAGCACCGCATTGCGGTACTCCACTGTGCCTACAGTGATGCTGTCTATGGCTGTGGTCTTCAGCTCAACAGGCTGGGCATTGTGCCGCGGGAACGACAGCCGCATCCCGTCGTAGTGTATCGTATCGGCCGTGATGGGCAGCTGGTAGAACAGTCCCTTGTCGGTATATATATTGAGGTTAGGGGTCACGCTCTGTGCCGCAACATGGCAGCACCACCCCACAATAGCACAGGCCAGAAGTAGCGTTCTGCACCGTAATGATGAAAGCATAATCTGTCGTATGGTTTGTCTTTTTCAGCGCAAAGGTACGAACAATCACTGAGAATTGTATTACATTTGCGGTCGAATCAAGCACTGTTTTAACGTATGTACAACGCTCTACACGCCAATCGTACATCCAACCGACTGTGGTCAGCCATACTATCAGTATGGCGTGCGTTGCGCAAGTGGGTGCTCGGCGAAGTGTCCAACGAGGACGATGACGTCTCTACAGGCGCCGCGTCCAGTGTGGGGCTCGACTTCCTGGACAATACCGACAGCAACGAGGAGATGTCACGCCAGCGCATCCTTGACCTCATCTGCGAAGAATTCGAGCACGGTATGCGCAAACTGACTACCAAGCAGTCGCTGCTGTTCCCATACAACTACTGCATTTTCCTGAACCCGCGCGACTTCAGCTACTTCCAGCAGACGTTCTTCAAGGATGCCGAGGATGCGGCCAGAGAGCTGCGCGAGCGTGTGGAGCGTCTGCAGCGTCGCAATCCCCGCTATCAGTCCATGCAGCCACTGTCCAACATCTGGCAGTTCCAGTTCCTGCCTTTTGCCGAAGGTCAGGTGTTGGACATCGATGGCCACGACAGCGACGAGCTGACATCGCTGCCCGCTGGTCAGGCCAAGGTCATATCGACGCCGCTGATAGAGGACATCACCGTGGAGCGCCCAGCCAACGATGGTCCAGCCGTGCTGACACTCCGCACGCCGTCCACCACACGCATACGCAAGATTATCATCAACCCCGAAGCACTGCGCGACATCGACGTGATCAGCGACTACTGCTTCCGCATATCATTCGAGCGTCCGGCAGCGCCCGCAGCTGCTACCGGCCTGCCACCAGCCAACTGAGCCCATGCGTCTCCATCAACCCAGCACTCCACTCAGAGAGCCAGGCCTTGGGTACTCACGCGGTATCATCGGGCTGGCCATCGTCACCGCTGCATTCATAGCCGCCTGCTATATACTTCTGAGTCGGCAGCAGCGGTTGCTCGACGACTACAGCGAGCGACTGACAGCTGGCACAGCACTGTGCCTCAGCAGCCAAAGTGATGCCTCAGAGCTGGAACAGCTGCTCACCACAGACCATTACATAACCGACACCGACGATGCGCGCTGCATTGCCGAATGGATAGTTGGGCGTCTGTCAGATGGCACGGCTTTGCCCAACCTCGGTGCGCTTAACCGCCATGATTTCGCCATGCCGGCTGCTCATGCCGAGGCACATGGAGGCATGGGGTTGCGGGCACGTGTTGCTGCATCGCGTGCGCGACTGGGCATGACCGACACCATAGCCGGCATCTATGCCGACACATCGCTCATCAGCGCGCTGAACCATCAAGCCAAGGCCAGAGTCCTAAGCCGCGACTCTGCCGCATTCAGCCATCCCACGATGCCGGTCAGCGTCAGCATACGGGCCGGCACTGAGAGCAGTGAGGGCATAATAGTGGCCCTGACACGCTACGACTCGACATCTGCCACCGTGCTCTATGCCATGACCGATGCGATGGGTCAGACCATATTCGATGTGCCTGCAGGGTGGTACTACAGCGTACTGCCCATACGCGAAGGCTATGAGTACGGCCGCGCTCGCGGCACCTCCGAGCAGGCCCACCACCGGGCCACCAGCTATAGGTTCGTACAGCGAGAGCATACCTTGACGCCCCTCACGCCACAAGCCTATCGCCAGCTGCGCGACAACAAGGCACTCACTGTGCGCACGCCCGACGCTTACGTCCGGCAGCTGCAGCAGGCCGCAGTGCTGTTTGTAGCGGCGTGGTGGCTGGCATTCTTCTTCCTCGGCTGGATTGACAAGCGCCGCTTGCGCAGCTCCGACCGTATGCTGTTGCTGCTGCTGGCCACGCTCACAGGCTTCACACTGGTGATGATGTTCGCCATCGTAGACCCGCTGGTAGACAAGCCGCTGGGCACCGACATGGCCACAGGCATCGCTGTAGGTGTGCTCGCCATGTGCCTGGGCTCACTAATCAACGTGACGCAGCTGCTACGCCACAGCCGTTTCCTACAGTGGGGAGGCATGATTATCGCCCTGCTGCTTGTGCTGGCGCTCTACCTGTTCGGCAGCGGACCGGAGGGCAGCGATGCCAAGGTGAACCTTGGCTTCTTCCAGCCATCGGAGCTGTCGAAATACCTCATAGTGGTAGCCATAGCAGCCTTCTTCGCATCACCGCGCGGAGCCGAGCGCATACAGACCTTCAGCCGCCAGGCATCACGCAGGATGCTACGGCTACAGTTGCGCACCGTTGCCGCCGTCACGCTCTCACTGCTACTGCTGCTGGCATCGTATCTGGTGCTCATCAGCGACATGGGGCCTGCGCTGGTCATCGCCGTGACATTCATCATGCTCTACTCCATAGCCCGCCGCGACATCCTGCAGATGCTGCTGGGCGTGGCTACCTACTATGGTGTGGCAGTTCTCACGCATCTGGTGATGGGGACTTCGGCATGGACTATGCTCGCAGCCACAGTACTCTGGCTGGTGCTCTGGGTAGGCTTCTGGTGGCTACAGCAGCGAGCCATATACGAGAGCGCCATTATGATGAACCTGCTGCTGGCAGCCTTTTCGCTTGGCGGCTCGCTGCTGCAAGCACTGCACATAGACAGTGCATCCAGGCTCATGGCACGCATATCCATGATGGGCAATGGTGTGTGGAACAACACCGTGGCCGGCGGCGACCAGGTGGCACAGGCTATATGGGCGCTGGCATCGGGCGGACTCACAGGACAGGGACTGGGACGTGGCAACGCCAACCTCATACCGGCCTTTCACACCGACATGATGCTGGCATCCATAGGCGAGGTGCTGGGTTTCGTTGCCGTAGTTGTGGTCATTCTGGCCATCACAGCCCTGGTGCACCACAGCATGATTGTGGCTCGCCGCGCAGCTCATCCGTTTGCATTCTTCCTGCTGACAGGCATAGCACTGGTCACAGGCGTACAGTTCATAGTCATCGCTGCCGGTTCAGTAGGTCTGATTCCGCTTACCGGCGTAGCCGTGCCGCTACTGAGCTACGGCAAGTCGAGCCTCATCATCAACCTGGCAGCCTTCGGTCTGATTGTTTCCGCCTCACGCTACAGGCCGTCGGCACAGCAGCGTCAGTACGTGCAGCGCTACGACGGAGCAATCATAGGCAGCACCCTTGTAGTGCTGGCCTTCGCCGCTGTACTGGTTGGCACGGTCTTCCACTATCAGGTCAGTGCCCGCGACGAGATGCTGCTGCACGAGGCACGCATCACCACCGTGGACGGTGAGCGCATCATCGAGCACAACCCTCGCATACGCCTGCTGATGCGGCAGCTCACGGCCGGCAACATCTACGACCGCCGCGGCCAGCTGCTGGCCACATCTACGCCACAGGGACGCGAGTACGCCTACGGCCCACACCTGCTGTTCATGCTGGGCGATGCCAACACACAGATACTGACCACCATCGACGACGACAACCCCTACGGCTATCTGGCCGAGAGCCGTCATCAAGGCGACCTGCGCGGTTTCGACATCTATGCACGCGACAGCAAGGGGCAGATACTTTACGACACACTCACCGCCTACACCCGCCGGCTGTCGCCCTTTATGCCTGCGCAGGCTGAGCGCAAGCACGTGCGAAGACACGACTACAGCTACCTACTGCCCATGCTCCGGCAGGGCATAGACGGCGAGCTGGTGCAGCAGCACAACAGCAGGCGACAGGAGCGCGACTTATATCTGACCGTTGATGCCTCACTACAGGTAGCACTGCAGAAGCGGCTGGCAGAGCTGTTGCCGTCAATGCTCTCACGGCTCAATCGCGAGGCACGCAGCAAGGTCAGGGCATCGGTGGTAGTGCTCGACGCAGAGCAGGGCGACCTGCTGGCATCGGCTCTCTACCCCCTGCCCAACGAGGACACCATTGCGGTCCACTTTGCCGAGCATGAGTATGTGTACCACGACCGTGCAGGCGTGGGGGCATACACCGAAAGGGACCTGGGACTCACCTACCCCACCCAGCCCGGGTCGACGGCCAAGGTCGTCACCGCGATGGCTGCGCTGGCCCACGACCCTCGCAATGCCAACCGCACCTTCTGGATTGAGCCCAGCGACGTAATTGAACCGCCATCTGTTGAGCCACACGGCCGTGTGTCGATGCGCGATGCCATAGTGCGGTCGTCCAACTGCTACTTCATACGCATAGCTCATGGCGATACTGTATATTCACGTCGGCGTACAGCCAATCTGCGCACCGATGCTGCAGCACAGCTCTACCCCGACTTAGCACAGATATACACAGCCACGGGCATGACCGTGAACCGCCCGCAGCAGCTCACGCCCTACTACCTGCAATATACCGACATGGCCGACGAGCGCCGCACTGCATTCTACCAGCAGGTGCAGCAGCTGGGCAGCGAGGCCATGCATGAGTACCGCCTCTACTGGCAGCGGCACGACAAGGTGCGCCGCAACGGACATGCCGGCCAGCTGTTCTGGAAGATGAACATGCACGCCACCGCTATGCCCTGGGGCCAAGGCGACCTTGCGGCCACGCCTCTGGCTATGGCTCGCGCCGTGGCCACTGTAGCAAATGGCGGACAGCTGGTGCCCACACGCTACGTGCTGGGCATCGGGTCGGACGAGGCTTTCAGCGAGGCAGCGCCGAGCGAACCCGTCAGACTGATTTCCACGCGCAGTGCCAGCTCGCTGGCTTCGTTCATGCGGGCTGAGACAGCCAAACACCGCGCCAAAACCTACGGTGCCGCTCTGCAGGAACTGGACCCGCAGCACACCATGGGCGGCAAGACAGGCACACCGGAGCGTGGCTCCAACAAGAACGACGGCTGGTACATAGCCTTCATACGCTCTGCATCCAGCAAGCATCATCTGGCCATCGCACTCCGCTTGGAGCGCATCGACACATACGGTTCGCCCAAAGCTGTCGAGGCTATGGCCAACATCGTGGTGCCCGTACTAAAGGAGAATGGCTACTAAACCACAACCGTATCGCCATGCCACTGATTGACATCATAAAGGGGCTGCTGCATGAGCGCAGCGCCGACAGCCACGACCATGAGATTTATGTGCAGCAAGCTATAACCGAAGCCGTGATGGAGAATGTCCGCCAGCTGCCAGCCACGGAGCAGAAACAGCACCTATGTCTGTGGGCAACGGAGGCATCGGACATCGAGGTCCTAACCAAGGAAGGCTACATCCCGCAGCTACGCCTGGCACTGGACAATGAGCAGTACACACAGCTGCACATTAACAACATCTACCCCTACAGGCCGCCCGTGAGGCTCAAGCCCGTTTGCCTACAGGAGGACCGGCTGTGGCTAACCGTCACTGCCGAGCCTGTGACCTACCACGACCACTACTATACATCGGCCTCGCTGTCGGCCGCAGACGATAGCGATAGCATCACAGCAGCCACAGTGCTGCTGGATTCCGCGCAGCAGGATAGGTGGCTCATCGACGGCTCGCTGCCAGCACAGGCCAGCATCACCTGGCATCACGGCACATTTTATATTAAGCCTTCGCCAGAGACGTGTGCGCCCGTGGGAGGTGTGCCGACCAGCATCCGCCGAGGCACTGAGACCATCCCCTTGATGTCAAATGCGCTGGCCACTTCCCTGCACGACTCCGACATCATCGAGCTTGGCCCGGACATTAGGCTTCGGTTCAGTGCCAGCACCGACTAGGCACTCCACAGCACAGGCTAGGCAGCCTCAAAAAGTTCGACCGTGGTGCAACACTTGCTGCACCACGGTCGAGCTGTTGTTGCACCACGGTGCAACGATAGTTGCAGCACGCCGCAACGATAGTTGCAGCACGCCGCAAAATATGAGTCATCAAAGGTTACTTCTTGCGCGCGCCCTGCCAGACGAGATAAGCGACAACGGCGATGAACAGCAGGATCATGGCATAGCCTATCTGCGTGTTGTAGCGCGTGATCTGCTCCAGCAGCGCCTCTTTGTCGCCCACTACGCTGTGCAATGAGTAGCCGATAATGGCTAGGATTGTGTTCCAGCAGAGAGCACCCAGCGTGGTGTAGGCTATAAACTTGCCAAACGACATACGGGCCAGGCCTGCAGGAATGCTTATCAGCTGACGCACAGCCGGTACCAGTCGCCCGACGAAGGTGGACAGCGCGCCATGCTCGGCAAAGTAGGTTTCGGCACGCATCACCTTCTGCTCGTCTATCAGGCACATGTGCCCCACCCTGCTATTGGCAAAAGCATATACTATTGGGCGTCCCAGCCAGCGGGACAGACAGTAGTTCACTATGGCACCCAGGTCGGCACCGATGGTACCGAACAGCACTACCAGAACTACGTTCATCTCACCACCAGCAGCCTTGTAAGCGGCCGGAGGGATGACGACTTCGGACGGGAATGGGATGAAGGAGGACTCCACAGCCATCATCAGCGTGATGGTCCAATAGTTCAGTATCTCGTATGCCCAATTGAAGATTGCAGCTGTATCCATGCTATACGAATCGTTTGCGAAACGTCGACTTTGGTGTGAATAGGTGGCGCATCGCGGTGGTCAACTGCCAGAACGGCAGTGCGAGGTCGAACACCGGCAGCGTGAAGTAGAAGCTGTGCCACCCCAGCCGATGTGCGGCACGGTTGAAGCTGAACAGTCGTACAGTGTAGTAGGCCAGCGTCAGCAGAGCCAGTGCCAACGTTGCCACGACTACGACCTGATACGATATACCCTCGCCATGAGCGGCATCGAACGCGGCCATGCGGTCTGTCAGCACCTGTGGCAGGCTGTCCATATTGCACAGCAGCACTACCAGAGCTGCCAGCGGGAGCAGCACAAACAGCACTACCAGCCAAGGTGCTACCATACGCAGGAACTGACGTATGCGATACCACACAGCGTGCTGCTGGTGTCGGCGCGTCTCGGCATAGAACAGCCGCTGCTGGTGCCACAGACGGGCCGAAGCAGGACGTTGCTCCAGCACAGCAGCTTCCATGCCACTGGCCACAACGGTGTTCTGCGGTGTGGATATGCTGTTGGCCATCAGCTCCTCGGCACCAGACAGCAGTGTCTGTCCTGCTGAGAAACCGCCCTGAGCGAACAGGGCCTCACGCCGGAACACCACATTAGCGCCGTCAGCACGAACCGCGGCATGGCCTGAACGCACATGCGACTGCATGGCCAGCGTGTGCCAAAGGCGGTAGTAGTCCTCGCGGTAGTGCTGCCATGACTTCGGAGCTGGCTGATAGCGCGCATAGCCCAGTACCAGGTCGGCATCAGGCTTGGTAGCTATGGCCTCGGCCAGCGAGCTGAGCCACTGGGCCGACACAGGCTCGCAGTCGGCATGGGTGATAACCACCCAGTCGAAGCGTGCAGCACGGCAACCTAGCGCCAGCGCCAGGCGCTCCACACTGATGTCGCGTGCAGATGCCGGAACTGCAGTGTGGTGCAGACGGTGGTCGCACACCTCCATCTGCTCCAGATACTCTGCCGTGCCGTCGGTAGAGGCTACATCGACCACGATGACCTCCATGTCATCGTAGTCCTGCGCCAGCACAGCGGGCAGGCAATGCTGCAACGCAGCCAGTTGGTCGCAGGCGGGAATGACTACAGAGAACGATACCGGCATATCAGTTATTTTGACGGCAGACCACATTGGGTAGCGGGCGGGTGTTATACTGCGATGCCATAGTCTGCCCATAGGCACCGGCCGAGCAGATACGGATGTAGTCTCCGCGCTTAGCTACTGGCAGGGTAATGCCTGTGGCAAACACGTCGGACGACTCGCATATTGGTCCTACAACATCGTAGGTAGCAGTGCCGCGAGCCGAGATGTCGCCGGACTCTGTAGTATCCTCAGCGCCCAGGTTCTCTATGCGGTGGCGGGCACCGTAGAGGGCCGGACGAATCAGGTCGGTCATGCCGGCATCGACTATCACGAACTGCTTGACGCTGCCCTGCTTTACGTAGAGCACCTTGGTCACCAGGCTGCCCATCTGCGCAACCACGGCACGCCCCAGCTCGGTAATCAGCTGCTGACCTTCGCGCAGCTTCAGAGTCTGCGCTATCGTGTCGTAGAAGGCGGTGAAGTCGGCATAGGGATGATCGTCGGGATCGTCATAGTCCACACCCAGTCCGCCTCCGACATTGATTATCGACATAGTGGGTATGCCTGCGGCATCGAGTTCATCCTGCAACTCGTTCACACGCTGGCAGAGCTCACGGAAGTCGGTCATGTCCAGTATCTGCGAGCCGATGTGGAAGTGCAGGCCTATGCACTTCACATTGGACATCTCGCCAGCCAGACGCACCACCTTCTGCATGTCCTCGCGGGCGATGCCGAACTTGTTCTCTGCCAGGCCGGTTGTGATGTTGGCATGGGTATGTGCACCTACGTCTGGATTGATGCGGAAGCACACTCTGGCTGTGGCGTTCATCTGCTGTGCAATGGAATTGATCACCTCCAGTTCAGCGATGCTCTCCACATTGAAACACTCGATATCGGACTCGATGGCCAGACGTATCTCCCAATCGGCCTTGCCTACACCGGCAAAGCTGATTTCCGACGGTGCGAACCCGGCTGCCAGTGCAGCACGTATCTCGCCACCGCTGACGCAGTCAGCACCGAAGCCAGCTGCGGCTATGTGGCGCAGCACAGTGGGGTCCGTATTGGCCTTGATAGCGTAGTGCTGGTGGTAGTTGGCGTGCTTATTGAGCTCATTCCTTATCCGCCGCAGGGTCTCATCAAGCAGGTCCAGGTCATAGACATAGCATGGAGTCTGAAGCCCCATGGCCAGTTTGCTGTCAACTGTACTCATGGCGGCTAGGATTGTGATGAACGGCGAACATGGCCATCGTAGACGAACAGCGTGCTCTGCAATGCCTGCAGAGTGCGTTTCTTATCGGCTTCGTTTACCAGGAACGATATGTTATGGGCAGATCCGCCATAGCTGATCATCCGAACAGGTATCTGCTTCAAGGCATCTGTAGCTAGTGTCTCAAAGCCTACGTTCTGGCTGTTGAGGTCGCCCACCACGCAGACTATACACATATGATCCTGCACGGTCACGGTACCGTACTTGCGCAGCTCGTCGGTGATATCCTTGAGATGAGACATATTGTCTATCGTGACACTGACACCGACCTCCGACGTGCAGATCATGTCGATACTGGTCTTGTAGCTCTCGAATATCTCGAACACCTTGCGTAGGAAACCGTGGGCCAGCAACATGCGCGAGCTCTGTATGCCGATACATACAATGTTGTCCTTGGCAGCCACAGCCTTGATGGTGCCACGGTGGATATGGTTGTTGATGATGGTGCCGGGGGCGGTTGGATCCATAGTGTTGAGCAGTCGGACAGGCACGTTGGCAAACTTGGCCGGCTGTATGCACGTCGGGTGGAGAATCTTCGCACCGAAGTATGCCAGCTCGGCCGCCTCCTCGAAGTATAGCTGTCTGACAGGCTCTGTACCCTCCACGTAGCGCGGATCATTGTTGTGCATACCATCGATGTCAGTCCAAATCTGTATCTCCTCGGCATTGATGGCTGCGCCCAGCAGACATGCTGTATAGTCGGAACCGCCACGCTGCAGGTTGTCTACCTCGCCGTATGCATTGCGGCAGATGAAACCTTGGGTGATGTACAGGTCATTGTCAGCCTCTGCTTCGATGAGTGCTACAGCATGGTCACGTATGTAGCTCAGGTCGGGTTCGGCATTCTTATCAGTACGCACCATGTCCAGTGCTGACAGCAGCACAGCCTTGATGCCCTGCTCCTGAAGGTAGTTGGTCATCATATTGGTGGATATGATTTCGCCCTGTGCCAGTATGACTTTCTCCTCAAAGGTGGTGAACAGTGTCTTGGTGAATGTGCGCAGGTACTGGAACTCCTCGGTTATGAACTTGTCGGTGCGCTCCCTCCACTCGTCGGTCTGATAGAGCTCTTCCACGTGCTGGTGGTACTTGAGCTCCAGCTGGTTGATGACGTTGCCTGCGGCCTCAACATTCTTCTTGTAGAGATAGTCGGATATCTCCACCAGGCTGTTGGTCGTTCCGCTCATTGCTGAGAGCACCACTACTTTCCGCTGGCCGTCGGCACTGATGAGCTGTGCCACGTCCTTCATTCGCTGGGCTGAGCCCACGCTGGTGCCTCCAAACTTTAATACTTTCATTGTCGGTATGTGGTTATGTTGTTGTTTGTTCTATATGACTGGCTGCCGACCGTGTATGTCTACTCCGCCAGAACAGCCTCGGGTACTTCCCCAGACATCTCTATCTGCTGCAGCCGGTGGTCGGCCAAATGCAGCACAGTGCCGGGGAATTGGTTTATGATTTGTGCGTTGTGGGTGCTCATTACCACCGCAGCACCGTTGTCGGCCAACTGCTGCAGCAGTTGCACAGTACGCAGGGTGGCCTCAATGTCCTGGTTGCCTGTGGCTTCGTCGGCCAGTATCAGACGTGGTGAATTAAGCATCGCACGTGCTATGCTGACCCTCTGCTGCTCACCGCTGCTCAGGCGATACGGCATCACATCGCGCATTGCTGCAAGGCCTACGGTCTTGAGCACCTCATCGATACGCTCGTTCCTGCGGTCGCGGTCATTCCATCCAGTGGCTCTCAGCACGAAGTCCAAGTTATGTGCAACGGTGCGGTCGGTGAGCAGCTTGAAGTCCTGGAACACTATGCCCAGCTGTCTGCGTAGAGCCGGAATCTGGTGTCTGCGCAACCGCAGCATGTCCGTGTCCAGCACAGTAGCGCTGCCCGAATAGATGGACATCTCACCATACAGCGTCTTAAGCAGCGATGTCTTGCCACTACCCACCTTGCCTGTGAGATATACTATCTCGCCCTCGGACACTTCAAACGTCACGCCGGACAGCACCTCGTCGCCATCCGGGTGCTTGATGCACACATCGTTATATGAAATTACTGCCATAGGCTTATCAATGCTTCTTCCAGCCCGGATTGTGCCGTTCCTGCAGCTCGGCCGCCATCTGCTCTATGCGCAGTCCCTTAGAGGTCAGCAGCACGATGAGGTGGTAGAGCATGTCGGAGCCTTCATATATCATGCGCTCATCGGTACCGTTGCAGGCCTCGATGACCAGTTCCAGTGCCTCCTCGCCCACCTTCTGTGCCATGCGATTGAGACCGTCGCGGAACAGTGATGTGGTGTACGAGCCCTCCGGCATGTCGCGATGGCGCGTCTCGATGAAGTCCTGCAGCTCAGAGAGGAAGAGCAGAGGGTTCTGCGAAGGGCGGTTCTCCTCGCCCCAGCACGTGTCCGTACCTGTGTGGCACACCGGTCCGTCGGGATGAACGCGCACCAGCAGTGTGTCGTGGTCGCAGTCCTCGAGTATGCTCACCAGGTGCAGGAAGTTGCCGCTGGTCTCTCCCTTCACCCACAGCTGCTGGCGCGAGCGCGAGAAGAAGGTCACCAGCTGGGTGTCCAATGTCTTCTGGTAGGCCTCTCGGTTCATGTAGCCCAGCATCAATACCTTGTCTGTGTCGGCATCCTGTATGATTGCAGGTACTAGTCCGTCTTGTTTGTCAAAGTCGATATTCATCGTGTTGTATGTTGTTATTTCATTATGTAGATATTACGGTATTACAATATGTCGGTATCATCTTGCGTTATTTTCTCACTGCTATACCCTCTGCTGCCAGATAGTCCTTGAGGTCGGGCACAGGAATCTCACCGAAGTGGAACACTGATGCAGCGAGTGCGGCATCGGCATGGCCCAGCTTGAACACATCGCGGAAGTGCTCTCTGCACCCGGCCCCGCCAGATGCTATGATAGGAATGGTCAGGCTGTCGGACAGCTGTCGCAGTGCTTCGTTGGCAAATCCATGCTTCACGCCATCGTGGTTCATTGAGGTGAACAGTATCTCGCCGGCACCGCGCTCTTGAGCCTCATGCGCCCAGTCGAACAGCGAGTGCTCCGTTGGGATGCGTCCTCCATTGAGGTAGCAGAACCACTGCTGCGCATCAGCCTGCTCGCTTAGCTTGGCATCGATTGCCACTACGCAGACCTGCGAACCGAAGTGACGGGTTATCTCATCTATCAGTTCAGGCCGCCGTAGCGCAGCGCTGTTGACGCTCACCTTATCGGCTCCTGCCGCCAGCAGGCGTTCCACATCGGCCAACGTGGATATGCCGCCCCCCACTGTGAACGGTATGTTCACTTGCTCTGCCACACGGCTCACCACCTCAGTGAACGTGCGACGGCCCTCGTGCGATGCCGTGATGTCCAGCAGTACCAGCTCGTCGGCGCCTTCGCGACTATAGGCAGCTGCCAGCTCCACAGGGTCTCCAGCGGAGCGCAGTCCCACGAAGTTCGTGCCTTTTACGGTCTGTCCATCCTTAACATCCAGGCAAGGTATGATACGTTTTGCTAGCACTTGATCGCGACTGTTTAGTTGTTAATGGGTTATTGTAATGTTAATCTAGGGTCATCGTAGAGTTGATATAGGGTCATCGCATTGTCCTTCGGGAACGATGTCCTATGATTGTGGGAACTCTTGGAGCAGTGCCTTGAGGTTGATGCAACCCTCGTATATTGCCTTGCCGAACACCACTGCGGGTACTCCGGCTGCGTCGAGGGCGCGTATGTCATCCATCTGCGACACGCCACCCGATGCTATCAGTTGGCATTCGGGTAAGGCGGTCACCACCTGCTGGTACAGCTCGGTGGCTGGTCCGGCCAGCATACCATCGCGGCTGATGTCGGTGCAGAGCACATTCCTTATACCTTTATATATATATGTGCGCAGGAACGGCAACAGCTCCTCGCTACTGTCCTCCTTCCATCCATTGATGCTGATACGGCCGTCGCGGACATCCGCGCCAAGTATCAGACGCTCCGGTCCATACTGCTGCAACCAGTTCAACATGAGCTCAGGATGAGTGACAGCTACGCTACCGACGGTCACCATAGCCGCACCCGCATCGAAGCACTGCTTGATGTCATCATCGCTCTTTATGCCACCTCCGAAGTCGATGGTCAGCGTTGTCTCCGCAGCTATACGGCGCAGGACATCCAGATTGACCACATGATGTGCCTTGGCTCCATCAAGATCCACGACGTGCAACCGGCGGAAACCGAGCTCCTGCATCTGCTTTGCCACAGCTGCCGGGTCGTTGTTGTAGACTCGTTCTGTAGCGTAGTCACCACGTGTGAGCCGTACACAACGGCCGTTTATTATGTCAATTGCTGGTATCAGTATCATAGTGCAAGGAATCGTCTAAGCAGTTGCTCGCCCGCCGCACCGGACTTCTCGGGGTGGAACTGCGTTGTATAGAAATTGTCGCGGTGCAGTGAAGCACTGAACGGAACTATATAGTCGGTGATGCCGGTAGTGTACTCGCACACTGGTACATAGTAGCTGTGCACGAAGTAATAGTAGTCCTCAGCCACCAGCTGATGCCTCTGGGCAGAAGCTGCGAGCGTAGTGTTGTTCCAGCCCATGTGCGGCACCTTGTCCTCGTGGCGCTGTGGCACGAAGCGCTTCACATCGGTGGGGAATATGCCCAAGCAGTCTACATCGCCCTCCTCAGAGTGGCGGCACAGCAACTGCTGCCCTATGCAGATGCCGAGCAAGGGCTGTGTGAGTGAACATATCACCTCGTCGAGCTGGTGCTCACGCAGGTATGTCATAGCTTGCCGTGCCTCACCTTGACCGGGGAAGATGACGTGTGAGGCACGCCTTAGCTCCGCTGGGTTGTCCGTCAGCATAGGCTCAACGCCCAGTCGCCGTAATGCATGAACCACGGAGAAGATATTGCCTGCGTTGTAATCAACTATTGCTACCATAGGCCTGTGCTACTCTGATACGAGTGGATGGGTGAATACGAATCGCGCTCCTTTGGTGTAGTCGGTGTCGAGATGTATCTCTCCACCAAGCCTTGCAGCGATAAGGCGACATATATGCAGCCCCAAACCAGAGCCCTTCTTGAACGAGTTGAGTTTCTCGAAGCGGTGGAAGATGATCTCGGCATTGGCGGGATTGATGCCTGTACCAGTATCGGCAACAGCGAACTCCACCTGCAAGCCCTCGCCCACGAGGCGCACACTAAGTGTGATGCTACCCTCGGTGGTGTACTTGATGGCATTGCTTAACATGTTGCGTATGATCTGCTGCAACCTGACGTTGTCGGTGTTGAGACGCAGTCCTTCAGGCAGCGACGACTCAAAGCGCAGCTCCACGCCGGCCGACACCTTGTGCTGTATGCTCTTCATGCATATTTGACACACAACCACTGGATCGAGCTGTGTGCGACGTGTGCGGTAGAGTCCGCTCTGCAGAAGGCCCCAGTCGCGAATATCGTCGACCAGCGTAAGCAGTACCTGACTATTCTCCTCAATCAGATGAATGACCATCGATGTGTCCTCCGGCGACGAGCTGCTCGATTGCTCGTGAGCCAGACGATGAGCCAAGTCGACGATGGCATCGATATGGCTGTGTACCTGCTGCGATATCTCATCTATCAGCTCTGTGCGCTCAGTCTCATGGTCGCGCGCACGGTTCAGAGCGACAAAGAGCTCCTCCGTCGATGCGCCTGCCGGCGGCATATAGCTGTTGGTGGCGCGCCCCTCGGCCTCGTCCTGCTGACGCTTAAGGCACTCCAGACGCGTAGTGCTGAGCAGGCCCTGTATCTTGTTGAGCAGCGCATGACTGTTCACGGATATGCGCTCCACCAGCCGCATGGTATCGGGGTTGGTGCCATCGGAATGCAAGTCGGCAATGAAGTCGGCAAAGCCACAGATTGCCATGAGTGGGTTGCGCAGCTCGTGGCTCATGTTCTGCAAGAAGTAGACTTTGAGCCAAGCGCTACGCTCCGTGCGCTCTATATCCTCGCGCAGCTGTTTTTCGAGCGGTGCCGCATCAAGGTCGGAATATGCAATTTTATCGTCTTTCATCTCTAATGCTAATGACTTGATGATAGAGGGGAATCGTTATGTAGTGACAGACGATACGTCTGCAGATGGTGCTTTCGTAGTGGTTCAAGTTCCTCGGTATAGTGGCTCACGATGATGACTGTGGCCCAAGGCTGGGCGCAGTATGCATCTATGACCTCGCACACCAGGGTGCGCCAGTAGTTGTCCAGCCCGTGGAAAGGCTCGTCCAGGATGAGCAGTTCAGGGCTCTTGACGAAGGCCCGCGCCACAAGGCACAGCCGCTGCTCGCCGCTGCTCAAGTGCAAGAACGTGCGTTCAGTCAGATGACCGATGCCAAACACGCGCATCCACCGCCTGCACAGTTCCTGCTCGGCTGGTGTGGGACGGTGGTACAGCCCCACGCTGTCGCTGAGGCCGGATGCCACGATGTCGATGGCCGGAAGGTCGCGCATGTAGGCTCTATGCATCTCCGGGCTCACGTACCCGATGTGCCGCTTGATGTCCCAGATGCTCTCGCCCGTGCCACGACGACGCCCGAAGAGCGACACATCGGCGGCGTAGGCCTGCGGATTGTCGGCGCACACGATGCTCAGCAGCGTGCTCTTGCCTGCTCCGTTGGGGCCTATGAGAGCCCAGTGGTCACCGCGCTGCACCGTCCAGTTGACGGGTCCGAGGATAGTCCTGCCGCCGTAGGTCACGGTCACATTACGTGCCGACAGCACCTCGCAGGCAGCTGTTCCTGCTTGCCGCTCTGCCAGTAGCTGGTGTAGCAGCTGTTGCTGTTCGCGGCTCAACACTGGTTCTGTGAATGTCAGTCCTGCGTCTGATGCCAGAGCCTCACGGCTGGCATCATGTCCGTGCCAGGGTCGTTGCGGCAGCACTGTACCGTCCGGGCACACTGCCACGACGCTGGTAATGAAGTCAGGTATCTCGTTCTCGCGGCTCAACACCAGCACCACCTGCAGTGCCGTTTCAACAATCAGCGTCTGCAACAGCTGGCGGAGCTGGTCGCGCGCATCGGCATCCAAGCCTATGAACGGATTGTCTATGACCAGCACACGCGGTACAGCCAGCAACGCGCGCGTAAGCTGCAGCTTGCGCATCTCGCCCGACGACAGTGCAATGACATACTTGTCAAGTAGCGGCATCAGGTTGAACAGCTCCACCAGACGTGCCTCGGCAGCACGAACCTGTGCCTCACGCGAGTGGTCATCGGCCGTTGCTGCCGCTACAGCACGCTGCAGCAGCTCGTCCACCGTGGGGGTGGCGGGGTCTATGTCGTGATGGTTCCATCGTTGCTGCAGGTAGTAGGTAGCATCCGCTTCGCCGTAGGAGTCGCGGAAGCTGATATAGCGTATGTTCTGGCTGGCCATGCGATGCGGCGAGCCCGCGAACTCGAAGGCTTGGCTGCCCTGTCGCAACGGCCATTGCCCCGTGATGAGGTCCACCAGACGGCTCTTGCCCGATGCGTTACGTCCTACAATGGCCATCTGCTCGCCCTCGCTGAGGGTGAGGCTTACCGGCTTTGGCAACCTGTGGTCAGGATGCGCTATCACTGCATCTGTTATCGTGATCATTGTAGAACTATCTACTTCTGTTCAGCCGTCAACTTTCAACTATTCAGCCGTCAACTTTCAATTATCAACTTCCAACTTTATACACCACACCACTCATCACAGCCCGCTGACCTTGTCCTTGTTCTGCCGCACGAAGTCCTTCCATGAACGCACATGCGCTACCGAGGCCGGTCGCTGGCTCTCTATGAAGTGGCAGTAGGCGGCTGCCAGACCGTCGGTGGCGTCCAACCAAGGCAGCATGGCATCGTCGGGTATGTGCAACATCTGCCGCAACATATATGCCACCTGTTCCTTCGATGCAGAGCCGTTGCCGGTGATGGCCATCTTGATGCGCATGGGGGCATACTCGGTGATTGGCACCTGACGTGCTATGGCTGCTGCCATAGCCACCCCCTGAGCCCGTCCCAGCTTCAGCATGGACTGCACATTCTTGCCGAAGAACGGAGCCTCAATAGCCAACTCATCGGGCAGATAACCCTCGATGATGCTGAGCACACGCTCATAGATGCGCCCCAGCTTCAGGTAGTGGTCGCTGTAGGGACGCAGGTCTATGACACCCATCGTCTCCATGCGTGCCTGCCTGCCTACGGTGCGCAACACACCATAGCCCATGATGGTGGTTCCCGGGTCTATGCCCAGAATGACCCTCTCCGTGTTCTTTGCTGCTGCTTCCACTCTCGATTCTTCAACTTTCAACCATCGTCGTTCAGCTATTCACGGTCTCCATCAGGGTGCTGAAGCCCTGCACACGCTGGTCGAACATGCGCAGCAGCTCCTCGTTGAGCTCATGCCCACGATGTGCCAGCCACTTGTGTATATCTGCCGTGCTTTGCGCTGACAGCTGCAGTGCAAAGCACTCGGAGTCCTCCTCCTTGTGCGACAGTATACGGTTCAGACGGCCGTCACTGAGCAAGCCCGATGCTTCAGCCTGCGGTATGTAGACTTCGGCTAGCCATATCACCAGTTCGCGGGCATCTGCCACTGGTGCATGGTATGTGGTATTTATGATAAACATTGTGCAAAAGTACGCAATTCCCAACAGAATCATGCCGTATATCCCTTATTTTTGCACACATGCTCGGTTTATTAAACAAAATGTATTAGTTTTGCACTCGGAAATACACTCATTACGCCTTAAACAGTTAAAGTACATACAACATGAAACACCTATTCCTAACATTGGCCCTGTGCCTTGCCACCGCCGGCAACGCACAGGCAGAGCAGCCGACAAAGCGCACTGTCACAGTGACCTCGCAAGCTACCGACGAGAAGACTGCTGAGATTCAGTTTGAGAACGAGACCCACAACTTTGGCACATTCTCCGAGCAGGACCCTGTGGTTAAGTACACCTTCAAGTTCACCAACACGGGTACAGCTCCGCTGATAATCCATCAGGCCATAGCATCGTGCGGCTGCACGGTGCCGAAATTCACCGAGTCGCCCATAGCTCCCGGACAGAGCGGCACCATCGAAGTGACCTACAATGGCAAGGGCAGGTACCTAGGCCACTTCAAGAAGGTTATCACCGTGCGCTCCAACGCTAAGGAGCACGGAGTGGTACGCCTATACATCGAAGGCGACATGACAGAATAGTCCCTGAAAGCGATGTCTAATCTACAATCCAAATACACTTACACGATGAAACGGATATACATCATTGCCTTGGTGTGCGCACTGGCCTGCCTGCCTGCAGCAGCCAAGAAGAAGACACAGGCCAACCCTCTGGGCGACGGCCAGAGCGACCGTGCCTACTGGACCGAGCTGGCCTACCAGATGGCTGCCCCCGTACTGAAGAACATGGCCGAGGGCACATTGCAGCAGAACATGACGCTGGAACTCTCGCCGACATGGGACAACCGCGACAAGAAAGTGGCCTACATGGAGTGCTTCGGACGCCTAATGGCCGGCATAGCACCGTGGCTCACGCTGCCCGATGATGACACGCCGGAGGGACAGAAGCGCAAGCAGTTGCGCGAATGGGCCATCAAAGCATACACCAACGCCGTAGACCCCGAGAGCCCTGACTATCTGGGTTGGACCAGCGGAGGACAGACACTGGTAGATGCAGCCTACGTTGTTGAGAGCCTGTTCCGCGGCCACTCCGCCCTATGGGAGCCATTGGACAGCCTCACCAAGGCCCGTTACATCAAGGAACTGCAGGGCCTGCGCCGCTACGACCCGCCCTACACCAACTGGCTGCTGTTCTGCGGCATGGAGGAGTCGTTCCTCATGTACGCCGGCGGTGACTACGATGCCTTCCGCATCAAGATGGCGATGAGCAAGGTTGAGGAGTGGTACGTGGGCGACGGCCTCTACAGCGATGGCCCGTCATTTGCCTTCGACTACTACAACGCCTTCGTCATACAGCCTATGTACTCGGAGTGCCTGCAGATGATCTCTGCCCGCCAGCCGAACAACACATACCTGATTCGCTCCCACGGCGACAAGCGCAACGGCGCGAAGAGCCGCCTCGACGTGGTGACCACGCGTATGCAGAAGTACGGCGTGATTCTGGAGCGCTTCATCTCGCCGGAAGGCACATTCCCCGTGGTGGGTCGCAGCATACCTTACCGCCTCGCCGTGCTGCAGCCGCTGGCCATGCTGGCCTGGCAGAAGCAGTTGCCTGATGAGCTACACAACGGCCAGGTACGCGCAGCCATCACAGCCGTGATGCATCGCATGTTCGACGGCAAGGGCCAGAGCAACTTCACCGAGGACGGCTTCCTGACCATCGGCTTCGTAGGCTCGAATCCGAATGTAGCCGACTGGTACACCAACAACGGTTCGCTCTACATGACCTCCCTCGCCTTCATGCCTCTCGGCCTACCTGCCGACGACCCGTTCTGGACCGACGAGCCCGAGAAGTGGACATCGAAGAAAGCCTGGGAAGGCGACGACTTCCCGAAGGACCACAAGTGGGACATCAACCGCCAGATACTGTACTGGGAGTAGAGCCCCCCATCCATAACACAGCACTCGTGTCGCAGATGAACGTTATCATCTGCGGCACGAGAGCCTCATCGACCGATTCATTACTTGCGAAAGATTAACGTACAATGAATTTTCAGAATCTAATATCACTAACCTGTGTATTAAACTGATTATCAACTATATCATTTAGTGCAAATGGGCGTGCAAATGAGTGTAAAAGTGATATTATTTGGCTCAAAACGGCAAAAGTTCAATCTAAAAGGGTGCTTATCATCGCGTCGAGGGGTGCTCTGCACCGCGATGTCGAGGTCGTTGCACCGCGATGTCGAGGTCGTTGCACCGCGGTGTCGAGGGTGTTGCACCGCGGTGTGCGATGCTCAACAGCACGCTGTTCTGCGTTCAACACCGTGCTGTTTAAGAATTGATAGCATTGTTTTTGCAGGCGAGCCGCCTGCGCTCCCAGGGATAATATCACTTTTACACTCATTTGCACGTGTATTTGCACGGATTGAAGTCCCTGATATACATAGACTTACACCGATTAGTGATATTAGTGATATCATATTTCCCAAAATCATATGTAGCCGATAGGATAATGGGGGATTATGCAAAATATGTCACGCCGTCAAAATTTGCCGGATATGCATGAAGTATAAGTGCCTACAGTACCTCAAACCCTGAAAGGTGGAGAGCGGAACGTTCTTTCTGTTTTCGTCACTGTGATAATACGCTGGCCAGACACACCAAGACTTCGTTTTGCGGAAAAATCAACCAATTTGCGCGGAATTGAGAACAGCACAGGAACAGACATAATCACTACCTTTGTAATTCAAATTGTACTCACTACATTGCACACTTCGCAACGCCTCACAAGGATGGAATCAATCACCACATATCTATATCGTACACGAACGCTGGCGCGGAGCGCTGCACAACGCTGGCTGGCGCTGCTGGCCGCAGTGCTGGTGCTGTGCGGATGCGAAGGGGCTTTCGACATCCATCCCTACGACGTGAACATCAAGGGACCCAAGGGCATCAACGCCACCAACACGGCAATCATAGAGCGCAGATGTCTGGGCAAGGACACCCTACGCATAGCCGTAATCAGCGACACACACGGCTGGTACTCCGACACGCGCGACGAGATTGCATCGCTCAACCAGCAGCAGGGCATAGACTTCGTGATTCACAGCGGCGACCTCACCGACACTGGCACCGCCAAGGAATTTGAGTGGATACACAAGATCATGTACGGCCTAAACTATCCCTATCTGGCGCTCATCGGCAACCACGACTTTCTGGGCACCGGCAATCAGAGCTATGAGGTGATTTACGGAGAGATGAATTTCTCAATCATCGCTGGCCGCGTGAAGATTATCTGCATCAACACCAACGCCACCGAGTACGACTACATGGCCGCTGTGCCCAACTTAGACTACATCGAGTCCGAGGCTACGGCACGCAGCGATGACTTCGACCGCACAATCGTGGTGATGCACGCACCCCCCTACAGCGACCAGTTCAACAACAACGTGGCAAAGGCGTTCCGCTACTACCTCAACCTCCTACCGAACCTGATGTTCTGCGTCTACGGCCACAACCACATTACCGTGGACGATGACCTCTACGGCGACGGGCTCATGTTCCACGGCGTGGGCAGCTCCAACAAACGCAAGTATCGTATCTTCACCATCACACCCACAGGCTATGAAGCAGAAATCATTGAATTCTAGTTGGATGTTCCAGCCTGCACAATGGCTGCGCACATGGCCGCTCACGCTCCTGCTCTTCGTACTGGCGACAACCGCCGTGGCAGAGCAGATAGACAGCATCTACACGCAGGAAGTCAAGGAGAGCCGCTACGACATGCGCGTACACCGCTACCGCAAGCACTGGGCAGCGCTGATACCCACGCAGTACGTCATACAGAATGCAGGCAACATGGGCTTCCTCTCGGCTGGCATCGGCTGGGACTACGGATGCCGCCGACAGTGGGAGACCGACCTACTCTTCGGCATCATACCACGCCACCAGGCCACACGCGCCAAGCTCACCATGACCGTGAAGGAGAACTACATACCGTGGAGCTTCAACATGAAACGCGGCTTCAGCCTGGAGCCTCTCACGGCCAGTATCTACCTGAACACTGTCTACGGCCACGAGTTCTGGAACACCCAGCCCTCACGCTATCCCGACAGCTACTACGACTTCATGTCGACCAAGTTCCGTCTCAATGCAGCTCTGGGTCAACGCTTCACGTGGCAGATACCACAGGAGAAGCGCCGTGGTCTGGCACGTAGCATCACCGTGTTCTACGAGCTCAGCTCCTGCGACTTGTACATTCGTTCCATGATTGTGGACCACTACGTCAAACTGCGCGACATCCTGGGCCTCTCCCTGGGCATCAAGCTGCAGAACCTGTAAGTGATTCACTACAGAAGCTTTCATTTACAGGATGCCCCGAAGGGGCAATAAGCTACCTCTTCGGGGCATAAGACCTTGTTTTTATAGTACTGGCGTGTGCCTGCTAGTCCTTTAGGGAGTAGACCACCGTCGTCACCACGCGCAGTTTCTTGACGTGCGGAGTGTAGTCATCACGGTCATCGATTGAGAAGTAGCCCTGATCAGCACGAACTATCTTGTTCAGTGTGGAGTGGCTGTTCTTGGCGAACTGCTTGGCGGTGTTCTCAGCATTGGCAATCGCCTCCTCCATCATCTGCGGCTTCATCTCCTGAAACGACGTGTAGGTGTACTCCGTCCGACCCTCGCTGAAGGCGATTCCGCGATTGAGCAGCTCACCCTTCTGGTCTATCATATCATTGACCTTGGCCACATCCGTCGACACCACTATCACAGATGCTGTGACAATATAGCGGTAATCGGGCTTCTTGTCGCGCCAATAGTCATCATCGAGGTCGTTGACATCGGGGGCGCAAAGGCTTATGTCATCCTCTAAGATGCCACCAGCCGTTAGGAACTCCTTGACTGTCTGCTGCATCGCACGAATCTGTGTGTAGAGCTGCGCGAGGTCATTGCCCGTAGCTCTGACTATGATAGGCCAAGTCACCTTATTGGCCTCCACCTCCCGCTCCGAGAGGCCCTTGACCTCCACCCGACGATCCTTATCTACAAAGTTGTCTATGCCCGACTTGAGGCACAGGCCCAAAACGATGATGCTCGCGGCTACAAGTGCGGCCGCAATGATGCTTTTGTTGTCTTTCATTGATAACTGAAGGGAATTAAAGTTGTTAGCGTAGCCTGTCGAGTGAGCGCACCAATGCCTCATCGCGTATGATGCCGCGGAAGGCCAGATAACCGCAGATGCAGGCCACAGCAGGGAAGCCTGCCCACAGTGTGGGCATGAAGTCGTAGTCGAAATTGGCGATCAGCAGGGCATATACAATGTACCACCCCACAACAAACAGGTTGCACAGCATAACCAGACGGCCCTGTACAGGACGGTGGCGATAGAGGCCTATAGCGGTGCCATAGCCCAACGTGACAAGCACCAGCAGCACAAATAGCGCCCACGGAGTGAACACATGAGCGTGGTCAGGCTCCATCGATACCCACATGTTGAACATTGTGGCAGCTGTCTCAGCCGTCTCTCCGTCGGTGAGCACACCCACTGGCAGGCACAGACATGCAAAGCACAGAGCTGCTGCCGCCAGCAGATATAAGGTCTGTATACGCTGGAGCATAGTGTATCAGATGTCGGCGTTCTCTATCTCCTTGGCAGGATTGCGGAAGTATACCTTGCCCTCGCGGAACTCCTGTGTGGCGATGAGCGATGGCTTCGGCAGCTTCTCGTAGAAGCGGCTGATCTCAATCTGCTCGCGGTTCTCGAACACCTCGTCCAGGTTGTCGCTGGTAGAAGCGAACTCCTGCAGCTTCTTGCTGAGCTCAGTCTTCAAGTCTACGCTGATCTGGTTAGCACGCTTGGCAATGATAGCCACGCTCTCGTAGATATTACCTGTATCCTCGCAGAGCTCCATGATGTTCTGCGTCACTGTGTTGTTAGGTGCTGTTGTCTTTTTGTAATCCATATCGTGAGAATTTATTTGTATCCTTGTGATTCGATGCGGCGGTGTGCTATTCGTCCTCTATTGGCAGGCCTTTCAGCGCGCGCTGGCTGCGGTTGAAGTAGCCCTCGGCCTCGGACAGGTGCTCCGACTCCGGGAACTCGCCCTTGAAGGCATAGTACTCATCTATCGTCTCGCGGAAGCGCTCAGCCTTGCGTTCCTCCACACTCTGACGCGCCAGATAGTAGCGCGAGCGGAGTATCAGTATGGAAAACTGCTCGCGGCGATGTTCGGTGGCGTATGGGTAGTCGCGCAGGGCGTTGTTGGCCGTGACGATACATGCCTCATAGTTGGAGCCGCCGTATGCGCAGTTGATCATGTACGAGCCCAGGTCGTAGTAAAGCTTGGCTGAGCGGTATTCCTTCTCCAATAGGTGGTCCTGCAGTTCTGCTATCATCTCCTCAGCACGCTCACGCAGAGGCGAAGTGCTGCGTTGCTCAACAAAGCTCTGCAGCTCGGTCAGTGCCTGACGTGTGGTGGCTTGGTCCAACCGAGGGTCGTTGACACTGTTGTAGAGAGCCTGACAGCTGTAGAAATGAGCCTGTGCAGCGTACACGCCACGCGGATGACTCATATAGTAGCGCTTGAAGTAGGCCGATGCCGACAGGTTGTCGCCCTGCATCATCGTGCTCATGCCCAGCATATAGAGACATTCCTCAGCGTAGCCGGTGCCCTTCATTCCGGGCAACAGTTCGCTGAGCAGGTCGACCGCATGCGTATACTGACCCTTGACGAAGCAGGCCTTGGCCATCTCGTACTTGTACTCAGCATCTCCATGCTTCAACACTGTGTTGTACTCGCCACAGCCCGTGAGCCACAACGTGAGCACAGCGAGCAGCAGTGATATGAGCGATTTCTTCATGTCTCAATCCTAAAGTGGCTGCAAAGGTAGCCATTTGCAGCGACACAGCCAAGCCTCGCAACAGAATTACACGGTTTTTAACGGTACTAAAGGTACCGCTGTGCACTATTTTTTGAAATAGTATATGAAGGTAGCCGTTCCCTCCAATGCCTTCTTGCCGGTCTCCTTGATTTCTATGGTGAAGCGTATGCTCATCTTGATTGCACCGCGCAGGTTGGCCAGTTCCTCCAGCTTTGTGGTGAGGCGCACACTCTGTCCGCTGAGCACGGGCTGCCCGAACTTCATCTTGTCCATACCGTAGTTCACCAGACGCTCGAGGTTGTTCACCTGTATGATCTGATCCCACAGATATGGCAGCAGGGAGAGCGTCAGATAGCCGTGTGCTATGGTCTGACCGAATGGGCTCTCGGTCTTGCAGCGCTCCTCATCCACATGAATCCACTGGTGGTCCAGCGTGGCGTCGGCAAACAGATTGATTCGCTCCTGGTCAACAACGAGCCAGTCGCTATCGCCTATATGCTGTCCAAGATATTGCTCAAAGTCTTCGTAACGGTTGATAACTACTTTGTCCATGTCCATGTATTTTATTCGTTATTATACGTATCAGTTGTCAAAGGTATGGAGAATTGGCCTATTCTGCGATGTATTTTAGCAAAAAGTTGATGCGGCACGCATAAAATAATGATATGAGGCCTGCGACTGCACGATTATTTTGTACTTTTGCCCGATACTTTAAGACCTTGACCCATGAACATGCAACCGATATTCATTGCCGGTCCCTGCGTCATTGAGAGCATGGAGGTGCTCGATGTGGTGGCAACAGAGCTGGTACGCCTGCGCGACAAGCTGGGCATAGAGATATTCTTCAAGGCGTCGTTTGACAAGGCCAACCGCACCAGCCTCAGCAGCTATCGCGGCCCTGGTTTGGAGCGCGGCCTGCAGATGCTGGCCGATGTAAAGGCAAAGCACGGGTTGCCACTGCTGACCGACATACACGAGGCCTACCAGACAGCACCTGCGGCAGAGGTGGTGGATGTGCTGCAGATACCGGCCTTCCTGTGCCGCCAGACCGACCTGCTGGTAGCTGCGGCCAAGACGGGACGCACCGTGAACATCAAGAAAGCACAGTTTCTGTCGGGGCTTGACATGCAGTACCCCGTGGAGAAATGCCGCGAGAGCGGAGCCACCGACGTATGGCTCACCGAGCGCGGCAACAGCTTCGGCTACAACAACCTCGTGGTCGACTTCCGCAACCTGCCCGACATGGCTCGCTTCACGCCGCGCGTAATCATGGACTGCACACACAGCGTGCAGCGCCCCGGAGCCGCTGGAGGCAAGACAGGCGGCAACCGCGAGTATGTACCGGCCATGGCTCTGGCAGCCAAAGCTTTCGGTGCTACTGGCTATTTCTTCGAGACACACCCCGACCCCGAACACGCCCTCAGCGACGGCCCCAACATGCTCTACCTGCATGACCTCGAAGGCGTAATACGTTCATTGATATAACTTATGGTTAACAATATAGACGTGCGGCAAGTAGCCGCTCACTGCCTGACAGAAGAGGCGGCAGCCATTCAGAGCCTGCTGCCACAGCTTGATGAGCAATTGGACAGGGCTGTGGAGCTGATGTACCACTGTACCGGCAAGGTCATAGTGACCGGCGTGGGCAAGAGCGGACACATCGGAGCCAAGATAGCAGCTACGCTGGCCAGCACCGGCACACCAGCCTTCTTCATCAACCCGCTGGATATATACCACGGTGACCTCGGAGTCATCACCCCCCAGGATGTGATGCTGGCCCTGTCCAACAGCGGACAGACCGACGAGCTGTTGCGCTTCGTGCCGTACCTCAAGGAGCATCACATAGTGCTCATCGGCATGACCAGCAACCCGCAGTCGCTGCTGGCACGCTACTCCGATGTGCATCTCACCGTCAACGTGCGACAGGAAGCGTGCCCTCTGAACCTTGCTCCGACATCCAGCACCACAGCCCAGTTGGCGCTGGGCGATGCGCTGGCATGTGCCCTGATGGAGGTGCGGCACTTCCGCGCCCGCGACTTCGCGCAGTTCCACCCGGGCGGCTCGCTGGGCCGACGCCTGCTGACCACGGCACGCGACGTGATGCGTACCGACAACCTGCCTGTGCTGGCACCCTCGACACCGCTGCCCGATGCCATAGTGAGCGTCAGCGAAAGCAAGCTGGGACTGGTGGTGGCTGTGGACAACGACAGCGTGGTGGGCATACTGACCGACGGCGATGTGCGCCGTGCCATGCAGCGGTTGCGCGAGGAATTCTTCAACGTACAGCTGAAGGATGTTATGACACTGCAGCCCAAGTGCGTGCGGCCCGACACCAAGCTGGCCGACATACAGCACCTGCTGCACCGCAACAAGATACATGCCGTGCTGGTCACCGACGACCATCACCATCTGCTGGGCATCGTGGACAGCTTCCGCTGCGCCGTCTGACCATAAATACAAACGCTTACTTACCTTCCACGCTAATAGGTATGAAACACACTCTTCGCCTACTGATAGCATTCGCCATCGCAACCCTGACACTTGCCGTACAGCCTGCACGCGCAGAGCGAATGCACAACGACTACTTCTTCAAGTTCGTAACATCCACCGACGGGCTGGCCGCATCGCAGGTCAATGCTATATGCAAGGACCGGCAGGGCTACGTGTGGTTCGGCACATCCAACGGTCTGAGCCGCTTCGACGGCTACAGCATCGTGAACTTCTACTCCGACTACACCAGCAACTCGGCCCTGCCCGACGGCTACATCGAGACCATACAGGAAGACCACGAGGGTCTGCTGTGGATAGGCACAGCCAGCGGATATGTGGTATTCGACCCGATACATGAAATCTTCGACCGCAGTGTGCAGCAGCGCCTGATGAAGATTTCGGGCAGCGACGTGCCGTCGCTCATCTACATCGACAATCGCAAGAATATGTGGATAGCCGTGGATGGCAAGGGTCTCTTCTTCTATAAGACATCAATGGACTTGGTGTACGAGTTCTCGCAGACAGGCCTCAGTCCCGACATACCGCAGGCACGCATCACCGGCATCTGCAATTCGCAGGAGGGCGTGGCCGTGGCCTTCGAGAACGGCACAGTGTGCTGCATCAACAGCGAGTCGCGCACCGTGGAGTGGATTAACAACGTGCTGGCCAAGAAGAACATTGCCCGCGACAACTTCCGCATCTGTCTGAGCAACAACCGCGACATCTTCCTCTACAGCCCCAACACATCGTACATCTACGACGCACAGACGCTGACGTGGCACACATCGCTTGCTGAACTGGCCGCGTCGTGGGGAAGCTCATGGCGCATGGGCGATGCCGTGATAACAGACGTCAAGGAAGATCTGAACCACTTCGTGTGGATTACCACCGACCGCACTGGCATCCTGCTGCTGGACATCGAGAGCCGGCTGTTCCGCCGACACCTTCTGCATACGACCGATCAGCGTTCACTCCCCACCAACAACATACAGTCGCTCTACATCGACGACTCCAACCTGCTGTGGGTAGGCACCAAGCGCTTTGGCGTGGCCTACTGGGGATTCAGCATCTACCGTTTCCTGCTGGAGCGTGTGGCCGACATCAACGGCATCACCGAGGACGTGCAGGACAACCTATGGCTGGCCACCAACAACCGCGGACTGATATGCCGCTCCACGCAGGACACCACCTACACCGTGTTCGACCGTCGTCAGGGACTGTCCGACGACAACTTCTCGTGCGTACTGGCCGCCAAGGACGGCAGCATCTGGGCGGGCTCGAACCGCTACGGCCTCAACTGCATGAGAGGCTCTTCGGTCACCACGCTGCGCCATGAGGCGGGCAAGGCCAACACGCTGGCCTCTGATGACGTGCTGGCACTGGCCGAGGACCGCAACGGCAACATCTGGATAGCCACCAACGGAGGCGGCCTGCAGTGCTACAACACACGCCGCGGCACCTTCGCCAACTTCACCACTGGCAACAACCGTATGCCCAGCAACGTGGTGACATCGCTCTTCATCAAGGGCAACAATGTGGTGGCCGGCACATCCAATGGCCTAGCTGTCATCAACCTCTCGTCCAACAAGGTAGAGATATTCCAGGGCACGCGCTCAGGCAATAAGCAGTTTTCCAACCCGTATATCACGCAGGTGCTCATCGACAGCCGCGACCTAATATGGATAGGTACGCGCGACGGGCTGAACCTGCTCGATACCAAGAACGACATCGTGCAAATCTTCGGGCACGCCGAGGGCATACCGAACAACATGATATGCGGTCTGGCTGAGGACGGCTACAAGCACATCTGGGTGACTACGGCAGGCGGTGTGTGCCGCCTTGTGCCGCAGGCTGCCCAGACGGGCGACCGCGAGTACAGCGCCTACGTGTACAACTACAGCGAAAGCGATGGTCTGCAGCGTGCGGAGTTCAACCCCGGCGCCATCTGCTCCACACGCCAGGGCTCGGTGTACATGGGCGGTGCCAACGGCCTGAACTGGATCAACATCGGTGAGACCGAGGCCAAGAACACTGAGACCAAGGTGATGTTTACCAGCCTGCTGTTCCACGACCAGCGCATCCCTGTGGGAGAGTCCATAATGGACCGCGTCATACTCACCAAGGACATCAACAGCCTTATCACCCTTTCCCTGCCGCCCAACATCAACAGCTTCGCCATAGCCATGTCGGTGAGCAACTACTACCGCGGCGACCACCCGCAGTTCATCTACATGCTCGAAGGGCGCGACCCACAGTGGCATCCTGGCGACCCGCTGATGCACGGCGTGCAGTTCAACGATCTGCGGCCGGGCCACTACATACTACACGTCAAGGCCGTGACCGACGAGGGCACCATGAGCCAGCAAGAGCACACGCTGGAGATTATCATCGAGCGTCCGTGGTGGATGCGCTGGTGGGCTATAGCACTCTACGTGCTGGCCGCCATTGCCGTGCTGGCCATGTTCCGTTGGTTCATCCCCTGGCTTCACAAGCTGTTTGTGCAGGGCAAGAAGGAGCGTGACCTGTTCCGCCAGCGCGCCGAGGCCCTCAACGGCGTGGTGGCTACGCTGATTGCGCCCATCGCCAAGGTTACCAACCAGGTGAACCAGCTCACCCCGCTACTCACCACACCCGAGCAGCACGACATAGCCGACAACATACTGCACATCGAGAAGCATCTGCTGGAGGAGTTGCGCGAGGTGCGCAACGATGACATCAGCGCCCTGCTGCCACCCGAGCTGCAGATGCGTCCTAAGACTAACGAGCAGGATGCCGCAGCCGAGGATGCCGAGGCAGAGCTGGCCGACGAACAGAACGAAGGCACAGAGGGAGTGGGTGCCGACGACAATGGCTACAGCTACGGACTGGCCGCGCGCTCACGCAAGGCCCTGCGCATAGTGTACCTCGTGGATGGCGACCAGGACATTGCCGACTATATAGCCGACAGCCTCAAAAACGCATTCAACTTCAAGATATTCAACTCGGCAGAGCTGGCTTGGGATGCCATCGGCGAGCAGCGTCCCGACCTCGTGCTGGCCTGCGAGCAGCTACCCGGCATGAGCGGCTCCGACCTGTGCATACGCCTGAAGCAGGAGCGCAGCTACGCACGCATACCATTCGTGCTGATGCTTGAGACGCCGATGTCTGTTGCCGAGATAGAGAAGAACGACATCACCGTGGCGGCCGACGACTACGTGCTCCACTTCTACGACCTCATCAGCCTGCGCACCCGATGCTCCAAGCTGATGGGCGAAAGCGTGGACGGCATGCAGAAGCCCATGGAGGACGCCATGGGCACTGCTGATGCCATGACCGAGAGCGTGGGCGAGCTCATCAAGCGTCACGTCAAGGAGTACGTGGTGCAAAACATCAGCGCACCGAAGCTGCCGCTCGACGACCTGTGCAGCGCCATCAATGTGCCGCTGCCGCAGCTGTTCCGCAAGCTGAGCGAGCTCACAGGGCGCACACCTACGGAGTACATTCGCGACATACGCCTGAGCGAGGCGGCCAACCTGCTGCGCTCGGGCAACTTGAAGCCTATCGATGTAGCCACGGAGGTGGGTTTCCCGAACCTGGCAACGTTCAACCGCTTCTTCAAGGAGAAGTACAACATCTCGCCTCTCGAATACTGCGAGAGGCAACCTTGAAACTTGAACCTTGAAACCTGAAACTTGAAACTTGAACCTTTTATCATAGCCTTCTGTGTCTGCACCGGCGTGCAGGCACAGACCTCTGATTTGCTGTTCCGTCACAAGCTGGACAGCCTGGGGGTAGGCATGACCCACGGCAATCAGTTGGAGTTCATGCACACGGGGCAGCAGAAGTTCGACGCCATGTTCCGTGACATTGATGCCGCACAGAGCTACGTCTACCTCGAGTACTTCAACTTCCGCAACGACAGCATCGGCCTGGCACTCTTCGACCTACTGGGGCGCAAGGCCCGCGAAGGCGTGGAGGTCAAGGCGATGTTCGACAGCTTCGGCAACGAGAGCAACGACCAGCCCCTCCGCTCCAGCCATCTGGAAGCCATACGCCAGACAGGTGTCGATGTCCGTGTGTTCGACCCTCTGCGCTTCCCCTGGATCAACCACGCCTACCACCGCGACCACCGCAAGATTGTGGTCATCGATGGCAGCATATGCTACACAGGCGGCATGAACGTGGCCGACTACTACATACACGGGCGGCCCGAGTACGGTGCTTGGCGCGATATGCACATGCGTCTCACCGGCGAAGCCGTGGCCGAGTACGAAAGGATATTCCGCGAGATGTGGAGCGACACCTATGGCCCTGACGTACAGTTTGGCAATGCACAAAGTGCGATTGATACAGGAACAAGCCGCACCGATGATGAGGTAGCCATAGCCGTGGTCAACCGCATACCCCGCCGCCAGCCCAAGCTGATGCGTAAGGTCTATGTGGCCGCCATCGATGTTGCACAGCAGCATATACAGATTGTAAACCCCTACCCCACCAACGTCAAGAGCATACGCCGCGCATTGCGACGTGCGCTGAAGCGCGGAGTGAGAGTGGAGATTATGGTGTCGGCCAAGAGTGATGTGCCCATAACGCCCGATGTAGTAGCGCTGGAGATGCGCAAGCTCGCCAAGCGCGGTGCCGAGGTGTACTACAACCACGAGGGTTTTCACCACTCCAAGATAATGATGGTCGACAGCGCGTTCTGCACCGTAGGCTCCAGCAACCTCGATGCACGCAGTATGCTCTTCGACTACGAGGTGAACAGCTTCATTCTTGACCCCGCACCCACCGCCCAGCTGCAGCACATTTTTGAGCAGGACAAGCAGCGGTGCACCACCTTCCATGCCGATGACTACCGCCGCACATTCAACTTCGGCCACCGCCTCACCGGCCACATCTTCTCCCTGTTCCGCGGCTTCATGTAGTCAAGACCGTCCTCTCTGGAACAGTCCTCTCTGGGAACGCAGGCAGCTCGCCCCGCCTAAGCGTCAGCGAACACGCGTCCGTCCTCCAGCACCACCTGCAGCTTGGCGTACTCGCTGTGAAAATCATTCCGCAGGCGATCCATGTAGCGTCGTGCTTCCCACAGGCACATGGGCAGGTCGTGCAGCAGATAGTTGCCGCAGGTCTCAGGCGTGGTGGCAGGCACCTCGGTCTGTGTCAGCATCCACTCCAGGCACTGCAGGGTCAGCTGGCGCATGTCGAGTACCGAGTAGTCCCCCGTCATCACAATGTACATACCCGTCAGGCACCCCATGGGACCAACGTACACCACATCGTCCTTAGCCCGCGAGTTGCGGAACCAAGTTGCCATCAGGTGCTCCATGCTGTGCATCGCTGCCGGAGCCACAGCGGGCTCCTTATTTGGCTCGGTGATGCGCAGGTCAAACGTAGTGAAGCCCTTGTCATGTCTGGACACATATATTCCTGGCTTAAGCCGTGTGTGGTCAATCGTAAAACTTTGTATTACTTCCATAGAGTTGGGTTAAACCCAAATCGGTCATTAGGATTTATGTCAGATTGGTATTTGTTTCGAGCAGATTGGCTGCATCACTGGCGAAGGCGTAGCGGGCTACGTCAAGACAGGGATGTGGACAAGATGCCGAAAGAAATGCTGATATGGCATGAATAGACTTATAATAGGCGATATTATAACGAATAGTTGGTCTAATGACCGATTTGGGTTAAAGTTGGTTTTCTCCTGCCTGAGAGCGCAGGCGGCAGTAAACACAACTGCGCGGAGCCGCTATATTGCTCCGCGCATTCGTTTATCTACATAGGACTAACGCCTATTCCCAAAGGAACTCACCTGATTTAACAGAGAACTCACCATCGTATTCCTCATCTGAGGGCTCTATGGTCTGACTATCAGAGCCGGTGCTGAATGTACTTGCGGCAAGCATTGCCGTTGGCTCCACCATGCTGATGGTCAGAGCCGGTGTCATATATAGCTTCTTCATATTGTCTGAATTAACTTATTTAACCATAACTTTGAGCTACGCTCGAGCTCGTTCACATTCGGACGAGCCCGAGCAAGCTCAACTTGTCGCTCACTTAACCACAACCTTCTTGCCATTCACGATGAACACACCCTTCTGGGTAGCCCCAGCGCGACGACCGCTAAGGTCGAACATACCCTCAATCTCCTCAGCAGCAACTACTGTCTTCACACCAGTTGTTGTGTCCTCGAATACGAGAGCCTTGACTGTTGCACCTTCAGGCAGCTCGAAGTAAGCACGGAAGCCATTCATCGAAGCCTTATTCGAACCCTTGGCTATCTTGGCATCCTTGGTTACGCCATACTTGCCCTCCATGTTTGGAGCTGCTATAGGAGCGTAAGTCGCCTGGAAGGTTGCGCCGTTTGCCACATTACCTGCAACAGTGGCAGTAAGAGCTACATTCTCAAACTCAACAGATGTCAGAGCATCAGCTACGTAAATCACATATGGCTTACCTGCCTCCATGTCCTCAACAGCGCTGAAGCTCAACGAGCCATCTGCATAGCCAGTGAACTCATATGCCTTTGCTGTTAATGCAATATCTGTAGCCTTTACATTGAATGGCAAGCTCACAGTGTTCCAGCCAGCATTGAATGCACGGTTCAGAGTTACAGTTGCGTACGCACCTTCCTCAAGGTTGTCGTTAGCGTCGGTATCATTCAGGGTCAGGGTCTGAGCAACTGGCTTGTAGCCATTGATGGTGTTCATCTGAACATTGCAGCCCTCAAACATCAGCTGATACCTTCCTGCGGGAATGTTATCAACAAATAGTATGGTGTAGTCCGTCGTATTGTCCCGTACCTCATCGTCAAAGTTCTTGGCAAGTGTCCACTTTGTTGCATCCGCTGCCTTGTAGTAAACACGGAGCTCTGAAGTTGAATTCAGCCCCATAGCCTCAATAGCCAGCACACCGTTCTCTGTCGACACCTCAACCACAGGAGTTGTTATCTCAGCATCGTTGTTAGTATTTCCAGAAGTGAAACTGCCCAGAGCATAACCATTGGTAAATGTCCAGCCACTGTTCTTCCATCCAAGAGGACGAGCGTTATCGTTGAAGTCTGCATAGAATGCATCTGTGTCAACCACATAGCCAGCAACTGGCAGAGTGAATGTCAGCTCGGTTGCTGCATCTACATTATACTTGAACTCAACGTTGCCACTCTTATAGCCCTTGCCCTGAGTAGGATCAAGGCTAATAGTGATAGAACGAGTGTTCTCACCTGCTGTAGCTGCTATCTTGTCGCCCGTTGCCACACCTGTCACGGTGAAGCCAGCTGGTACATTCACTGTCAGCGTCATCTCTGCAGAACCTTCATTTGTGATGGTGAAGGTCTTGGCGCTCCCGACACTTGTCATACCGTAAGACTGAGCTGTGCCACTTGCAACAACTGAGCTGCTGACATCTGAGAGTACGAACCTCGGAGTTGAAGCTGTCACGGTCACTGTCTGAGCTGTAGCGTACTGAGTATTGCCCAAGTTCT
This sequence comes from uncultured Prevotellaceae bacterium, assembly GCA_937910905.1. Lineage (GTDB taxonomy): Bacteria > Bacteroidota > Bacteroidia > Bacteroidales > Bacteroidaceae > Physcousia. Next base: position 65,726 of record CALEPV010000093.1, read on the forward strand.
CAACAGCCACAAAAGTGAACTCACCACCAGTCAGAGCTGACGTTGTGAATGAGAAAGTCAGAGTGGTCTCAGCATCTACTGCCAGAGACTCTGCTGCCTTAACAGTCTGATAAACTGTCTCTGCACCATCGGTGATGCTTGCGCTCACCTGCTCGGCTGTCAGAGCTGTAGTACCCGTGTTCTTTACCCTCACAGAGAAGGCTGCTGCGAACTTATTGTCGGCATCGGCAGTAACTGCAGCATCGCTACTCAGTGTGTACTCCTCAATAGCCAGTGTACGCGTATGAGCCACAACTACATCTGTCGATGCGGATGTGTAAGCTACGGTACCATCGCTATAGTAAACCTTGACAACTGCACTATAGGTGCCTTCCTCTGCAGGTACATTGCCTGTCATTGTGTATGTCTTGGATGTCTGCAATGCAGCATCGGCAGCATCTGAGGCAATCTCTGTCTCACCAAAGAACAGTCTTGCATATACACCAGCCTCTGCTGCCACAAGACTTGTGAGAGTTACGCTGGCGGTAATGCTACTCCCTGGTACCGTGACTGCAGTAGGAATGCTTGTTGATGTCACATACAAGTCGCGTCCTACAGATGCCTTCGTCCAACCGAGGAAGTTGTCAACCTTCACGCGGGCACCGGAAATCTTCACGTAGTAGTCGCCAGCTGCAAGACCACTGATAGTAACATCCTGATAACTGGTGGTCAGCGTCAGACTGCTCAAATCAACGGGAGTCCAAGTCACACGATCCTGAGACGTGTAGACGTTGAAGGTAGGAGCAGAAGAGCTGCTGGTCCTTGCTGCCTCGAAGGTCAAGGCATCCGTCGTCCCCGAAACCGTCAGCAGCTCAGTGATGAGATCTTCGGCTGTACTGCTGTCTTCCTGCATAGCCTGCTCACCGCTAACCTTCCAGTGTCCGCCAAAGTACCAGCCTGCGGGCTTAGCACCACTCGTAAATTGCTCGTCGAGCGCATTCGGGTTCAGAACGTTGGCCGTGTAGTTGATAACGAAGTCACCAAGGCTCGTCTCAACTGTCACCGCACCTTCCTTGTATTCGTAAGGAGCAGCCACAGGCATAGTGATGGTCAGCGTGGCCGACTCACCGCTACCCAGCGAAGTAGCACTGACGGCAGCCGTAGCCACACCCGTAGTGGTAACAGGCGAGGTGATGGTCAGCGTGCCTTGTCCAATATTCTTAATGGTGTAGGTAGCAGTAGCCTCAGCCTTGATAGAACCAAAGGCCTTGGTCACACCACTCTCGACAGCCGTCGTGCTCTCCTTCACTTGAATCATAGAAGCCGTGTTGTTGAGCGTGCCGCCATAGATGTTGTCGAGGTAGATGTAGTAGTAGCCCTTGAACTCAACGATGGCAGTTACGGCATCGCTGTTTCCGAGGTCAATCTCATGGGTACTGTATGTAGACGAACTGATGGCAGAAGCATAATCCACATAGTCACTCCAGCTGATGCCGCCATTGACACTGTAGCGAACCTTCAGCGAAGGAGAACCGTAAGACGGCTTCTTAGCATCGAAGTAAATCTTCTCGCCAGCGGCCAGGTTGATAGGCTGAGAGATGAGTGAAGACTCGCCACTTCCGGAGTATGCAGCCTGAGATGATACGCTCCACGAACCCTTCTCCACGAAGCTTGAAGGGATAGAGCCGTCAGCGAAGTCTACATACCACTTCGAGGCATCGCGGGTCTTACCAGTCAGAGTGATAGCCTTGTCTGCCAGGTCGGTAGCAGAGATGGTCAGTGTGGCGGTATGGTCCTTATAATCGGTGCTGGCCTTCAGCGTAGCCGTAACCTTGACGGTCTGGCCAACGGGAACTGAAGCCACATTCTCTGTGATAGTAGCCGTGCTGCCGTCGGGGATGGACAGTGCCACCTCATAATCTGCAGCATCGTCGCCCGTCAGCGTAGCTGTCAGACCCGTCATCGTTGCCGTACCGCTGTTGGTCACGGTCATCTCGTAGTCGGCAGCAGCGGTCTGCATACCGAAGTCGTAGGTAGTGGCAGCGGGCGACAATGTCATGGCAGGCTTGGCAACAGCCGTGTAGCCATAGATGCGCTGAATGTCAATATACGTACCCGTGAACTTGATGATAGCATCGCCGGCAGGGATGTCGCTGATGGCAATCAGCTCGTAGCTGGTGGAACTGGGAGTGATGGCCTTTGCTGTAGACCAGGTAGAGCCGCCATCAGTAGAATAGCTATAAGTCAAGGCGATTGTTGCGTATGTAGAAGTGCTGTTTCTTCGAGCCTCTACAATCATGCTCTCTCCTGCTGTCACGGTATAGGTGCCTGTCTTCAGGTCGCCACTGGTATAGCTGATGGTGGCCTTGCCGCTTGACACGCTCCAGCTGGTAGCTTCCCAACCTGCAGGGAATTCAGTGAGCGAAGCAAAGTTGATGTCGGTCTTCGAGCCAACCACTACACCGCTTGAGGTTACGGTGAAGGTGCCCAGCGTGTTCTCGGCATTGTCCTTGGCCGTCAGCACGACGTCGCCAGCGTGGTAGCCCTCGTTGGTAGTGGCATCGTTCTCCATCGAGATGGTGAGGCTGGTACTTTCGCCAGTGCCTAAAGAGGTTGCGCCTAATGTAGCGGTGAAGCCGGCAGGAGCATCGGTCTTGGTGAGGGTCATCGTACCCGTACCCGTGTTCTTAATATAATAGGTAGCGGTCTTATCCTCTGAGACGAAGCCCCATGCGTTGGTGGCTGCGCCAGAAGTAATCTGCGAAGCGAACTCTGCGTCGCTGAACACGCCAAACTCAGGGTCGTTGGCATCGTAGGTGAAGCCGTTGAGGCCGTTCACATAGACATAGTAGCCCACCAGCTGCAGTTTATTGACTGTCGTGGGAATGTCATCGAGTTCTACAACGGTATAGTCGGTGTTGTTCAGTTGCTCGTTGTTCAGCGTCTTGGTGTAGGCCGTCCATGTGGCACCATTGTCGGAAGAACCGTTGATGGTGACATAGTAACTGCTGCCAGAATAACGATGCATGGCACTGATGGCCAGTTTCTCGCCCTCAGTAATCTTTATTTTCGGAGTCTCGAGTTTCGACGAGCTGCTGGTGGCAGTAGCACCATTGGCACTGAAACTCCAATAATTGCTTGTATTCGTCCAGCGGTCGGGCAGAGCAGCGAAGGTTGTGAAGATCTTCGTGTCGTCGGCCACATAGCCCTTCACGGTGAAGGTCTTGTCGGCCACACCAGTACCACTGATGGTGACAGTACCTGTCTGTGAACCCTTGACCGTGTTCTTCAGCGTAACGGTGAAGGTAGCAGAGCCGCTGGCTGCAATCTCGTCAGCATTGTCAGTGATGGCAATCTCGAAGTTGCTGTTGTCGCAGGTCACAGACAGATTGCCCAACGTAGCCGTACCGCTGTTCGTGATGGTATAAGCATCCGATGTGGTGTTGGCTGCCACCATGCCGAAGTTCTTCGTGGTGCCCTCAGCAGCGAATACCATGAAAGGCTCTACCTTAGCGGTGAAGCCGTAGATGCGGCGAATACGAATGTAAGTGCCGCTGAACTTTACCTTTGCCTCTCCTGCAGGAATGCCTGTGATGGCATAAACCTTCCAGTTGTTGTAGGTAACAGTGCCTATGCTTGTAGCCTCCGTCCAGTCGGCATCACCAGCCTTGTAACTATAGGTCAGCGTAGGAGCATAGTAACTGCTGCTACCCTGTGCCTCCACCAGCATTGTCTCGCCCTCTGCCACCGTGAATGTAGCAGTGGTCATCTCGTTGGCTGTACTGCTATTGTTCTGCACATAGCTATTGGCAGTCACCGTCCAGCTACCCTTATCCCATCCTGCAGGTACGTCAGAGAGTGACGCAAAGTTCACGTCGTTCTTGCTTCCGACCACAGCACCGTTGAGAGCTACCTCAAAGGTTCCGAGCTCCTCGTCGGTGTCGTGATTCTTAGCGGTAACGGTCAGTGTGCCATCGTGCAGGCCCTCAGTAGCAGCCATTGTGATGGTCAGCGTGGCCACTTCATTCTCTGTCAAAACTGCATCGTCAACAGTTGCGGTGAAGCCGTCAGCCTGCGCAATAGTCAGGTCAATCTGACCCGTACCCGTGTTCTTTATATAGTATTTCTGCTCCTGACTCTCTGTTACGAAACCGAAGTTCTTGGCCGCAGGCGAAGCCTGGGTTGTAGTGCAGGCCTCATTGCTGTATAGTGCCAGCACGGGGTCGGCAGCGTATGTGAAGCCGTTAAAGGTGTTGATGTAAGCGTAATATGCCTTAATACGAAGCTTATTTACCTTCTTACCATCAACATCTACATCGTCAATGTCATCAAGGACAATAAGTTTGAACACATTTGTTTCATTGCCAAATGCAGCATAGTCAAGCTTCTTAGTATAAGCAGTCCAGGTTTCGCCATTGTCGGTAGAACCTTCTATCTGGAGATAGCCATAGGTGGCACCACTGTTCAGCTTAGCATATATTGCCAGTGTCTCATCGGCAGCCACTACGATTTTCGGTGTGGTGAGTGTAGAGTTTTCATTGGTATTATATGCCGAGCCAGAGGAATAATTCCAGCTATAAGTGCTATAACTTGACTTATAGGCATATTCTGTCCAGTGGTCTGGCAGACTTGCAAAGGTCTCGCAAATCTTAGTACCATCGAGCACATAGCCGCTGACAGGAATCTCAACTGTTGTCTGGTCAGTGGCAGCAATGGTGATAGTACCACTGAAGGCTCCTAACTTAGCAGTGTTCACAGACACTGTTACAGTCTGCTGACTGTTACCATCAATAGTAGCAGAAACAGTACCAATCGTGATGGCTTCTGTATCGCCAGTAGTGGCAGTATAGCTGACGGCGACACCTGTCATCTGTGCTGCACCATCATTCTTGATAATAATATTTCTGGAGCCTGAAGATACCAGTCCAAATTCGATGGGGTCTGAAGATACATTGAGAACAGCACCAGCTGAAGTGGTGGTAAAGTTTACACTTTCTGCCCAGGCAGACTTGTCACTGCCCTTTACGGCACGAACCCATGCATAATAGGTTGTCTCTGCTGTTAGAGAAGTAATCTGGTACGTGTTAGCGTCGGCTGTGCCTGTCACTGTAACATCAGCAGTAGGCTTGGCTGACTCCGTAGAAACATATACCTCCCAAGTAGTTCCATCTACATTGTCCCAGCTTAATGTGGCCTCAGTAGCCTTGACGTTGGAAATGGCGACGCCCGTGGGTTTCGGACAAGCCTGGAAGTCAATGCTGAAGTTGTCTATAGCAGCAGCTGGTTGGGTACCAGAACTATTGTCATTTCTCCAAGCAAAGACTATCATATAATCGCCAGCCGTCTCAATGGTTGCTTCAACCGATTGTGTTTGCCAGTTTGAGGACAAATTGAGTTTACTGCCACCGTCAATGGCAATCCATCCTGTAGGAAGTGCAGTGGTTGAGAAGCCAGAAGGAACAGTTGTTCCAACAGTTAGAGTTGTAGATGCTGGAACAATGGCAACTCTCATGTAGTCGTAGGTGCTTTCACCATATCCTTTCCAATCATAGGAAATGTCATATTTACCAGCGGCAAAAGTAAACAGTTTGGTGGCATATACCATCGTAGAGGAACTTGTTGTATATGCATTTGTGGTACCGCCATCATTGGAAATATACAAGGCCTTGCTGCCGCCATTATTTGTAGCGGAGCTAATTACCCATGCATTGGTCAAATCGCCATTAACGAATAACCAGTTAGTTGCACCCTCAAAGTCGTCGGAGAAACTATTTGCCGAAACGGCCTCTTGTAGCGTTGTGAACGAAACGACATCTGTCCATTCACTTTCATCACCACCTCCACAATCAGCTTTAACGCGAGCATAATATGTAGTACATTCATTTAAACCCGTAATAGATTTTGTATAACTGCTACTTACATCTACTGAAGTAACGCCACTGGCAAAAGTATTGTCTGTAGAATATTGAAGGACCCAGTTACTCTGTCCTTCTGCCGCTGTCCAACTAAGAGTGGCACCTGTTGCGGTTATACTGGATGCAGTCAATCCCGTAGGAGTGATACATGTTGGCGTCTTTTTGATAAGGACGTCATCAATGTATAAATGATACTTGCTGGATGGTGAATAATACTTGATTGCTATATATTTGACATCCGAGCCATAAGAACATGTGAATTGTGTCCAGGTAGTTCCACTTGTAGATTGTTCATCCCCAAAAGTAAAAGAAGAAACATCAACGGTTGTCGTAGAATAGCCTACCTTATAAGTTTCTGCCCAGTAGCTTGAAGAATTCTTATGATAGAAGGAAACATCGATACCTGATGAAGATGTTTCAAGTAATGGGGAGATAAGATATTGTGCATTATCTTCGGATACTGTTGTAGAATATGATGATAAGCGGAAGCCATAAGAGCCAGAATACTTGGCATCAGTGGAAACTCCAAAGTAACTCGAATTGTTACCGCTTGCATTCACTGAAGTCCATCCATCTCCTAATGAACCACTATCTTCAAACCCATAGCTATACGGCAGTGCTTTCTGTGCCCACGCCGGACTAAGTCCTCCGCCCGCGAGCAGCGCGAAGAGAGTTAAGAGCAATAGTTTGCTCTTCTTCATGTTGAAGTAATCTTTCTTCATAAAGTTTGTGATTAAGTTAAATGTTATTGTTGATTATATTCGTTTGCTATTTATCATCTTATCACTTCACCACCTTGTGGGTCTGACCTGCACGTCGGATGATGTAGAGACCACGCTGCGGGGCGGCGGTGCGCTGCCCACTGAGGGTGTAGATGGCATCGGGTTGCGCGCCATTGATGCCTTCTGTGCTCACGCCCTGAATGCCCGTGATGACCTCATCGTCGAAGGCTACGGCATAGAGTCCTAAGGTCGACGGCAGCATGAAGTAGGCGTTATAGCCTGTGAGGGTGCCATCGGTCTCTGCTGCCTTCGGTGTCTGGCCATCGGCAGCAAGCAGGCAGATGACGTATGACTCCTCATCGGGTACAAGACTGCTTGAGGGTGAGTAGGTGCCTATCATATAGAATTGCGCGTTGTCCATTACGGTGTATACTATTGCACCTGGGGTGACTGCATCTTCTGTGACGGTGACATCTGCCAGCGTGATGCTGTCGACGGCTTCAGCGAGCTTCACCACGTATGGCATACCTGCTGTTAGGGTCTCCACTGAGCTGAACTGCAGCAAGCCGCCATCGAAGTCCAGGAACTCGTAGGCCTTGGCGTCCGCACCAAACGCAGCTGCAACATCGTCGATGCCGAAGGGCAGGCAGATGGTGTTGTAGCCAGCCTCGAAGTGACGCACGACGGTGATGGTGTCGTAGGCACCGGCCTGCAACTCTGCGGCAACACTCTCGCTGAGTGTCAGCAGGACGAGATCGGCCACATGGCGTATCACTGGCTCTGTCACCAGAGTATCGCCAGCCCACTCCACCTTGATGTGCATCTCAGCACCCTCGGGTGCAGCCACAGTCGGTGTGGCAACGATGGTCAGGGTGTCGGTAGCCATAGCAGCTAGAGTGTCCACTGCGAGGCCTATCACCTCCTCGCCCATGTAAAGCTTAGCAACAACAGGCTCTTCCTTGCCGCGGCCTTCTTCGAGCACTACCTTAGCCTCGAAGCTGCGCCCCACCTTCATGGTGATGCTGTCGGCTGTTGACTCAGGTATGCTGTCGGAAACGATTGCAGCTATATGCTCCGGCAGTAAGAGCGAGAATCCCTCGAAGTTGTCGAGCTGATAGTCGTCGTTGCGGAAGCGGAACTGGTATGTGCCGGCCTCCAGGCCTGTGATGGTGTAAGTAGCGAAGTCGGCCATAGCCTCAAGGTTGGCTATGGTGGTCAGCGGTACGAAGTCGGTGCTGTCCTTGGACACCTGAATCCTGATGGACACCATGTCGCTGGTGGCCTTGTATGCGAATGTCAGCTCATCGTCCTCGCCAATGACTGTCAGCATAGGTGTGACGAGATATGTGGTCGAGCCGTACTTAAAGCTGCCTTTGGCCACGCCGTCGGCAATCTTCCAGTTGTCGCCAACTGTCCACCACTGCGGTGTCTCGTCGGCATCGAAGCTCTCGTGCCATACTTCGGGGTTCTCTATCTTGGCTGTTGCCACGATGGTGCGAGCGGTCTCGGCATCGTCGCTCTGGGTGATGGTGATGTTGGCTGTATGAGTGCCGTAGTTGCCTTCGGTGTAGTGGAAGGCAATGGTGAACGTTGCCGAATCGCCGGCTGCTATCTCAGTCAGCTCGGCAGGTGCCACAACGAAGTCCTCATTGTCGGAAGCGATGTTGACTGACAGCAGACCTGCACCAGCATTGAATACGGAATAGGTCAGCACGCTGTCGGCTACAACTGTACCGAAGTTAGCATCCTCAGCAGGATATAAGCCAATCACAGGACCCTCGGCAGCCTTGTCGGTACCTGTCACCTGTATGATGACACGACCCTCGGAGGTGGTCAGCGTGATGCGTGCTGTGGCGGCCTCCTCGCGTGCAGCGTTATAGATACGTGTCACGGTGAGGTCGAATGGAACAGACACGGTCTCGGTCCAGTTGGTGGTGTAGGCATCTGCACCTGGGCCGACTATAGCCACGTCGGTGATGTCGATGCTACCCACGCCCACGTTGGACAGATGATATGTTATGGTGGAATCTGCGCTGCACTCACCGAAGTCGAACTCGGATGACGGGTTCAGCTGTGTGCCATTGAGCATAACGGCAAGGTCGGGTGCATAGGTAAGACCCATAATCTCGTCGACTACAGCGTAGAAGCCTACGAAGCGCAGGCGGTTGACCACAGCCGGGATGTCGGCGATGGCATATACAGACCACTCGGAGTTGTTGGCAGGCAGCTCAATCTTGTTGCTATAGGCCTCACCCCATGTGGTACCATTGTCTGTTGAGCCTTCAACGGTGAGGTAGTCGCCAGTCTCATTGTCCTTGGACTTAACCTTAACCACGATGAAGTCGCCGCGGCTGATGATTACCTTCGGTGAGGTGAGGCGGGCAGGAGACATAGAATTTGTAACGAGCGTACCCTCGTCGAGTATCCAGCCGTCGCTCTTCCATCCTGTGGGTAGCTCGTCGGCATTGAAGTCCACAACGGGGAAGCCCTCTGGAATCACAATGCCCGATACGGTGAAGCGAGCCTCATCCATGCCTGTGGCATTAACCTTGATGACAGACTTCATTGCACCTGCATCGGCAGCAGATACGGTGATGGTCACCTCGGCACTGGCACCTGCAGCAAGAGTTGTCGGCACACCAGTGAGCGTGAAGGCCTCGCTGGACGAAGTGGCTGTGATGCCCTCGAGTACAGCACCGCCTATATTAGATATTGTAAAGGTCTTGGTAGCTGTGCCATCGATGATGCCGAAGTCGAGCGAAGCCGGAGGCGTAACCATCATCACAGGCTCGTTGGGCAACTCGCCGCCATAGATATTGCGCAGTTGGATGAAGTAGCCTTTGAAACGGATGTAGCGTACACCATCAACAGGTATGGTCACGCTACGCTGCTTCCAGACTCCAGTAGCATCGTCGGTGAAGACGCCCAATGATGACCAGTCTTCGCCATTAACGGAGTACTCCACTTCAACGCTTGGGCCGGAGTAGCTGGAAAGAGTCCTTGAAGACTCGAAGATGATGCGCTCGCCATTGGCAAACACCAGACGGGGTGATGTCAGGTAGCCATATGATTCGCTATATGTTCCCTCATAAGATATGTAGCCCTCGCTGACCGTCCAGTTGTACATGGTTCCGCTGAATGTCTCGTAGCCCGTTGTGGTCCAGCCTTGAGGCAATGTGCCGTCAGCAAAGTCGACAAACACCTTCTTCGGATCCTTGACTACGCAGCTGAGTTGTACTGTCACAGGCTCCACGCCTTCAACAGCAGGATTGGGTGTGATGGTCACGCTGCCATTGGCTGTTACAGCAGGTGCTGCGATGGTGAGTATCTTCTGACTCTGTGCAGCAATCTGCGTGCCAACACCCAGGTCGGTGGTGAAGCCGCCAGTCGTGGTGACATCCACAGTAATGGCAGCCTTGCCTGGGTTGGACAATGTGAGGGTGCGTGTAGCACCAGCCTCAACCATACCATAGTCAATGACTCCATCCTTATCGCCTGATACTGCAAGCAGACCCGTCTCCTCGGAGACTGTTGCCTCGGTGTAGGTGACACTCAGGAGCTTGGGGTTCTTGGCAGTGCCATCCAAACAGAATGCTATGTATGTGGGATTGCTGCCCGCATCGTAGGTGAACGTCTTCGGCGATTCCATTGATGTACGACTGGGTACGGAGTACGATTGTGCATCGCCCACCAACTGGTAGCTGTCGCCAGTGGCACTTGCCTTGGACACATATATATTAAATGCGCTGTTGGAGTTACCATTCGAAGCCTTAAATGTCACGGTACCGCAGACCAGCTTCTTCAGCACAAGATATACTCCCTTATTGTGGTTCTGCGCTGAGTTACCTGCCACATAGGTCTCACCATATTCATTATAGTGCACATAGTCCCTGCCCGACCCGAATGCTGCCCAGCTGCCATCGTCGCCTATGATTACCCAGTTGTCACCAAGTGTGGTACCACTGGATGTGGTGAGATATTCGCTGAAATCATCGGTTGTCTGTGCCTTAAGAGTGGTAGCTGCCACTGACAGGGCAAAGGCAAAGAGTAAGGTAAAGTATTTCTTCATGAGGTAAAGGAGTTAGTATGTGTATGGTATTAGTTGTTAATCACTACCTTGCGGCCACCTATTATGTATATGCCACGCTTCAATTCTTGAACTGTCCGCTCGGCATCCCGCAGGGTGACGCTTGACCTTTTCAAGAAGCGTCCCTTCGGGCCGAGTGGTGAATTGTCTATGCGTCGTCCGGTGAGGTCATAGCTTGCCGCATCGGAGGTTGGGCGAGTGATGTCCTGCACACCCACGCTCTCAATAGATGCAAGTGGGAACACGGTGGCATTGGTCACCTCCATCTCATCACGCGGAGTGCTGTCGGCAGTAGGCATCGATATGAATGCCACAACGCTGACGTTGGCAGGCACCCATTCGCGCTCCAGCGTGTAGCGGCGCGTCAGGGTGAAGCCTTGTCCGTTGTTCTCATTCCACGTAATCTCGTTGCCCAGTGCTGCTGTCATCACGGCACGCAGCACGTGGTTGTGACCATTGACCTTGTCCTCGGTCAGGTAGATGGTGAGTGCGCCGTTGCCAAATATGTTCTTGAAGTCCTCATTGCGTGCGCCTTCGACGTTGACTGTCAGCAGACGTGTCTGTGCATTATAGCTGCAGTCGAGGGCTACAGTTGCAAGTGCCGGAGTGGACGAATGGAAGTATGTGACCATAGCATCGAACTCAGCCGCCTGCAGCGGACCGTAGTATGGGAACAGATAGCTGGTTGAGCCTGGAGTTACACAGCGGTTCAGCGCAAAAGACGGAGCGGCTTGCAAACCGGCAGCTGTAGCCAGTCGAGCGGCATTGGACACAGCCAGTGGGTCGGATATGCCCTCACCGTAGGAGCCGTGTATCATCACGGGTACGACATTGGATGCCTGACTGAGATACTCCTCAAGCGGCTCCACGAAGCGGCTGCCGTAGAAGTCGTCGTCGGCACTGGTGAACACCTCGAGCAGCGAGTACTCACGCTCGTAGGACTGCTCATATATATATAATGTAGTGGACATTATGTCGTCGCCTGCTGTGCCGGCACTCACCTGAGCACCGTCGGCCAGCTCCTTGACCTTCAGCGTGAGTGTGTGCTTGCCGGGAGTGAAGTTGAAGCCTGCGATGTCCAGATCGTAGGGCAGAGTCATTGTGCCTGACACTTCCTCGCCTATCACCAGGTCGCCGCCCTTGCTGGGGTCGCCGTCGAAGTAGAGGCTGAGCGTCACGCCCGGTATAGCCTTCGTGCCGTTGTTCTCCAGAGTGGCCCACAGGTGCAACATCTGATCCGACTTGGCATAATAGCGTGCGTCGGTGGTCAGTTCTGTGATGGCAATGTCGTAGTCGGGCAGATGGTCGCCGGCTATGATGAGCTGCACAGCGAGGTCGCCCGTCTCGGATGCATCGTACCAGCCCCAGCCGTAGTCGCCATTGTCGTACACCAGGAAACCGTAGGTATGAGTGCTCGTGCCGAGTAGCACAGGGCGTTCATCGGTAAACGAGCAGGTCAGGTCGTAGCCCACGTACAGCTCTTCCTCCTTGCCTGTGAGGGTGTAAGGCGTGGTGAACATCACTTGGTTCCATCCGCTCTTCACCTGTGTCAGGGCCACCGATGCCAAGTCGCAGGTTGCGTCGCTGGGGTCGGTAGAGAGGTATGCGCGCACCCCTGTTACCGCCGTGCTGCCCAGCGCTATGCGCAGGCCTACCACTTGGTTGCCGGCATACTTCTGGGCGATATCGCCGTCCATGAGTGAGCATACGCTGGTATAGCCACTATAGGCTATGCTGTTCAGCCGGTCGTCCTCGCTGACATAGCCTGCTGTTATTGTTTGGGCACTCGCCGTGCCGCATACCAACAATGTAAGTATCAGATTAACAATACGTTTCATAGCATTCCTCTTTATTATTGGGAAGTTGCACGCAGAAGCGCCAAAAAGAAAGGCACAACGCTCGAAGAGGAGCTGTGTGACTTTCCTTTTAGTGATGATTAAATAATAAGTTGGGACGATTTGACTCATATTTTTGAGCTTATTTGTCTTCACGAAGAAGGAGCGTAGCGGGCTACGTGACTGATGAGTGGAGGCAAAGATGCCAAAAAGATGAGTGCTGATCCTTTCCTATAAAATCGTCCCAAGTTATTTTTTAACCATCACTTAGGCTGTCGTTTGTTCTAAAGGGGATTACTCGACCCGTACTTTCTGTATTCTGCCTTTCACGCGAGTGATGTACAGGCCGGCCCTGGTAGGAGCGCCGGCCACCCTCTGACCTGAGATGCTGTAGCAACACGATTCGCTGTCCCGATGATGCGATGATGCAATGATGCCCACACCGTCCGTAACATCGATGCCAGCACCGTCGCTGCAGTCGTCACCAGCCACCCAAAGCGCTGAGAATGTCCAGCGGTTCTCCACAAGGTCTAAGCGAGTAGCCGCACCCGTCGTCACGTCCACCTCGTAGAGGGCCGTGTCGTACTTGCCATTCGTCCTCCACTCACGGTCGTCCAGCGAGCTCCAGGACCCCCAGCCGTTGATGCCCTTGCCGCTGTTCACGTAGCCGATCCAGTACATCTTGTTAGGATTGCTCTTTGCGAAGCAGGCCGACTGACGCTTCGCCTGCGAGCTGTAGCCCGTGCCCTGGTATATCGACTCGTACTCTATGTACTCCTCCCCCGTCTCATCGTCTGCCTTGAACACAGCGTTCTGCTTCATAAGGCCCGACTGCAGGTCAAACTCGCAGAGCTGAGCACCCGCCAGCTCGTTGTCGGCATTGCGCAGCCTGCCGTCGACATCCTGATAGCCGCTGCTGCCGCCGCTCGTCAGGGCGAAAGCACGGCCCTCGCTGTTGATGGCGAAGGTCACGAAGTTCTGATAGTAGAGGCCGGGGGTGATAGGCGTAACAGTCATGGTGCCTAAGTTGATCGTGCAGATGCAGTAGCCCGCATCGCCGTCCGTGAGCTCAGCGTCCTCGTCAACGAAATAGTCGGGATCGCTGGTGACAGACTCTGGCAGGTCGCGACCAGTAAGATAAAACAATCCATACACCTTGCCGTCCACTGGGTTGTAGGACATACCTGCACTCTCAAGGTTACGACTCTTGGGCATAATCTCGTCGGAGAGCAAATCGCCTGTCGTGGCATCCCACTTGCGTACAGAGAAAAGCTCCTCGTCGACTGTGGAGGACTCATCGCGCGACATGACCGTAACCAGCTGACCATCTACATACACAGCACCCGAGTTGCCGTACATGAGGTTGAAGTTGGTGGCCCACATAGCCTTGGCCATATCCACACGAGAGCCCTGCTTGATATCGCTAAGATTCACAGCAGGCGACTTCGCAGGAGTGGAAAGCTCTATACCATCGTATGACATGGCATAGATGCCGTAGTCAACGATGAACGCCGTCTTGCCTGTATAGTTACCATCTTCGTCGTAGAGAGAGCCTATCCAAGTGCTCTTCATCTGGTCGCCATCATCGTAGCGATTGTTGTGACCTATACCCTTCAGGGTCAAGGTCTGCGCACTGGAGACAATGCAAAGCATAGCCGCAAGTGCGACGGTGAGTAAGTGTAAAGAATGTCTCATATAGGTGTTAGTTTGTCGTTCAAATGTTGCGAAAGGCTCAAAATTGCCGTAAAACGGCGCAAAGTTACTGCATATTTGTCACTCAGCCAACTTTTCAACGCCTCAAATTCACAAAGTACAGCTCATTCAGACTATACCTAACATCCGCAGCAAAAAAGGCCTTATAAGATGCAAGTGTCTGAATATGAAAT
>CALEPV010000094.1 GCA_937910905.1 uncultured Prevotellaceae bacterium
CGATATTATAACGAATAGTTGGTCTAATGACCGATTTGGGTTTAACCATCACTTATAAGAGGGCGCAACGGCAGGTGAGACTATTTTATCGACGTATTTGGGTAGCGATTGCGGGGATTTATATACTTTTGCAGCTACTATGACCAACGGCTCAACATATACTACGATAGGGTTTGATGCCAAGCGTGCGGCACAGAACCGCACGGGGCTGGGCAACTACAGCCGGTTCGTGATCAGCGGACTGAACCAGTTTGCGCCCGACGTGCGGCAGGTGCTCTACGTGCCGAACCCGCGTCGGACTGAGGCTCTGGGCGGCATCGGAGAGTTGCCGCGAGTGGAGCTGCGCAGCCCCGGCGGGCTGTGGCAGGCGGCAAGGTCGGCATGGCGCACATGGGGCATCACGTCGCGGCTGGAGAAGGATGGCGTGCAGCTGTACCACGGGCTGTCGGGCGAACTGCCGCTGAACATCCGCAGGGCTGCAGGGGTGAGAAGCATAGTGACCATCCACGACCTCATATTCCTGCGTTACCCCGAGCTCTACAAGGCAATAGACCGCAAGATCTACGAGTACAAGTTCCGCCGTGCCTGCGAACAGGCCGACAGAATCATAGCCGTGAGCGAGCAGACGAAGCGCGACGTAATCAGCTTCTTTGGCACTGCGGCCGAGAAGATAGGCGTAGTGTACCAGGGCTGTGATGAGCAGTTCCGCCATACGGCCAGCGAGGAGCTGCGGCAGGAAGTGCGGCATGCCTATCAGCTACCGGAGCGGTACATACTGTACGTGGGCAGCATCGAGGAACGTAAGAATCTGGGGCTGCTGGCCGAGGCGATGTCGATGGTGAAGGACCGCGATGTGCAGGTAGTGGCCGTAGGCCGACGCACACCCTACGCCGACAGCGTGCAGGAGGAGGTGGAATACTTCGGTCTGGCACAGCGTTTCCGCATGATCAGCGGCGTGCCGTTCCGTCATCTGCCGGCTCTGTACCAGCAGGCTGCGGTCTTCGTCTACCCATCAATCTTCGAGGGCTTCGGCATTCCGATGCTCGAAGCGCTCTGCTCGGGTACTCCGGCCATAGGCTGCACAGGGTCATGTCTGGAGGAAGCAGGTGGGCCATCATCGCTCTACGTGGATCCCTACGATGCGGACAAGCTGGCCAAGGCGCTCGACTCCGTGCTGGAGGATGCAGAGTTGCGAGAACGCATGATAGCCGAAGGCCGCAAGCACGCATCGCGCTTCGAGATGGAGCCGCTCACGCACCAGTTGTGTGCCGAGTACGCCCGTTTGCTGGCCTAGACTGCGGCAAAATAGAACTATTTGGTAGGCAGCGGCGGTTATGAACCTAAAAAACACTACCTTTGCGCACCCAAAACGTTATTGCGCATCAAATAGTTATGAACGAATTCCTGCAAGTGCTGAGGCGCTTTGTTCCGCCCTACAAGAAGTATCTGGTGCTGTCGGTGGTGTTCAACATACTGTCTGCCGTGCTCAACATCTTCTCTTTCGCCGCCCTCATACCCATACTGCAAATACTCTTCAAGACAGGCGACGCTGAGGCTGCCACCGCGCTGATGGCGTGGGACTGGGGCAACGTACAGACGGTGCTGATGAACAACCTCAACTACTACGTCAACGCTCTGATAGCCCACTACGGGCAGACCACAACGCTGCTGCTTATAGGCTTGTTCCTCGCCGCCACCACCGCGCTGAAGACAGGTGCCTACTTCCTGTCGTCGGCCACCATCATTCCGATACGCACAGGCGTGGTGCGCGACATACGCAACCAGCTCTACCAGAAGATCACATCGCTTCCGCTGGGCTTCTTCAGTGAGGAGCGCAAGGGCGACATCATAGCTCGCATGAGCGGCGATGTGCAGGAGGTGGAGTCGAGCATCATGTCGAGCCTCGACATGCTGTTCAAGAACCCCATCTTAATCATCGTATACTTCGCCACGCTGCTGTTCGTGTCGTGGCAGCTGACGCTGTTCACCATAGTGTTCGTGCCTATCTTCGGTTGGTTCATGGGAATCGTGGGACGCAAGCTCAAGCAGAAGAGCATCAAGGCTCAGGCCCTGTGGAGCGACACGATGAGCCAGGTGGAGGAGACGCTGGGCGGTCTGCGTATCATCAAGGCCTTCTGTGCCGAGGAGAAGATGAACGACCGCTTCGACCAGGTGAACACGGCCTACCGCAACGACATAATGCGAGTGAACATACGCCAGTCGATGGCGCACCCGATGAGCGAGTTCCTCGGAACGGTGATGATCATCATCGTGCTGTGGTTCGGCGGCATACTGGTGCTGACCAACCACGTCATCACAGGCCCCACCTTTGTGTACTACATGGTGATACTTTACAGCATCATACAGCCGCTGAAGGACTTCTCCAAGGCGGGCTACAACATACCGAAGGGCCTGGCCTCGATGGAGCGTATAGACAAGATACTGAAGGCCGAGAACGACATCAAGGAGGCTGCCGAGCCAAAGCATATAGCATCGTTTGAACACCAGATAGAGTTCCGCAACGTAAGCTTCCGCTACGGCGAGAGCTGGGTGCTGCGCAACATCAACCTCACCATACCAAAGGGCAAGACCGTAGCTCTGGTCGGGCAGAGCGGCGGCGGCAAGTCGACACTCGTTGACCTGATACCGCGCTACTACGACGTGCAGGAGGGCGAGGTGCTGATAGACGGCATCAACGTCAAGGACCTCGGGCTGCACGACCTGCGCCAGCTCATAGGCAACGTCAATCAGGAAGCCATACTGTTCAACGACACCTTTCGCAATAACATAGCCTTTGGCGTGGACAATGGCAGCAAGACGGACGAGGAGATAGAGAAGGCAGCCCACATAGCCAACGCCTACGACTTCATCACAGCCTCTGAGCAGGGCTTCGACACTAACATAGGCGACCGCGGAAGCAAACTGTCGGGCGGCCAGCGCCAGCGTGTCAGCATAGCCCGCGCCATACTCAAGAACCCGCCAATACTCATACTCGACGAGGCTACATCCGCGCTCGACACCGAAAGCGAGCGGCTGGTGCAGGACGCTCTGGAGCGCCTGATGAAGACACGCACCACCGTAGCCATTGCCCACCGTCTTTCCACCATCAAGAATGCCGACGAGATATGCGTACTGCACGAGGGGCAGATTGTTGAACGAGGCACTCACGACGAACTACTGTCACGTGATGGATACTACAAGAAATTGCACGACATGCAGGCTGTATAGGCTGTTGCTGCTCTATGCGGCAACCGTCCTGGTCTTCATTGTTGCGAAGGTGGTGTTCATGCTGTGCAACCATGAGGCTGCTGACGCGCTGACGGTAGCGGACACGGTCAGCGTGGTGTGGCACGGCCTGTCGCTCGACCTGTCGACAGCCATCTACATCAGCGTAGTGCCGCTGCTGCTGGCGCTTGCGTCCGTATGGTGGCATCACAAGGCGCTGGGCGTGGTGTTCAAGGTCTATGCTGCAATTATTGCGCTGGCCTTCGCGCTGGCCTTCGTCGCCGACACCAGCCTGTATGAGTTCTGGGGCTTCAAGCTCAACGCATCGTGCTTGGAGTACTTGACGCAGCCAGAGGGCATGACCCAGAGCGTGAGCGTGGGCTACCTGCTGGTGCGGTTGCTGCTTATCGCCACGCTGACGTATGGACTATACACGATGTATGTAGCTATCAGCAGGGTGAAGTGCGGACGGCGCAGCATAGGCCGCGTGAAAGAGACGCTGCTCTACATCGCTGCGATGCCGCTGCTGGTCATAGGCATACGCGGCGGCGTGACGGAGTCCACCACCAACATCGGGCAGGTGTACTACTCGCAGAACCAGTTCCTCAACCACGCTGCCGTCAATCCCGTGTTCTCGTTCCTCTATTCGCTGTCGCACCAGCTGGGCGATGTCAGCCAGTACCAGTTCATGGACGAGGCGGAGTGCCGCCAGCTGCTGAACAATGTCTACACCACCGAGAGCATGGACAGCGACACGCTACTGACCATCACACGACCCGACATTGTAGTCATACTGCTGGAGAGCTGCGGCGAGGAGTTCGCAGAAGTCATGCCGCACCTGCAGCAGCTCAAGCACGAAGGCATATACTTCAGCCGCTGCTACGCCAACTCGTGGCGCACAGACCGCGGCACGGTGTGTGCCCTGAGCGGCTACCCGTCGTACCCCACAGTCTCGGTAATGAAGATGCCAGAGAAGAGCCGCACGCTGCCTGGCATAGCCCGCACCTTGCAGGCACAAGGCTACAGCACTAGCTACATCTACGGCGGCGACATCAACTTCACCAATATGCGCTCGTACCTCATATCCACAGGTTGGGAGTGCCTGACCAGCATGGACGACTACAGCCTCACGGACCGCAATTCAGCGCAGTGGGGCGTGCGCGACGACATCACCTTCCGCACGCTGTACGACGAGATCATGACTTTCCAGCCTGGCACAGCCAACCTCATAGGCTACTCCACGCTGTCGAGCCACGAGCCATGGGACGTTCCGACACCGGCACAGGGTGAGTGGCAGACACACAGCGACGAGGTGCTGAACGCCTTCGCCTATCTGGACTACTGCCTCTACAGCTTCATTCACCGCCTGCGCAGCACTCCGCAATGGGACAACCTGCTCATAGTGCTAGTACCAGACCACGGCATCAACTACCAGCAGATAGACAACTCCACGCCGCTGTTGAAGCACCACATACCCATGCTGTGGCTAGGCGGAGCGGTGAGGGAGCCACGCACCATCGCGACGCTGTGCAACCAGACAGACCTCGCAGCCACTCTGCTTGGACAACTGCAGCTACAGCACTACGACTTTGCATTCAGCCGCGACGTGCTCTCAGCCACATACACCTACCCAACTGCCGTCAACAACTATGGCAACGCGCAGATGCTGATTGACTCCACGGGCTGTATACTATACGACTTCGACGCAGAACGCTTCATTGTGGAGCAAAGCACCGACTCAGAGAGGCTGCAGCGCCTCAGCAAAGCCATTCTGCAAGTCACAACCGAAGACTTGGTGAACCGATAAGACACTATAGAATTACTAACGCCGTATGACAAAAAGATATGACTACCTCATCGTTGGTGCCGGACTCTTCGGATGCATGTTTGCCTATCGGGCGAAACAGGCAGGCCGCACTTGTCTCGTCATCGACCGGCGTCCACATCTTGGAGGCAACATCTACACAGAGCGGATCGAAGGCATCAATGTTCACAAGTATGGTGCCCACATCTTCCACACGTCGAGCACTCAGGTCTGGCAGTTCGTCAACAGTCTGGTGGAGTTCAACCGCTACACCAACTCTCCTATCGCCGTCTTCGGGGACAAGCAGTACAACCTGCCTTTCAACATGAACACCTTCTATCAAATGTGGGGCGTGCTCACTCCTGCTGACGCGCAGCGCATCATTGATGAGCAGCGACAGGATGTGGCCGACAGGCTGTGCCGTGAGGGAGTCTCAGAGCCGCGCAATCTGGAAGAGCAGGCCCTGATGCTGGTGGGCAGGGACATCTATGAGGCACTAATCAAAGGTTACACCGAGAAGCAGTGGGGACGCCAGTGCACCGACTTGCCCGCATTCATCATCAAGCGTCTGCCCCTGCGCTTCGTCTACGACAACAACTACTTCAACGACAAGTTTCAGGGCATTCCTGTCGGTGGATACAGCCTTTTCATCGACAAGCTACTACAGGGCATAGAGACGCGCACCTCTGCCGACTTCTTTGAAAACAGAGCCTATTGGGAGGGACTGGCCGACAATATTGTCTTTACCGGCCAGGTGGACGAGTTCTTCGGCTATCGTTTGGGGCGGCTAGATTACCGCACCCTCCGCTTTGAGCATGAAGTCCTGCACGTTCCTAACTATCAGGGCAATGCCGTCATGAACTTCACCGACCGTCAAGTCTCCTATACCCGTATCATTGAGCATAAGCATTTCGAGTTGTTCGGACAGTCGGTCTACGATCTCCCTTCCACCATCATCACTCGAGAGTATCCGGCAGAATGGGAGCAGGGCTTGGAGCCTTTCTACACAGTCAACGACGACAAGAACAACCTTCTGGCAGAGCAGTACCGCGAACTCAGTGCCCATACTCCCAATGTCATCTTCGGGGGCCGATTGGCAGAGTATCGCTACTACGATATGGCTCCCATCGTTGAGAAAGTGTTAAATATGACCATACTATAACCGCCATGATATCAAAAGTCCTCTACCACCTCCTCTACGCACTCGTATACGCCATTTCGCTGTTGCCGTTCGGGGTTCTCTATCTCATCTCCGACGCGCTTTACGTCATCGTCTATCACGTTGCCCGCTATCGCCGCGATGTCGTCTGGAAGAACCTCACCTCTTCTTTCCCAGAGAAAGACGAGCAGGATTTGCGCCGCACCGAGCACCAGTTCTACCATTGGCTATGCGACTACTTCGTGGAGACGTTCAAGTTGCTCAGCATCAGCGACGAGAAGCTGCTGCAGCATATAGAGTTCAGGGGTGTGGACCAGCTGGAAGCCAGCTTCGACAACGGACAGAACTGTGCTGCCATCCTGGGTCATTACTGTAACTGGGAGTGGCTCTCCGCCACAGGCCTTGCCTTCAAGCAACACCCTGATGCCGTCATGGGACTGATCTACCATCCGCTGAGGAGCGATCCGATGGACTGGCTGTTTATCGACATCCGCTCTGCCCATGGTGGCGTGTGCGTCAAGAAGAAGCATATCCTGCGCTACCTCATGGAATACAGGAGCAAGAACCGCCGTTCGCTATTCGGCTATATCAGCGACCAGACGCCCAAATGGGACAACATCCACCTGTGGCTACCCTTCCTCAACCACGACACACCCGTGTTTACAGGTGGTGAGCGTATCATGCGGAAGATGGACGATGCTGTGTTCTATGTAGAGATGCAGCGCCCCCGGCGCGGCTATTACATCTGTACCTTCAAGCCCATCTCTGCCCATGCAGCCCGGGAGCCAGAGAACGAAATTACCCGGAAGTTCTTCGTGCTGCTTGAGAATACCATCCGACAAGAGCCGTCGTACTACCTATGGACGCACAACCGCTGGAAGCGCACGCACGAGGAATACAATCAGAGATTGCAGAACAACAAAATGACAGAACAAGATGCATAGACTCTGCTATATCACTAGGAACTACCGAAACGTCGATGGTGCTGGCAACAAGGCCAAAACCGACAATGAAGACACCCTGCAACTAATGGGTGCCACCAACTTGGGACTGTCTCGGACGTTCTACCCTAATAAGGTCGTCACCTTCTTTCTCGATCTTGCTGGTGTCATCAAGTACACCTTCGCCATACGCAAGGGCGATGTAGTGCTCCTACAGTATCCTGTCAAGAAGTACTTCTCCTTCCTTTGCAATGTGGCCCGTCTACGAGGTGCCAAGACCATCGCACTGATTCACGACCTGGGATCCTTCCGGCGGAAGAAGTTGACAGTAGAAAAGGAAATCTGTCGGCTGATGCATGCCGACTATGTCATTGCCTCCAACGATACGATGAGGCAATGGCTGAAAGAGCATGGCTACAAGCATCCGCTCGGGGCGCTGGGACTCTTCGACTACCGTTCAGAGGCAATGCCGACGGCTCACCTGCAGAAGCCCGATGCGCCTCTCCGCCTGGTGTATGCCGGTGCTCTGGCTATGCGGAAGAACGCCTTCCTGCTGAAGTTGGCAGAACAGGAGATGTCCTTTGAACTGCATATCTATGGCAAGCGCGACGGACTGCCCGAGATGCAGGACAATGCCCGTATGATATTCCATCCCTTCACACCCGCGGATACTTTCATTCAAGAGGTGGATGCCGACTTCGGCTTGGTCTGGGACGGCGACTCTCTCGACAGTTGCACAGGCAACTTCGGTGAATACCTGC
>CALEPV010000095.1 GCA_937910905.1 uncultured Prevotellaceae bacterium
GCGGCATCAACCTGACGAAACGTACTAAACTAACTAACAAATAGACCGACTATGACACAAGACGAGAAGCTACTGGGTATCGTGGGGCAATTCGCCATTACAGGTACTGTGCAGAGTATCAAGCCTTTGGGCAATGGACTCATCAACGACACGTTGCTGGTGCGCACGGCCGAGGTCGATGCGCCCGACTACGTGCTGCAGCGCATCAACACCAACGTGTTTCCCGATGTGGAGATGCTCATGGGCAACATACGTGCCGTGACGCGTCACATACGCCGCAAGCTGGAGGCACAGGGTGCCGACGACATTGACCGCAAGGTGCTGACCTTCGTGGCATCGAAGGCCGATGCCGACCACCTGTATGTTGAGGTCGACGGCAATCCTTGGCGCATGATGGTGTTCATTGCCAACGCTGTGACCAAGCAGGCTGTGAACCCTGAGAGCAGCGAGGCCGCCGGCGAAGCCTTCGGCCAGTTCCAGGCTATGCTTGCAGATATACCTGAGCACTTGGGTGAGACCATCAAGGACTTCCACAACATGGAGTTCCGCCTCCAGCAGCTAAAGGAGGTCATGGCCAAGGACCCTGCAGGCCGCGTGGCATCCGTACAGCCCATCATCGACGACCTGATGCAGTATGCCGAGGAGATGACAGTAGCAGAGCGTCTGGGCCGCGAGGGTAAGTTGCCGAAGCGCATCTGCCACTGCGATACAAAGGTAAACAATATGATGTTCGACCAGCAGGACCGTGTGTTGTGCGTCATAGACCTCGACACCGTGATGCCGAACTTCATCTTCTCCGACTACGGCGACTTCCTGCGTACAGCAGCCAACTTCACAGCCGAGGACGACCCCGACATGTCGCACGTAGGCTTCAACATGGAGATATTCAAGGCGTTCACACGTGGCTACCTGCGCTCGGCCAAGTCGTTCCTCACTCCACTGGAGAAGGAGATGCTGCCCTATGCCGCAACGTTGTTCCCCTACATGCAGGCCGTGCGCTTCCTGTGGGACTACCTCTCGGGCGACAAGTACTGGAAGTGCAACTACCCCGAGCACAACCTCGACCGTGTGCGCAACCAGCAGGCTCTGTTCCATAGTGCATATGCTCTAAAGGGGGAGATGGCACAGTTCATTGCCGAACAGTGAAAAGTTACACCGCGGTGCAACAATTGCTGCACCGCGGTGTAGAGTCACTTGCAGCACGCTCCAACGATACTTGGAGCGTGCTGCAACTTTTACTGCTCTGTGGTCTGGGCTTTGGCTGGTAGCGTCTGGCTCAGCAGTAGACAGCCCACGAGGGCTGAAGCGATGGTGCCGCAGAGTATACCGAGCTTGGCCTGGTTGAGCATCTCGGCGCCGAGGTCGGATGTGCCGCGGTAGCTGAGCTCGGCGATGAACATCGACACAGTGAAGCCTATGCCGCACACCATGGCCACGCTGGCAAACGACTTCCAGTTGCCGCCGGCAGGCATCTGACACCAGCCCAGCTTGATGCTAAGCCACGAGAAGCTCAGCACACCAAGGAACTTGCCTACCAGCAAGCCGATGAATACACCCATAGCCACATCGCCGAAGGTCAGGCCTGCGAAGCTGACACCAGCATTGGCAAAGGCGAAGATAGGGATGACCCAGTAGTTTATTGGGAATGCCAACTGGTCCTCGATGTCCTGAAGCGGAGAGATGAGTTGGTCGCTGGCCTTCTCGATGCGGCGCAGCAGCTGTATGTCGTCCTTGCTAACCACCATTGGCTTCTTGCGGTCGTCATCGGTGAAGTCGATATCGGGATAGGCCTTCAGCTCCTCGCGTATGTACTCCATGTAGTAGCGGGTGCCGCGTGTGAGGTTGGCCGGGATACAGAATGCCAGCACCACGCCAGCTATCGTGGCGTGTACGCCGGAGTTGAGCACCAGATACCACAGCACGAGACCAAGCCCCATGTAGAACGCTTTGACACGCACCTGCATCCTGTTGCCTATGAGCAGGGCTGCTACTACCACGGCGGCACTTATCAGGTAGGCCCAGTGCAACCCCTGACTGTAGAAGATGGCGATGACGATGATGCCTCCCAAGTCATCGGCCACAGCCAGTGCAGCAAGGAATATCTTGAGACCGATGGGCACGCGGTCGCCGAATATGGACAGCACTCCGAGGGAGAAGGCAATGTCGGTAGCCATAGGGATGGCACAGCCGCGCTCGGCCAGCGCATCGCCGCTGCACACTGCGTAGAACAGCAGCACTGGGATGAGCATACCGCCGCACGCGCCTATCACGGGCAGCAATGCCTTCTGGCGCGACGACAGCTCGCCGCACAGCACCTCGCGCTTGATTTCCAGGCCTACGCTGAGGAAGAAGAAGAACATCAAGAAGTCGTTGATGAAGTCCATCAGCGACATGGTGTGACCACCGTGGCTGAACACGTTGAAGTCGCCTATACTCAAGTTTACAGGCAGCGCCCACAGCTTGAAGTACAGCTCGCGGGTGGCTGGCAGATTGGCAGCTATCAGTGCCAGCACAGTGGCTCCAATGAGCAGCACGCTGGCGTTGACATAGCGGCGGATAAGTCCCATTAGGGACGAGTTTCCAATTCTATCAGACATATTGATCTGCAGTTTGATGATTTATAATTTACTGTTTGAGGCTATTGTATGTGCTTAAATCGGCGGCAAAGTTACAAAATATCCCTACCTTTGCACACGCAATGCGCATATTAATTGTCAATACATCCGAGACCGCAGGTGGCGCAGCCATCGCTGCATCGCGGCTTACAGAGGCCTTGAACCGTCACGGCGTGAAGGCTGAGATGCTGGTGCGCGACAAGCACACCGACCGTATCACCACAGCCACAGCTGGTCATGCGCTGTGCTACAGATGGGCTTTCATCTGGGAGCGGGCTCGCATATGGCTGGCAAACCGGCTGAACCGCAATGGGCTGTGGCGGGTGGATATTGCCAATGCGGGAGTTGACATAACCGACACCGAGGAGTTCCGCAAGGCCGACGTGGTGCATTTGCACTGGGTAAATCAGGGAATGTTGTCGCTGCGCCAGATAGGAAAGATGCTGGACTGCGGCAAGCGTGTGGTGTGGACCATGCACGATATGTGGCCGTGTACGGCCATCTGCCATCATGCTGGGCAGTGCGACCGATACCACACCCACTGCCACACATGCCCGCAGCTGCAGCATCCTGCAAGCCGCGACCTGTCGTACTCGGTATTCGCCCGCAAACTTCAGCTGTACAGTCGCCACCACATCACATTCGTGGCGTGTAGCCAGTGGCTGCAGGCTGAGGCCATGAAGAGCCGCTTGCTGCAAGGCCAGCGCGTAATGGCCATTCCCAACACGTACAATGCTGCGGTATTCCATCCATCCGACCAGCAGGCGGCACGGCGCAGGCATCATCTGCCGGAGCAGGGGCGGCTGTTGCTGTTCGCCTGCCAGAAGGTGACCAACCCGCAGAAGGGCCTACAGCTTCTGATTGATGCGCTGCAGCTGGTGCAGGACAGTGATGTGGCGCTGGTGGTAGTAGGGCAGATGGCCGAGAAAGTGGCCACCAGTCTGACACATCCAGTGCATCGTATAGGCTACATCAGCGACCAGAGCGACATGGCCGCACTCTACTGCGCCGTCGATGCCTTCGTCACTCCGTCGCTCGAGGAGAACCTGCCAAACACCATCATGGAGGCCATGGCCTGCGGTACGCCCTGCGTGGGCTTTGCCACAGGAGGCATCCCGGAGATGATTGCGCACCGGCAGAACGGCTACGTGGCCGCCTACCGTGATGCCGAGGACCTGGCACGAGGCATCTGCTACGTGCTGGACGGCGACAACCGCCAGCGGCTGTCACAGGCTGCGGCAGCTGCGGCTACAGCACAATGGAACGAGCAGCGTGTCACACAACAATATATAAAGGTATATGAGCAGAGCTATTAGAACACGTCCACTGTTCACGGTAATCACCGTGACCTACAACGCCGGCAGCACCATAGAGCGCACGCTGGACAGCGTAGCCGAGCAGGTGCTGCCCGATGTGGAGCACATCATAGTGGACGGCTGTTCGTCTGATGCCACCATGCAGCACATACAGCGATATGTCGAACATAGTGCTGACACCAACTCGCCACATCGCATAAGCCTCATACGCGAGCCCGACGACGGACTGTACGATGCCATGAACAAGGGCCTATTGGCAGCGAAGGGAGAGTACGTAGTGTTCCTCAACGCCGGCGACCGACTGCATCAGCCCACCACCCTTCAGCTGGTGGCTGAGCATCTGGCACAGTTCAACCCATCGCGTCATCCGGCGGTGCTCTATGGGCAGACCGACTGTGTAGACAACGACGGACGCTTCCTGCGTCATCGCCGCCTGGAGGCTCCGGAACAGCTCACAGCAGGCAGCTTCCTGTGGGGTATGCTTGTGTGCCACCAGAGTTTCTATGCCCGCACCGACATTGTGCGCTCCATACCATACGACCGCCGTTGGCATTTCTCGGCCGACTACGACTGGTGCATACGCATCATGCGTGTGGCCGGAAGGCGCGGCTTGGCACTATCCTACACGGGCCTCATCCTCACCGACTATCTCGCTGAGGGTCTCACTACGCGCAACCACCGGCGCTCGCTCATAGAGCGCTTCCGCATCATGGCCCATCATTATGGACTATTGCGTGCAGTTGGGGCCCATATCTGGTTCTGCGTGCGGGCTGTAATCAAGAGATAGGCGAAATGATTGCCTGTCTTTGCAACAATATCTGCACTTTACCATATTTGTGGTATTGGGCATCATACAGAATGCCCGTACCTTTGCAGCACCAAACAACAACAAATAAACAAACATAACAATGGCAAAGATTTACAAGCAGCTTACAGATCTCGTAGGCAACACTCCACTCGTTGAGATTGCAACTATCGCTAAGGCTCATTCAGCACAGGCTGAGGTCGTGGCCAAGGTAGAGTACTTCAACCCAGGCGGCAGCGTGAAGGACCGCATCGCACTAGCCATGATTGAGGATGCCGAGAAGAAGGGCATCCTGCACGAAGGCAGTACAATCATAGAGCCTACCAGCGGTAACACAGGCGTGGGCTTGGCATGGATCAGCCGCGTGAAGGGCTATCAGGCAGTGATAGTCATGCCGGAGACCATGAGCAAGGAGCGCCAGAACCTGCTCAAGGCAGCAGGTGCCACACTAGTGCTCACATCAGGTGCCAAGGGTATGAAGGGTGCCATTGAGAAGGCCAATGAGCTGTTGGCTTCAACACCCAACGCTGTCATCCTACAGCAGTTCCAGAACCCTGCCAACCCCGCTATCCACGAGAGCACAACGGGCGAAGAGATATGGCGCGACACCGATGGCAAGGTCGATGTGTTCGTGTCAGGTGTAGGTACAGGCGGTACGGTGAGCGGTGTGGGTGCAGCCCTGAAGCGTCACAATCCCAATGTGGAGGTAATTGCAGTAGAACCCGCATCGAGCCCAGTGCTAAGCGGTGGCAACCCTGGCCCGCACAAGATACAGGGCATAGGCGCCGGCTTCCAGCCAGACACCTACAACCCGAAGGCTGTAGACCGCATCATCCAGGTGAGCGATGACGATGCCATCCGCACCGGTCGCGAGCTGTCGCTGAAGGAAGGCCTGCTGGTAGGTATAAGCAGCGGAGCAGCCACGTATGCCGCTCTGCAGGTAGCCGCCCAGCCCGAATACGCAGGCAAGCGTATAGTGGTACTGCTGCCGGATACCGGCGAGCGCTATCTGTCCACACAACTGTACGCTTTCGAGGACTATCCACTCTAAGCATAAATCATATCTGCTCACTCATAGCAGAGTGCATATCGCGGGAAAAGTAAACATTCTTACTAAACAGCGATGCCAACTGGGAAAAAGTGTGTACATTTGCACGCTTTTTCCCAGTGTATGTATTATCCCTATACCTACTATGCTGACATCCCGTTCAATACTAAGACTATTCCTCGCGCTGACGGTGGCAACGATGCTACTGGGCAGCATGAACAGCTGTATGTCCGACAAGGACATCATTTATCTGCAGGGCGTAGATACTGCCTACGCGGTGCCTCGCGACCTTGAGCAGGCATTTGTGCTGCATGTGCAGCCCGACGACCAGCTCGCTATCTCCATTACTTCACGCGACCGCACGCTGTTGGAGCAGTTCAACAACAACACCCTCATCGGTGGTGGCGCCACAAGCACATACGCCAGCACAGCTAACACACAGTCGGGTGTATCGTACTTCCGCGTCGATGAGTTCGGTAATATCGCATTCCCCATCTTCGGCACATTGCACGTTGAGGGTATGACTACTGGTCAGGTAAGCGATATGATACAGAAACTGGTGCGCAACGGCGACGACAGCCACGATGCATTCGTGCTCGATGCAATAGTGACAACGAAGATAATGAGCTTCAAGGTGACTGTGCTGGGCGACGTGAAGAACCCTGGTTCGCAGACCTTCACGGGCGAGCGTCTCACAGTACTCGAAGCCATCGGACGTGCCGGCGACCTGAACAGTTCGGCCAAGCGCAATGAGGTGATAGTGGTGCGCGAGGAGAATGGTCAGCGTATGGCCTACCAGATGGACCTGCGCGACAATCAGAGCGTATTCACATCGCCAGCCTACTATCTGCAGCAGAACGATGTGGTGTATGTGCGTCCGAACAAGTCTGTCCGTGTGAAGGGTAGCACCAGCTACACCCTGCTCAGTGTCAGCAGCACGCTGGTCAGCATGGTAGTCAGCATTGTTTCCCTCATCATAGCCATCAACAAGTAGCGCAATCCGTTATTTCCGACAATATATATGAACACTAACAATACCAATAGAGAAGCTGTATCTCAGGAACGAATGAAGGAGCGGTTTCGCCGGATCATAGAAATCCTCCTATCCAATTGGAAATGGTTCGTGCTGTCCGTATTCGTATGCGCATCGCTTGGCCTGCTGTACATCAATACGCTGCCAAGAATCTACCAGCGGCAGGCTGTTATGCTGGTCAAGGACGATTCCGGCAGCGGCTCCAGCCGCCGCACCACGCGTACCAACACCGATGCGCTGATGCAGCTCAACGGCGTGATAATGGGCACAAGCGTGAAGAACGAGGTGTACATCCTGCAGAGCCACGAGATTATGCGCGATGTAGTGATGCGTCTGCATCTGGATGTGTTCTACATCTACAAGAAAGGACTGCGCACGCTGTCGCTCTACGATGTCAAGCCATTCACGGCTAAGTTCACGCCCGAATGGACTGACGAGGGCGTGGCATTCGATGTGCAGGTGTATAGCGACCACGCACAGATTGTGAAGTATCAGACGCGCGATGAGGAGCGCAAAGTGAACAAGCGTGTGGACTACGGCACGGAAGTGGAGATGCCATTTGGCTCGCTCGTGCTGGAAGCCGACACCGCTTATCTTGAGGAGTTTGTAGGCAAGAGCGTCACGGTGGCACACTACAGCGTGGACAACGCCGCCAATGTATATGGCCATTCGCTAGCAGCCAAGGAGCTGTTCAAGGAGGGCACACTTGTGGGCCTCACCTGCACCGATATGAGCATCAAGCGTGCCGAGGACATCCTTACTGCTGTGCTTCAGGCTTATGAGGAGAGCATCATTGAGGACAAGAACCGCATAGCAGCCAGCACGGCACGATTCATCGAGCGCCGTATCGCCATTATCAGCGACGAGCTGAGCTCCGTGGAGACCTCGCTGGCCGACTTCAAGCAGCAGAACAACATCGTGGATGTCAAGCAGAACGCTGCCGACTACCTGCAGCAGAGCAGTGCTGCACGCCAGCGCAGCATACAGCTGGAGTCGCAGGTGCGTGTCGTAGAGTACCTGCTGGACGACATAAAGAACAACACATCGGACGACAGCCTTATCCCTACGCTGGGCGGCATCACCGACAGCGGCATACAAGGTCAGATTGCAAGCTACAATAGCGCCATGCTGGAGCGCAACCGTCTGGCTCCCAACATGGGACAGAACAGCACGCAGATGCAGCAGATGAAGCAGCAGCTCAGTCAGATGCGCCGTGCTATCATCGCTTCGACCGAAGCCTATCTGTCGTCGCTCAAGGTGCAGCTGCGCCGTGCCAACGAGGAGGAATCGATGCTTCGCGGACGTATCGCCTCGGTACCTGAGAAGGAGAAGCAGGCTCTGGACATCGCCCGACAGCAGAACATCAAGGAGGCACTCTACACCTTCCTGCTCAACAAGCGCGAGGAGACAGAGTTGCAGCTGGCCATCACTGAGGCCAACATCCGCGTGGTGCAGCCCCCGTATGGCTCTAATCGGCCGATTTCACCGCGCAACCGTATTCTGATGCTCATCGCGCTGGCCATCGGTATAGTGCTGCCATTCTCCATCTTCTACATCATCGACATGCTTGATATGAGCGTGCACGGGCGCAAGGAGGTTGAGAACAGCACATCGCTGCCTGTGCTTGGCGAGATTCCGCGGCACAAGGCCGACAACAACGACAGCGAGATTCTGGTGTCCGAACAACAGAATGACAGCCTCAACGAGGCCTTCCGTATGTTGCGCTACAGCCTGAGCTTCGTCAAGAAGGATGCGCGTGTGATGATGTTCACATCCACCACGCCGGGCGAAGGCAAGTCCTTCATATCGCGAAACTTCGCCGTAACGCTTGCCTTGACGGGCAAGAAGGTGATACTTCTGGACACCGACCTGCGCAAGCGCACACAGTCGAAGCTTCTGAGCAACACCAAGCGTGAGGGTCTGACCTCGTACCTCAGCGGCAGCGTTGATGACTTCCGCCCGCTGATCACCAAGATGAGCGAGGGCCACGATGTCGACTTGCTACCGGCAGGTATGCTGCCCCCGAACCCTGCCGAGCTGCTGATGAGCGACCGTCTGGAGACGCTGATAGAGGAGCTGAAGAGCACATACGACTACATCATCATAGACAATGTGCCGGCTCAGGCAGTGGCCGATGCCGGTATCGTGAACCGTGTGGCTGATGTCACGCTCTACGTGATGCGTGCCGGCCGTGTGGACCGTCGCTTCCTGCCGGAGCTCGACCGCCTGTATCAGGAGAAGAAGTTCAACAACCTGTGCATTGTGCTCAACGACGTGAAGACCGACAAGAAGCACTACGGCTATGGTTATGGCTACGGGTACGGCTACGGTTATGGATATGGCTACGGCTATGGTTACGGCTATGGCTATGGCAACGAGAACACGTCCAAGAAGCGCCACAAGAAGTTCGGCATAATCTAAGGCCGGCATTCATACATAGATGAAGCCTTCCTCATGCTGCGATGCTTGAGGAAGGCTTTTTTGCTGGCTTGCGGCTTGGTCTTAGCCACGGCGACGGCGGAGCAGCTTGCGCAGGTCGGCGTAGTAGATATAGGCTGCATAGATGCCGATAATCAGAGTGTTCAGCAGCAGGCGCAGCCATAGCGACCAGTCGGACGGAACCATGCACATTGCTGCGTAGAGCACAGCAGTCAGCAGCACATAGAGGCCTATGCTGCGCAGTGGATAGTCGACTGGTGCCTTGCGCTGACCTATGAAGTAGCTGAGCAGCATCGATGTGCCATATCCGGCGCAGCCAGCCCAGGCGCAGGCCATGTAGCTGTAGCGGGGCACTCCGAAGTATATCACCACCAGCATGACGGCACAGCCGGCCAGCGAGAACCATGCTCCGTAGATGGTTTTGTCGATGAGCTTGTACCAGAACGAGAGGTTGAAGTAGATGCCCATCATTATCTCAGCTGCCATCACTATTGGTACAGCCTTGAGGCCCGGCCAGTACTGCGGGTCGCGGATGAAGAATATCTTGAGCAGGTCCAGGTAGCCCATCACGGCAAGGAAGCCCAGCAGTGTGAACACGATGAAGTACTTCATGCCTATGATATTGGTCTCGGCCACATCCTTGCCCTTCTTCTGTCCGAACACCATAGGCTCCAGCGCATAGCGGTATGCCTGTGTGCACAGCGCCATCAGCATGGCCACCTTCACGCAGGCACCGTAGATGGCCAGTTGCTGCTCGCCCTCCAGTATGGTGCCGGGATAGACATGCTTGAACAGTATCTTGTCCACCACCTGGTTCAGTATGCCAGCTACGCCCAGCACCAGCAGCGGCCACGTGTAGCTCAGCATACGCCGCATCAGGGAACTGTCGAGGTGCCACTTGTGCTTGATCAGCATGGGCAGGAACAGCAGCATGACCACGCCTGTGCAGAGCAGGTTGATGCTGAAGGCATAGCCCACGCCTACCGTGGGATTGTAGATGGGAGCCACGAGGTCGGGGTGCGTGGCGTAGAGCTTGGGCAGCAGGATGAAGTAGAGGCAGTTCAGCGCCACGTTCATCACGATGAACAGCATCTTCAGCGACATGAATCGCCACGGGCGGTGCTGGTATCGTAGCCACGAGAAGAGCACGGCCTGGATAGCGTCCATGAAGGTGATGAGGGCCATGATGACTATCCACTCCGGATGGTCGGGATGGCCCAGCATCGAGCTGATCGGGCCTATGGCACAGAGCACGCCTATCAGCATGACGGTGGCCAGCGAGCCCACTACTGTCAGCGCCACCGTCAGCACGTCCTGCGGCTGTTCGTCGGCCTTGTTGGCGAAGCGGAACATCGTCGTTTCCATGCCGCAGATGAGAATCACCAGAGCCAGTGCCGTGTAGGCATAGTACTCGGTGACCACACCGTAGCCGCCGCTCGCCACCGACATCGATGCCGTGTAGATGGGCACCAGCAGATAGTTCAGGAACCGGCCAACGATGCTGCTCACACCGTAGATGGCTGTGTCTTTCATTAAGGAGCCAAGCTTACTCATATATCAGAAGAAGATGTTAGCTACTATTACTGCCACCACGATGGAGGCCAGGTCGGCCGCCAGGCCGCAGGGCAGGGCGTGGCGTGTGTTCTTGATGCCTACAGAGCCGAAGTACACAGCCAGTATATAGAAGGTAGTGTCTGTGGAGCCTTGGAAGATGCAGCTCAGCCGTCCGGCAAACGAATCGGGGCCGTAGGTGTTCATGCACTCCAGCATCATGCCTCGCGCACCGCTGCCGCTCAGCGGCTTCATCATCGCCGTGGGCAGGGCGGCAGTCATGTCGGTGTTGCCTCCGCAGACGTCTATCACCCAGCCAATGCCGCCGAGCACCCAGTCCATAGCGCCCGATGCGCGGAACGCGCCTATGGCCACGAGTATGGCTATCAGGTATGGAATGATGCCCACAGCCGTCTTGAAGCCACCCTTGGCACCGTCGATGAAGGCCTCGTACACATTGACCTTGTGCCGCAGGCCAGCGGCAACGAATGTGATGATTATGCCCAGCAGTATGACATTGGCAACGTTGTCGGACACCACGCCCATCTGCTCGCGGCTCAGCGCATTGGCGCCCCAGCCCACCAGTCCCACGATGACCGACAGTACGGCCAGTGTCAGCATCACAGGCACGTTGATGAGGTTGATGCGCTGCACCATGCTTGTGATGATTACACCCACGATAAGCGATATGAGTGTGGTCAGCAGTATGGGCAGGAACACGTCGGTGGGCTGTGCGGCACCCAGCTGTGCGCGGTAGGCCAGTATGGACACCGGCACGATGGTCAGTCCTGCGGTGTTCATCACCAGGAACATGATCATCGAGTTGGATGCTGTGTCCTTGCGCGGGTTGAGCTCCTGCATACCCTCCATAGCCTTCAGTCCCAGCGGAGTGGCCGCATTGTCGAGCCCCAGCATATTGGCCGACAGGTTCATGAATATGTTGCCCATCACCGGATGGCCGTCGGGAATCTCAGGGAACAGCTTGCGGAACAGGGGGCTGAGCCATCGTGCCAGCGCACGCACCATGCCGCCTTCCTCGCCTATACGCATCACACCCATCCACAGCGCCAGCACGCCTGTCAGTTGCAGGCTCAGCTCGAAGCCCGTCTTGGCGTTGTCCATCGTGCTGTTCATTATGGCAGGAAAGACTTCCACGTCGCCCATCACCACGAGGCGGAATGCCGCCACCGCGAATGCCACCAGCAGGAAGCCGGCCCAGATATAGTTCATCGCCATTGTCGCTCTATGCTTTTACCGTTCTGTAATTTGATGGCAAAGTTAGTCATTACGCGCGAGAATACCGTGTTCGAACCGCAAATAATGCGCTGCAGCGACCTTCACATCGGCACACAGCATGTCACTCACCGTGGCGCAAGCAAAATAACATGCGCGTGTTAAATAAATGACACGCGCATGTTTTTTGAGCCGCTTCGCGTCGAACAGTGCCGGACACCGCATTGGCAGCGGCTTTGCGGCACGTCGGGCTGGCGGCCGAAAAATGTCTGGGCAAAAAGCATACGCTATTCACCGGAAATGCGTACCTTTGCCGCACTTTATGATTTGTGGATAGATTTGGAACGTTCACGCCCAGTGGACATCGACTGCTTGCAACCACACTAAAACAATGCTAAAGGTGAAAGCACTCTGTTAATGCCAATGACATCCCATTCCATTATTGTCTAACTATTCAACGAATGCGAAATGGGTTATTTGTTTACATCTGAGTCCGTGTCGGAGGGCCACCCTGACAAAGTGGCGGACCAAATCAGCGATGCTGTTTTAGACCACCTGCTGGCCTTCGACCCGCAGTCGAAGGTGGCGTGCGAGACACTTGTCACCACTGGTCAGGTGGTGCTGGCCGGCGAGGTCAAGTCGCAGGCGTATGTCGACCTGCAGGACATTGCCCGGCAGACCATACGTCGTATAGGCTACACCCGCGCCGAGCTGATGTTCGAGGCCAACAGCTGTGGAGTGCTGTCGGCAATCCACGAGCAGAGTGCCGACATCAACCGCGGAGTGGAGCGCTCCGACCCCATGCAGCAGGGTGCAGGCGACCAAGGCATGATGTTCGGATACGCCACCAACGAGACAGCCAACTACATGCCTCTGGCTCTGGACCTCGCGCACCACATACTGCGCACCCTGGCCGACATACGCCGCGAGGACAGCGAGATGATCTACCTGCGCCCCGATGCCAAGAGCCAGGTGACCATCGAGTACGATGACGAGGGCCGCCCTGTGCACATAGACACCATCGTGGTGTCCACCCAGCACGACGAGTTCATCATGGCCCACGACGGCAACCAGAATCAGGCCGACGAGCAGATGCTCGACACCATACGCCGCGATGTGAAGCAGATACTCATCCCGCGCGTACTGGGCGAGCTGACCGATGAGCACATACGCAGCCTCTTCGACGACCACACGCGCTACTACGTGAACCCCACGGGTAAGTTCGTGATAGGCGGGCCTCACGGCGACACAGGCCTGACAGGACGCAAGATCATAGTGGACACCTACGGCGGCAAGGGCGCCCACGGAGGCGGAGCCTTCTCCGGCAAGGACCCGTCGAAGGTAGACCGCTCGGCAGCCTATGCCGCACGCCACATAGCCAAGAATATGGTGGCAGCAGGCGTGGCCGACGAGATGCTGGTGCAGCTCAGCTACGCTATCGGCGTGGCCGAACCCGTGAGCATCTTCGTGAACACCTACGGCAAGAGCCACGTGGCTATGAGCGACGGCGAGATAGCACGCTACATCGGCCGCCTGTTCGACCTGCGTCCGCGCGCCATCGAGGACCGCCTGAAGCTGCGTGCACCCATCTACGAGGAGACTGCAGCCTACGGCCACATGGGGCGCGAGCCGCAGCTCATACGCAAGACATTCCACAACCGCTACGCACAGGACGTGACACTCGAAGTGGAGCTCTTCACGTGGGAGAAGCTCGATTATGTGGACAGGATAAGGAAGGAGCTGGGATTATGAATGTTGCAGTATATTGTGCATCAAGCACCAAGATAGCACCCGTGTACTTCGAGACGGCTCAGGAGCTGGGCCGGCTGCTGGGAGAGCAGGGCATAGGCGTGGTCAACGGCGCCGGCAACATGGGTCTGATGGCAGCTACGGCAGACGCCTGTCTGGCAGCCGGAGGCGAAGTGACAGGCATCATACCATCGTTCATGGTGGAGCAGGGCTGGCACCACACGGGTCTCACACGGCTCATTGAGACGCCGGATATGCACACCCGTAAGGCCACTATTGCCCAGATGAGCGACGGCTGCATAGCCCTGCCAGGCGGCTGCGGCACGCTGGAGGAGCTGATGGAGGTCATCACCTGGAAGCAGCTGGGGCTCTACCTCAAGCCAATAGTGATACTGAACATCGACGGCTACTACGACCACCTGCTGCTGCAGCTGGAGCATGGCATCGAGGAGCACTTCATGGGCGAGCGCCACAGGCAGATATGGCGTGTGGCCACCACCGCCCGCGAAGCCGTGGAACTGGTGCTCTCCACACCGCTGTGGGATGCTAGTGTACGCAAGTTTGCCGCTATCTGACGATGCTATCCGTACAGGACACCATAACTGCACCCGCTCTGACGCACGAAGCTGCGGCAGACACCCTGCCCGTGCCGGAGGCTAATGCCGACAGCCTGGCTGCCGACACGGGGTACGTAGCGCCTATACCTTATTATTATAGCGCCGACAGCCTCGCACTGGACAGCCTTGCGTTGGACAGCCTGCGCATAGACAGCCTGTACCGCGACAGCCTGTATCAGGACAGCCTGCTGCAAGTGCGCCTGCAGCACGAGGCCGACAGCATAGCGGCTCTGCCCAAGGGCAAGGCTGGCGACCCGCTGTCGTTCAGCCTGCATCGTAACGATGCCGTCACAGGTGCGACCTTGCTGTGCCTGCTGCTGGTGTTGTTCGTTGTGGCTCAGACACGGCATCGCATGGCAGCACGTATAGCCGAGTTCTTCATGCCTCGCGGCAGTCAAGACGATACCGAGGCTGTGCCGCAGTGCCATCCGCTGCTCTGGCCCGCCACAGTCCTGCTGTTCGGCCTGCAATGCGGCATACTCATGCTGGGCTATATAGACAGCACAGGCACGTACGGTGACCTCAGCCCCCGTGCCCCGCAGCTGCTGGGCGTATGCGTAGGCACAGCCATAGCGATGGTCATCGTGCGGCTGTCACTCTATGCCTTCGTCAACAACGTGTTCTTCGACCGCCACGCGCGCCATCGCTGGCGCGAGAACTACAATCTGCTGTTCCTGGCAGAGACCGTACTGCTGCTGCCCGTCACACTGGTGTACGCCTACACAGGCATACCGACGCAGACTATATATATATGTTTAGCCGCCCTGCTGGGACTCGTCAAGCTGCTGCTGCTCATCAAGTCGTGCGCTGTGCTGTTCCCTCGGATTGTGGCCCTGCCGCACTTGCTGCTCTATTTCGCATCGGTCGAGGTAGTACCCGTTTTGGTGTGGTGGATGGTACTCAACCAGACACAATTCTTCGGGCTTTAGTGCTGATAATCACCCAAAAACTTGACAAGGGCATTTTGATGTTGTATCTTTGCGCCGTTTTTTAGGGGCACTATGCTATGAAACGACTTCTGATAGAGACATACGGATGCCAGATGAATGTGGCCGACAGCGAAGTTGTAGCGTCGATCATGGGCATGGCAGGCTATGATATAACAGATGATATGGACGAGGCCGATGCAGTGTTCCTCAACACTTGTTCCGTGCGCGCAGCAGCCGAGCAGAAGATATACTCGCGGCTGGAGTTCCTTCGCTCCGTGCGTCGCAAGCGCTCGCCGCAGCGCCCCCGACTGATCATAGGTGTGCTGGGCTGTATGGCCGAGCGCGTTCAGCAGGACCTGCTGGGCGAGCAGGGCGTGGACATCGTGTGCGGCCCCGATGCCTACATGAGTCTGCCTGAGCTCACCGCCAATGCCGAGCTGGGCAACCCTGCCATCAACGTGGAACTGTCCACCAGCGAGACCTATCGCGATGTGGTGCCACGCCGCCTGCACGCCAACGCGATAAGCGGCTTTGTGAGCATCATGCGCGGATGCAACAACTTCTGCCACTACTGCATAGTCCCCTACACACGTGGCCGCGAGCGCAGCCGCGATGTGGACAGCATACTGGCTGAGGTGCGCGACCTGCGCGACCGCGGCTTCAAGGAGGTTACATTGCTGGGGCAGAATGTGAACAGCTACAAGGCTCCCTATGGCCTCACGGCGAGGGGCGGGCAGGCTGGCAGCGATGAGATGTCCCACACCGAGGAACTACAGGGAGCTACATTTGCCGACTTGCTGCGCACCGTGGCACGTGCTGTGCCGGAGATGCGCATACGCTTCACCACCAGCCACCCGAAGGATATGAGCGACGAGACCCTGCACGTCATAGCAGAGGAGCCCAATGTGTGCCGCCACATACACCTGCCTGTGCAGAGTGGCAGCGACGAGGTGCTGAAACGCATGAACCGCAAGTACACGCGTGCGTGGTACCTCGACCGCGTAGCGGCCATACGTCGCATAGTGCCCGACTGCGGCCTTACCACCGACATCTTCGTGGGCTACTGCGGCGAGACTGAGGAGGACCATCAGCTATCGCTGTCGCTGATGCGAGAGGTGGGCTACGACTCGGCATTCATGTTCAAGTACTCGGAGCGTCCAGGCACATACGCATCCAAGCATCTGCCCGACGATGTGCCAGAGGAAGTGAAGCTACGCCGCCTGCAGGAGCTCATCGACCAGCAGACCCAGCTTAGTGCCGAGGCCGCCAAGCGCTGGGAGGGCCGCACCGTGGAGGTGCTGGCCGAGGGCACGTCCAAACGTGACCACAACCAGCTGTTCGGTCGCACGGAGCAGAACCGCGTGGTGGTGTTCGACCGCGGCGGTCATCACATAGGCGATAAGATAATGGTTCGCATCACGGGCAGCAGCTCGGCAACATTGAAAGGAGAGGCAGTATGAAGGACCGAAAGAATAGCGTTTCGACAATGCAATGGCTGACATCGTGCGTATCCACCTCGCTGGTGCTGGTGCTGCTGGGACTGGTAGTGCTGTGCGGCATGTCGGCATCGCGAATGTCGGATGTCGTGCGTGAGAACATGACGGTCACGCTGCTGCTCAACGAGAATGTCGACAGCACCGATGCCGATACGCTGATGGCGGCATTGCGGCAGCATGGCGCCGTGCGCAACCTGACGCTGATCAGCGCAGAACAGATACTGGAAGAGGAGACAGCACGTCTGGGCAGCGACCCGTCGGAGTTCCTCTCGGGCGACAACCCATATACCTCCACGCTGGAGCTTCACATGACGGCCGACTATGCCAACAGCGACA
The DNA here is from genome assembly GCA_937910905.1 of uncultured Prevotellaceae bacterium. GTDB lineage: Bacteria > Bacteroidota > Bacteroidia > Bacteroidales > Bacteroidaceae > Physcousia. The sequence continues at coordinate 17,168 of CALEPV010000095.1, forward strand.
GTCTGAGCCGTGTGGCAGAGCAGTGGAAACAGCTGTGGCAGATAGACGATGTGGTGTACCAACCGGACATAGTGTCCAACGTCAACCACACTCTGCATCGCATCATGGCCATACTCACCGTGCTGGCCGTGCTGCTCACCATCATATCTGTGGTACTGGTGCACAACACCGTGAGACTCAGCGTCTATGCACGCCGGTGGACCATACACACCATGCGCCTCGTGGGTGCATCGTGGTCGTTCATCTGCCGTCCGTTCCTGCTACGCAGCCTGGGCATAGCCCTCACGGCCTCGCTGGTGGCATCGGCAGTGCTGGTTGGCGGGGTGCATTGGCTCATAGGGCGCGACCCTATGGTGGCGCAAGTGGTGACACCGCACATCCAGCTGCTCGTAGTGGCAAGCATCGTGGTGGCTTCCCTGCTCATCACCCAGCTGTCCACTCTGCTCACCGTACTCCACTTCCTGCGTATGCGTGAAAGTGAGATGTACAGGTGATGTACTATCTGATGATGCACGATATACTATTCCGCAAGGTACTATTTACTATTTGATAAGAGACAATGAAACAGTTTGCATTCGACCGCACCAACTACATTCTGATAGCCATAGGCGTAGTGGCTGTGGTGATTGGTTTCTTCCTTATGGGCGGCGCAGGCTCTACAGAAGCCAAGTTCAACTACGACATATTCAGCGCAACGCGTATTCGCGTCGCGCCTGCCGTATGCTTCCTCGGGTTTATATTTATGATATATGGTATAATGCATAAGCCAAAGGACTAAGGCATGGACGCACTACAAGCATTTATTATGGGCCTGATGCAGGGCCTGACGGAATATCTGCCAGTTTCATCGAGCGGACACCTCGCCATAGCCTCCCATTTCTTCGGGTTGAGCGGCGAGGAGAACTTGACGTTCACCGTGGCTGTGCACGTAGCCACCGTGCTGTCCACGATAGTCATCCTGTGGAAGGAGATAGTGTGGATACTGCGCGGCCTGTTCCGCTGGAACGGAAGCCTCAATGCCGAGCAACGCTATGCGCTGGCCATCGTCGTGTCGATGATTCCAGTGGGCATCGTTGGGCTGTTCTTCAAGGACTACGTTGAGGACATCTTCGGTACAGGACTGCGCATAGTGGGCTGCTGCCTGCTGGTGACGGCTACGCTGCTCATCTTCAGCTACTATGCCCACCCGAGACAGAAGGAGACCATATCCTATCTCGACGCATTCATCATAGGTCTGGCGCAGGCTGTTGCCGTGCTGCCAGGCTTGTCGCGCTCAGGCTCGACCATTGCCACCGGCCTTCTGCTGGGCAACAAGAAGGAGAAGCTGGCACAGTTCAGCTTCCTCATGGTCATACCGCCTATACTGGGTGAAGCATTGCTGGACATTATGAAGGCCGTCTCCGGCCATGCCGAGGCTGCCACGACTACCATAGGCGCTCTGCCACTGGCAGTAGGCTTCCTGACAGCCTTCATCAGCGGTTGCATGGCGTGCAGATGGATGATAGACATAGTCAAGAAAGGCAAGCTGGTGTACTTCGGCATCTACTGTGCCGTGGTAGGTCTGCTGCTACTGATAGTATGATAGACTTTCAAGAGGGTACTGTACTTTACTTCGACAAGCCGCTGCGATGGACATCGTTTGACGTGGTCAACAAGGTACGATGGCATCTGTGCCGAAAGCTGGGTATGAAGCGGCTGAAGGTGGGCCACGCAGGAACGCTCGACCCGCTGGCCACCGGCGTGATGATGGTGTGCACAGGTCGTATGACCAAGCGTATCGACGAGCTGCAGGCACAGACCAAGGAGTATGTAGCCACGCTACGACTGGGAGCCACGACACCATCGTTCGACTTGGAGCACGACATCGATGCAACCTATCCTACGGAGCACATCACACGCGAGCAGGTGGAGCAGGTACTACAGCAGTTCACGGGCAGGATAGAGCAGATACCACCGGCCTACTCTGCATGCAAGATTGATGGCAAGCGTGCCTACGACCTTGCTCGTCGCGGAAAGGACGTACCACTGAAACCGAAGGTGCTGGTCATCGATGAAATCGAGCTTCTCGACTGCAACCTTGCGCCAAAAACGGCGGATTCATCGAGCTTCCCCAGCATCACCATACGTGTGGTATGCTCGAAGGGGACGTACATACGTGCGCTGGCCCGCGACATCGGCCTGGCACTTCACAGCGGTGCCCACCTCACAGCTCTGCGCCGCACTCGCGTGGGCGACATCAGGGTGGAGCAGTGTCAGCAGATAGATGACTTTATAAAATCTTTCACTATATGAAGCTATCACAATTCAAGTTTAAGCTCGGCGAAGACCGTATTGCCCAACATCCCGTTCCGTTCCGCGATGAGTGCCGACTGATGGTTCTACATACCAAGAGTGGCATTATAGAGCACCGCGAACACTTCTACGACATACTCGAATTCTTCGATGCAAAGGACGTTCTTGTGTTCAACGACACCAAGGTGTTCCCCGCACGGCTGGAAGGCAACAAGGAGAAGACGGGTGCCCGCATCGAGGTGTTTCTGCTGCGTGAGCTCAACGCCGATACGCGCCTTTGGGACGTACTGGTAGAGCCAGCCCGCAAGATTCGTATCGGCAACAAGCTGTACTTTGGCGAAGACGAGAGCATGGTAGCTGAAGTCATAGACAACACCACCAGCCGCGGACGCACGCTGCGCTTCCTCTACGACGGCCCTCACGAGGAGTTCAAGGAGGCACTCTATGCTCTGGGCGAGGCTCCGCTGCCCAAGCACTTGTTCTCGCGCAAGGCTGATGAGCAGGACCTGGAGGACTTCCAGTGCGTATTCGCCAAGAACGAGGGCGCCGTAACAGCTCCCGCCTCAGGCCTGCATTTCTCCAAGCAGCTGATGAAGCGCATAGAGCTGAAGGACATTGAGATGGCATTCGTGACTATGCACTGCGGCTTGGGCAACTTCCGCCCCATTGAGGTGGAGGACCTGTCGAAGCACAAGATGGAGAGCGAGGAGATGCACGTTGGTGCCGAAGCCTGCCGCATAGTGAACCGTGCGAAGGAGCAGGGGCACAAGATATGTGCCGTAGGTACCACCGTGCAGCGTGCGCTCGAGACCGCTATTGGTGCCGACTACAGGCTGAAGGAGTTCGACGGATGGACCAATAAGTTCATCTATCCCCCCTACGAGTTCGGTATGGCCGATGCTATGATAGCCAATCTCTACACCCCGCTGAGCACCATGCTCATGCTGACCTGTGCCTTCGGTGGCTATGACCTGGTGATGAAAGCATACAAGGAGGCTGTGCGCGACACCCGCTACCGCTTCGGTGCCTACGGTGACGCCATACTGCTTCTGAAGGACTGAAACCTGAAATCTGAAACTTGAAACCTGAAACCTGAAACCTGAAACCGACATCTACTTGAGTCTCGGCAGCAATCTTGGCGACCGCAAAGCCACATTGCACCGTGCTATCCACCTGCTCAGCGAGCGGGTCGGTGAGCTTTGTGGCTGCTCGGCAATCATTGAGACAGAGCCTTGGGGCTATCAGTCGAGCAATATGTATCTCAATGCAGCGGTGCACCTACGTACCCCGTTGCCGGCCAGCGAGGTGCTGACAGCGACGCAAGCCATTGAGCGTGAGCTTGGCAGGACCTGCAAGACGGAAGCCGACGGCACATATGCCGACCGCACCATAGACATCGACTTGCTGCTCTACGGTCACGCTGTAATATTCACACCTACGCTTAGAGTGCCGCATCCGCGGATGTGGCAGCGCGACTTCGTGATGCAGCCGCTCAGCGAACTCTTGGAGCAGCAAGAGCCATCGTGCATGCATGGTTGGCCGAGTCGTGACAAGAGTCAACGAAGCGAACTGCTTCACGGCGGGCCCGACGAGGTGCCGCTCACACAGCGTCGTTGTGCTACTGTTGGCTTCTTCGATGGTGTGCACCTTGGACATCAGCATCTGCTCAGCTCGCTGTGCAAATGCGCGGCCCAGCAGCATCAGCAGCCGCTGGCCGTCACCTTCGACCGTCACCCGCACACCGTAGTACAGGCAGAGCAGCCTACACCCCTGCTGTCGCCGCCCCCATTGCGCCAGAAGCTGTTGCACGCCGCCGGCGTAGAGGTGGCCGAGATGCAGTTCGATCACCACATGGCGCAGCTCACAGCTCGCGACTTCATGCGCTACATCCTGCACGACCAGCTAAATGTCGGCACGCTGCTTGTCGGTTACGATCACCGTTTCGGTCGTCCACAGCCAGACCATCCTGAGACCATCGATGACTACCGTGCTTACGGGCGCGAGTGTGGCATTGAGGTGATCGTCGCAACGGAACTGCCTGCTGAGCAGCATGTCAGCAGCAGTGCCATACGGCGGGCCCTCTCAGCAGGCGACATCGCCGCTGCCACAGTCATGCTGGGACGTCCGTACGAGTGGAGCGGGCGTGTCGTTCACGGCCATGCCGTGGGGCGCACCCTGGGTTTCCCTACAGCCAACCTGTCGGCCATCTGCCCCCACCAGTTGTTGCCTGCCAGCGGAGCGTATGCTGTCACCGTGGACTCACACCCGGCAATGCTCAACATAGGTACCCGCCCCACTCTCGCTCCCCCCGACCATGCACTCAGCGTGGAGGTCCATCTACTTGACTACCACGGCGACCTATATGGTCGTGAGCTCACCGTGCAGTTCCATGCACGTTTGCGCAGCGAGAAGCGCTTTGCCGATCAAGCCGCCTTGCGACACCAGTTGGAAGCCGACCGTGCGGCCGTCCTGAAACTACTACAACCATGAAACGTCGTCCCTTCTGGATATACATCCTCCTCTTCCTCGCTGCCCAGGTATCAGGCATGCTCTTCGCATCGTCAGGTCCCGTGCTGATGCTGCTCTTCGTCAACATTATTGCAATAGTGCTGTACCTGCTCGCAGCTGGGGCGTATACGCGCGACAGAGCTTATAAGGCATATAGGCCGTATGGCCCTCATTGGGCGGTGAGTTTTCTGCTATTAGCACTCGCTCCCCCCTGCATCTTTCTCGTCAACTATGCGCAGGAGATGCTGCCCTCGCTGCCCGACATCGTGCCAGAGCAGTCGCTTACCGAACTGCTCACCACTCCGCTCGGCCTGCTCACCGCATGCATCCTCGGTCCGCTCAGCGAGGAACTACTTTTCCGTGCCGGTGTGCTCGGCAGTCTGTTGCAGCGCTGTCGGCCCTGGACGGCAATCGTATGGAGTGCTGTCATCTTCGCTTTGATACATGCCAACCCTGCTCAGATGCCCGCAGCATTCTTCCTTGGCCTGCTCCTTGGCTACGCCTACTATAGCACCCACTCCATACTCACGCCGCTCATTATCCACATCTTCAACAACAGCATCGCTGCCGCATGGCCAGACACCAGCTTCACCCATGCCCTCACCACCCCTTGGCATCACATCGCAGCTGTCACAATAGCCGTGGTATGGGCTGCCAGCATAATATATCTCCTATATCGGCACACCAAAATGGCACATCGGTGATAATTTGTGCATTCTTTTACGTGCATTTACGCGAAATTGGCGTAAATTTAGGGTTAAATCGAGGGCCTTTTGAGGTGTAAAGTGAGTTTCAACGTCAAATGTTGGCAGATTTGGTGGGCTTTTTACAAGTCAAATTGAGTTTTGATGTCATTTTTCTGCACGTAAAAAGCCTTATTTTGGTATTTACCCCACCAAAGCTCACCAATAAGCTCACCAGATAATTAACAGATAATGAAGTTGTTAACTGAGATTGGTGGGCTTTTCTGGAATAAATCAAAAGAAAAGTGCAAGAAAATAGCGCGAAGTGCCGAAGTACAAATCATCCACTTCCAATCGGCGCATCACACCATGCGTGACATCGCGTCGATGGGGTCGAGACATCGCGGTGATGAGGTTGAGACATCACGTTGATGAGGTGCTTGCATCGCGGTGTCTCAATCGCTACACCGCGGTGCAGAGCCCCCTGCAGGGCTTATTTATAACTGCTTGATTTCCAAGAAGGGGTTTCACCCCTCCCTGTGTTCTTTCGTCCCTCTGGGACTTTTTCAAGTGGGCTCATCACTAAATGTTCGCGAATAGGAAGAAGGGATTTGCGAATAAATGAGGGTTGACTTGTCAGATTCGGCGGATGTAGCTACCTTTGACGCACAAAACAGATTTTATTGATTATGGAGATAGCAGAGCTGGGTGAGTTTGGACTGATTCACCACCTTACTGACGACATAGAGTTGCAGAACGCAGAGTCGGTGAAGGGCGTGGGCGATGACTGCGCCGTGCTACAGTACTCGGTCGATGAGCGGGTGCTGGTGACTACGGACCTGCTGCTGGAGGGCGTGCACTTCGACTTGCAGTATGTGCCACTGCACCATCTGGGCTACAAGGCTGCGATGGTGAACCTGAGCGACATATATGCGATGAACGGACGTCCGCGCCAGCTGACGGTGTCCATAGGACTGTCGAAGCGCTTCAGGGTGGAGGACGTGGAGGCGCTCTACGCCGGCATCAAGCGGGCATGTGCCGAGCACGGCTGCGATGTGGTGGGCGGCGACACGTCGGCATCGCTCACAGGCCTAACCATCAGCATCACCTGCATAGGCGCTGCGCGAGCGGGCGACGTGGTGACACGCGACGCTGCGCAGGTCAATGACCTGCTGTGCGTGAGTGGTGACCTGGGCGCTGCCTACATGGGCCTACAGCTGCTGGAGCGCGAGAAGGTGGTGTACAACCAGCAGGTGCGTGAGGCCCTGCAGCGGGGCGAGAAGCCCGAATCGCTGCCGCCGTTCCAGCCCGACTTCAGCGGACGCGAGTACCTGCTGCAACGTCAGCTGACACCACAGGCACGACGCGACATAGTGGAAAAGCTGGCGGAGGCGGGCATACACCCCACGGCGATGATTGACATCAGCGACGGGCTGAGCAGCGAGGTGATGCATCTGTGCGAACAGAGCCACACCGGGTGCCGCATCTACGAGGACCGCATACCGCTCGACTACCAGACAGCTGCTATGGCTGAGGAGCTGAACATGAACGTGACAACATGCGCACTCAATGGCGGCGAGGACTACGAGCTGCTGTTCACTGTGCCTCTGACCGACCACGACCGTGTGTCTGCTATCGAGGACGTACATATAATAGGCCACATGACCAAGGCAGAACAAGGTAAGCTGCTCGTGTGTCGTGACGGAGCCGAGATGACGCTGAAGGCTCAAGGATGGAAAGCGACCTGATACATATCCACAACTGGCTGAGGCCCCTGTCGTGGCTTTATGGGCTGGGTGTCGAACTGCGCAATCTGCTGTTCGACAACGGTCTGCTGCGGCAGAAGGAGTTCCAGCTGCCTGTGATATGTATAGGAAACATAAGCGTGGGCGGCACAGGCAAGACACCGCACACGGAGTACCTGCTACGCTTGTTGCTGCCCAAGTACCGCACGGCTGTGCTGAGCCGCGGGTACAAGCGCCGCAGCAGGGGCTATCAGTTGGCCGCAGCCGACACGCCTGTGGAGGTGATAGGCGACGAACCCTGGCAGATGAAACAGAAATTCCCTGAAGCCATCGTAGCGGTGGATGCCAATCGATGCAGGGGCATAGAGCGCCTGATGTCCGACGATGCCACAAGCGATGTGGAGGTCATACTGCTCGACGATGCCTATCAACACAGACATGTGCGTGCGGGGCTGAACATTGTGCTGACCGACTATCACCGTCTGGTCACCGACGATGCCCTGCTGCCAGCCGGTCGTCTGCGCGAGCCTGTGTCAGGTCTTGCGCGGGCACAGATCATCATCGTTACCAAGTGCCCCATGGGCATGGCGCCTATCGACTATCGTGTCATCCGGAGCTCCTTGCAGCTCAAGCCGTACCAGCAACTGTTTTTCTCTGCTATCCACTACGGCACCCTGCGTCCCCTTTTCGACAGCTCATCAGCAGCTCAGACGAGCATCACGCCAGACACACATGTGCTGCTGCTCACAGGCATAGCCTCGCCGCAGCAGATGTACAAGGACCTGCAGCAGTGCACCCGCCACATCACCCCACTGTCCTTCCCCGATCATCACGCCTACAGCAAATCGGATATAGCACGCATCGAGACCTCCTTTGCAGCCATGCAGGGCAGCAAGCGTGTCATCGTGACCACCGAGAAGGATGGCGCACGCCTGCTCGCCGCGGGGAGCTTCACCCCGATTGTGCGACGCCACATATTCGTGCTGCCCATAGTGGCAGATATCCTGCAGGGGCGCGAGCCGCAGCTCCATAAAGAAATAATAGAGTTCATCAGCAATTGCCGATGAACTCTATGCGTAATCTGATGTGCAATCTACTTACTGCTGTGCACCAGGGATGCGGCGAATAGCCTGCTGTGCAGCCTGGTTTACTGCTTCGTTGGCCTGCTGTGCAGCATTGCTAACGGCCTGCTGAGCAGCCTGTGAAGCCTGCTGTGCAGCCTGGTTGGTAGCCTGCTGTGCAGCCTCGACGGTCTGGTCTACAGCCTGCTGAGCGGCCTGCTGTGCGCTCTCAGCAGCCTGCTGTGCGCTCTCAACGGCACCCTCTACCTGCTCCTGTGCGCACTGTGTAGCACAATCAGCCTGCTCGCCAACAGTTGTAGCAGCGCTGATGGCATCGGTCACAGTGGCGGGGATGATGCTGGAAGTGTCGATACCCAGGTTGGCAAGAGTCTCCTGGTTCTCGCTGATGAAGTTGGTCACGGTCTGCACGTACTTGCTGGCACCTGCAACGTTGCCGTTGCTGATCAGGCCCTGAGCAGCCTCCACAGCCTTAGCAATAACGGCCTCCACCTGTGACTTGTCGGCATTGGCAATCTGAGCCTTGAGAGCTTCTACTACCTGATTGGCGGCACCCTCGATCTGGCTGTCGTCGGTCATCTGTGCTACTGCCTCAGCGTCGATAGCGTCAGCACCCTGCTGCTTGCTGCCACATGCAGCGAATGTCATGGCTACTGTAGCCACGGCAAGAAAAAGAATCTTTTTCATGTTGATTGAATTAAGATGGTTAATGAATAATGTTTATGGTATAGTCTCGATGATTGTATCGGGTACCGATGTTGCCGCGGGCGGCTCTGTGAAGGGCCAGGGCATACGGTTGAGCGATAGGGATGCTATCATATAGATAGCGTATAGCGATATGATGCTGGTTGCGGCCAGCAGGATGTGTAGTAGGGAGAAGCTGGAGGCCACCTTTTCGCAGGAAGAATCGGTGGGTTCAGGGGCTTCGGTGTCTGGCAGCTCTGTCTCCGGCACAGGAGCGGGTATGGCTGTCATGCGCGAAGAGTTGATGTCGTAGCCCTCTGGGATGATGAATATGCGTGCAAACTGCTGATAGCTCTCCTGGCGCAGGTCGGTCAGGGCTGCAGTCAGCTGTTCGCTACTACCGTAGGTGCAGTAGGCCGACTGTCCCGTCAGGTCGAATGACATAGGTTCGCAGGGTGTCAGCGCGATGCTGCCGGGCTGGGTGAGCTGCTCGGCCAGTGTGTTGTCGCGCCACTTCATTTCGTCGATGTAGCGTGCCGCCACCTGGCTGAGTATCTCCAGCAGTTCAGCCGCATCGGTGGGACGGTTGTAGCCCAGACACAGCGCTGCCATAGCGAATCCGCCCCGGCTGTCGTTCTGATTCTTCTGCACATGTGCCACCCACCATCCCTGTGGCGTGCACCAGATGGCATACACAGGTTTGTCAATCTTGGCAGGCAACTCACGCGGGTCGTTGATATACCGCTTCCACTCGGCGCTGGCTGCGTCGTGCGGCTGGGCGGGGTAGGTGTAGTAGTGGCCTGAGCCCTTGTCCTTGAATTGCCCGAAGATGTCTATAATATGTATGCTGTCCACGAGTGGGAGTTTATGAATGATGAATTACCAAAAGCCCTTGCTGATGTAGCCGGACATGCTGATGAGCTTCTTCAGCACGGCATTATTGTTTGTCCTCTCGAAGTAGCAGAGCTTCTGTGCGAACACTTCGCCTATTGAGAACGGCAGTATGTCGAAGTCGAGCACGCCCGACTGCGAGCATATCTGTGCCAGTGCGTTGCTGAGCGCAGGCATGTACTGCTTCACGTATCTGGCGGCATACTCCTGGCGGTCCTTGGGCAGGCACGTCATGCGGTCGCATTTCGTGACCAGTATGTAGATGGCGTTGGTGCCGCGGCGTATCACCTTGTTGTCACGCAGGTAGTCCATGGCCGAGTCCAGATAGTCGTGTATACGCAGCCCGTCCCACTCCTTCTCGTGCTCGCCGTAGGCTATGATGAAGAAGTGTATCTTTCGGTTGGACTTGTCGGCCAGATAGGACAGGGTGTGGTTCAGAGCCTGCTCCTGTGTGTAGTTTTCCTCGACGATATGGTTCTGCCGGCGGTATAGCGCACGGAACACCTCACCAGCCAGGTCGATACATGCCAGGGGGTGCTCTCGCTGCTGCCCGTCGCGCAGTGTGAACACCATCTCCTGTATGGAGTAGTCGGGCGTACCCTGTGGCAGTGTGCAGAAGGCGTCGTGCATGAAGGTGTTGCAGAGTCGGTCCATGTACTGCCGTCCCTGACATGGGCGTTTGGTGAGTATGCCGTAGGTGTAGGATGCGCTGAGCAGCGAGCCCAGGGCGCATGTTTTGCCGCTGGAGGGCGTACCCCAGAAGTAGACCTCGGTGGTGTCGCGCTGCAGCTTGTTGGGCGCAAAGCCGTCAGGCAGAGGTATCACGCCCTCGAACTGCCGTATGGCATCTATCTCGTCGGCCGTGTAGCAGTCCTGCAGGTCGTTCCACGCTATGACGTGACTGTCCACGTAGCGCTGCAGCTCCTGTGGCGAGAACGCATTGCGGTCGGTCCGCACGGCGTTGACCACACGGGCGCGGTCCACAAGATTGGCTATTGCCATCTGAGCCTGCACCACATACTGTCCATCGGGATGCCTGTGCAGATAGCTCTCGTAGTCGGCAATGCTGGCGCTTAGCTCAGCCTTGTGCCAGTCGTCAACGTCCTGTGATGCCATGTCATTATGCGATTGAGTATCTTGCATAGTTAGAAAAACACACGGAGCGTGAAGCGCACGCCGTGCTTGTTGGTACCAGGGTTGTCGAGATATGTCAGGCGGCGTACATACTCGACATGCAGCAGTTTGAATATATTGTGTATGCCGAGGCGCAGTTCCACGTATGGCGTGTTCTTGTCCATCACCACGGTGTTGTTTTCGTAGTATGTGTTGCCATCGGCATCGGTGTGGAAGTGGCCAGGGAAGAAGAACAGGTCGCTGTCAGCATAGCCTCCAACGAAGGGGTTGTTCTTGTCGGTGAGCGTGCCCCACAGAGCATTCACTCCGATGAACTCGCGCCAGTGCAGCTTCCTGAGCAGCGGCACGCGGTTGAATATCTTGCCGCAGATGTCCCATCCCCACATGATTTGCGCGTAGCGGTCGTTGAGGAATTCGAGCGAGCTGATCAGCGAGAAGGTGTAGTCGGCAATGATGTAGCTCTGGTTGGTGGCAGGGTGTATGAGCAGCGGGAACGGCACTTTGTTCCACTGTATGCCTGCCCGCACGTCGAAATCAGTATATCCCCATCCGGCAGGTATGTACAGGCGCTTGTATATGCCGGCCTCTGTTACATTATATGTATAGTCTCCGCCCAGAAAGTCCTTCAGCCCCATGGTGTGGCTCACGGTGAAGATGGGGGCATCCTTGTTGATCTTCAAGCGGCGCTGCTTGGTGTTGATATACGTGGCTCCCGGTTCGAAGCTGACGTTGGCGTAGAACTCGCTCATGTTGATGCTGTGCACGCGGTTCTGCAGTGAGTTGTCAATGTCGAGCCGGCTCATGTCGCGAGTTGCCAATACGGTGGCATCGGTGCCCAGCCGCTGGTAGAACAGCTCGTCCACAGGCTGCTGGTGCGTGCGGGTGAAGCGGATTACGGCCTTGGCACCGTTGTACCATTCGCGGTCGTACATCACCTTCCACTCGCGAATCAGGTTGTATTGGTCCACTGTCGAGGTGCGTATGGCCATGAACATATTGTCCTTGTCGGTCGGAACGAACTTGTCGAATGGTGTGGTGACATCACGGCGGAAGGACACGTGGAGGTTGTTCTTGGGGAACTCGCGGGTCAGGTATGCCTTTCGGTTAAACGAGTATATGGCTTCGCCCCATCCGTAGAGGTTGTGCGACTGGGTGCCGTAGGCCACATAGCCACCCAGGAAGATGTGTGGGTGGAGGTGCGCTGTGGTGAATCCCGATATGCGGAATCGCCACTTGTCGTAGTCGTTGTAGGACACGATGGTGTTGATAGGTCCGAAGTCGAACTTGTTGTTGATGGTGCTGTCGCTGGTTTCAACGTAGTTCTCGATGAGTGCCTTGACGCCAATCATGATGGGCTTGAATCCGCGCATCTGCGTGAGTTTCTTCAGCAGTCCGCTGATCTGGCTCTCACTTTCGGTGAGCTCCACTTTGCGATACTGTGCCCAGTACTGGTCGTCGGTATGCATGGTGGCATCGGGCTCTGTGTATGTAGTGCCCTTGATGCGTCGGAACACGTTGTGTGATATCTCGTCGAACTGATAGTCGAAGTTGCGCACGGTGCGCTGCACCAGCAGCTTCGACAGCCACGATGTGACCATCATCTCTACCATCATGTCGTTCTGCACGCACACGCGCTCGCCGGATGGCAGGTCCTCGTAGTACTGGTCGATGCGTATGTTCTCGATGAAGTTCACGTTGCTCTGCTTGGGCACGTTGAGCTCGACGCTTTTGACCTGATAGGTCGAGTCGTTGAGTATGTACAGCAATCCGGAGAAGCCTATGTCCTGCTGGTTGTTGGGTGTGAACCCCATGACGATGACACTCTCATAGGCTTCGTTCACCCGTTTGTTTATCTGTTTGATAATGGCTGTGTCTTTCTGCGAGGCTGAGTACAGGCTGTCGAGCCCCAGTGCAGACAGCGCGTCGTCGCGCTGGATGTAGAAGTCCAGCGGGTTGTACTCGCGCTCAGCGCGCAGCTCGGGTGTAGTCCGCTCGAAGTAGAGCGTGTCCTGTATATAGTATCGGTAGAAGCTGATGGCGGAGTTGGCTATGGGGCTTTTGAAGTGCAGCTGGAGCAGCCTGCACTCCTCGTCGTAGATGTTGATGTCGGTGAAACAGTCCTGCAGTGCTGTGTTGATGATTTCGCCGGTGTTGATGAGTTCATTGATGCCTCGGCTGTTCTTGGCCTTGATGAGCTCCTTTTCTGTCCGCGGCTTGCGGCGATAGAAGGTGTGCGACAGCTGCTCGTCGACGGTGAGGGGCAGTATGAGCTTGCCCGTCTTGGGGTGGCGCTCCACGTGGTCCTTAAGGAATGCCCATGCTCGCCCCTCTTCGAGGTCGAATATCTTGTCGGTGAACTCATTGACGGAGAAGGTCATCTTCTCGTAGGTGGTGAAGGTGAAGTAGTCCTTGGCGTGCAGGTCGTTGACCCGCTTGTGGTCTATGACTCGCTGCATGAGCTCGACGGCGGGGTTGTTCTTGCGGCTGTAGCGTGTGCGGCGGCGTGTGACGGTGACCTCTCGCAGTGTGGTGCCCTGTGGTGTGAGCCGGATCTTCAGGTCCTTGTTCTTGCCGAAGTCATCGAGCCTTATCACGGCTGGCTCGTAGCCCATGGTGTGCACGGTGAGCTCTCGCCAGGCGGAGTCCTCTCGCAGGATGAAGCGTCCGTCGTCGTCGCTCTGCACTCCGTAGCCCTTGCCGTCGTAGTAGATGTCAACGTACTCCAGCGGCTGTCGTGTCTTGCTGTCTATGACGATGCCGCTGACCTGTGCCTCTGCTGCTGCGGCACAGAGGAGCATGGCTGCGACAGCGACTACGGCTATGCGCTGGCATGGTGACGAGCTGTGTGAATTGTTGAATAGGATGGCCATATGTGCGGGCAAAGGTACGACAAATGCTCCGAATAGATGGTATTGTGTGATAAAATCGGACAAAACGTGCGGCAAACAGGCAAAGTGCACTATCTTTGCGGGCAGTTATTGCAAATCTATTCAAACTATGAAGACACTACTACAACTATCTCTCGCCTTGCTGCTGCCTCTGTCGGTAGCGGCGCAGCCCGCGAGCTGGACGGCTGACAACGGCAACGGCACCTTCACCAACCCGCTGTTCTACGACGAGTTCTCCGACCCTGACATCCTGCGCGTGGGCGATGACTTCTACCTGGCTGGCACGACTATGCACGCCGTGCCGGGGCTGGTGATACTCCATTCGCGCGACCTCGTGAACTGGGAGAACGTGGGCTACTGCTTCGACCGCTTCGACTTCGACGACGATGCGTTCTCGCTCCGCAACCATAGGGAGATATACGGACAGGGCATCTGGGCACCATGCATACGCTATGCCAACGGACAGTTCTACGTCTTCTCCAACATCAACGGCAAGGGTCTCCAGTGCTATACAGCCCGCGACATACACGGCCCTTGGCAGCACCACAACATGAAGGGCAACATCTACGACCTCGGCGTACTCTTCGACGACGATGGCAAGATCTATGCCATCCACGGCTACGGCACGGTGAAGTGCACTGAGCTAAAGTCCGACATGAGCGGCCCCGTGGAGGGCACCGAGCGTGTCATCATTCCCGAGGGCAACGGCGTGGGCGAGGGACACCACATGTATAAGATTGACGGACGATACTACCTCATCTCCACCGACTACAAGCCCAACGGCCGCACCCTCTGCTCGCGTGCCGACAACATCTGGGGGCCATACGAGACACGCGTCATCACTGCCGACGAGACCTACGGCTATCACGCTGCTCCACTCACCCAGGTGCCGCGCGGCACTCAGCCACGCATCGGCACCGACGGTACAGCCTTTGGCATACCCCCAGCCAACGAGGATGCCACCGCCTGTACCAATGCCCATCAGGGCGGCATTGTGCAGTACAAGGACGGCTCGTGGTGGGCACTGTTCATGCAGGACTTCCACTCCATCGGGCGCACCGTCTGTCTCATGCCCATCACTTGGGTTGACGGCTGGCCGATGGTGGGACTTGAAGGAAATCTCGGTCGCGCTCCCCGCACATGGTTCAAGCCCGGCATCACGCCGCAGACACTCCCCTCCACCACGGAAGAGAACGGGGCAGAGCCTTTTGCGCCCTACCAGCGCAGCGACAACTTCAACGGCAAGCAGCTGGGTCGCGTATGGCAGTGGAACCACAACCCCGACGACAAGATGTGGAGCCTCCGTGGTGGCCGCCTGCGTATACAGTCATCTCCTGCCGAGCAGCTGATGTGGGCGCAGGGCACCCTCACTCAGCGTGTCATCGGTCCCAACTCCATCACTACTGTTGAGCTGTACGTCAAGGGTATGAAGGACGGCGACGTGGCCGGCCTCGGCAACATCAACGTACCCTGCTCGTGGATAGGCATCGTCAAGAGCGGCAGCACCCTCACCCTCCGCTGCTTCGAGCAGCTCACCAACGACACAGTAGACGCGCCCGTCGGTTTGCCCGACGGGAAAGTCTGGTTCCGCTCCATCGGCGACTACGACAACAATCAGGCCCAGTACGCCTACAGCACCGATGGCACGACCTTCCACACCCTCGGTCGCATGATGCCGCTCTCCTACCAGCTCATCACCTTCCAGGGTTCGCGCCACGCCCTCTTTGCCTTCAACGCCAAGGGGCAGCGGGGGGGCTACGCCGAGTTCGACAACTTCACCGTTGAGGAGCCCTGCGCCGACCGTTCACAGAACATACCGTACAACAAGACCTTCCGCATCATCAACAAAGCCAATGGCCGTCCCGCCGTCTGCGACCCGCACGGCGTTCTCTACGATACACATCCTGGCGACCGCAGCGAGCGTACGCAGTTCCAGCTCATCGACCGTGGTCATGGCCTGGTATCACTCAAGTGCCTTGACGGACGATATATAAAGGTATATGGCGAGGGACTGCCTGGCGACGTGCGCTTCACCACCGATGCCGACGAAGCAGAGGTGTTCCTCTGGCAGGACTACCTCGACCACGACTTCATGCTCTTCTCACTCCGCAACCACCGCTACATCGGCAAGTCGCCCACAACAGGCAGCCCCTACAGCATGGACTTCACCGGTGCCGACCCAGCGCGGAGAAATGGAGCTGTATTGATGTGGGAGGAAGTAGAATAAAGAATGAGAGATAAAAGTTACAGTTATGACATTAAGTGAAATAGCAGGCATACGCCGCAGCATACGCAAGTACGACCCCTCACGGCCTGTCACTCGCGAAGAGCTATTGGAGATTGTGCGCTTCGCACAGGAAGCACCCAGCTGGAAGAACAAGCAGACCAGCCGCTACCACATCGCCATCACACCCGAGCAGGTGGCTGCCGTGCGCAGCTGTCTGGCTGGCTCCAACCAGCAGAAGACCGAAGGCGCAGGCGCACTCATAGTCACCACCTTCCGCCACACCATCGTGGGTTTCGACCGCGAGGGCAATCCCGACAACGAGGGCGGCAACTCGTGGGGGTGGTACGACCTGGGTCTGCAGAACGCATACCTCCTCCTCAAGGCCGCCGAGCTCAACCTCGACACCCTTGTGATAGGCATCCGCTCTGCCGAGCAGCTCCGGCAGACCCTCTGCATCCCCGACACCGAAACAATCGGTGCCGTCATTGCCGTAGGTCACCGCGTGGAGGATGCCCAGCGTCCACCCCGCAAGGAACTCGACGAAATCGTCACGTTCTACTAAGTGATGATTAAATAATTGAGCCCACTTGAAAAAGTCCCAGAGGGACGAAAGAACACAGGGAGGGGTGAAACCCCTTCTTGGAAATCAAGCAGTTATAAATAAGCCCTGTAGGGGCGACAGAACTATTAGGACTTTTTCAAGTGGGCTCAGTTATTTAACCATCACTAAACCGGGTATTGAAACATCATGACAAAGAAAAACCAACTGAGCTACTATGAGGTGGAGCAGCGGCTTGCGGCATTATGCTCACGCGCCATCGCTGCCGACGAGTTGGGCTACGGCTGGCGACCCTGAAGAACGTTACGGCATGGGTGGAGGCACACGGACGTGAGCCACAGATGAGCGGTGAGCTGAGCGAGCGGCTGATGGCCAACCAGCTGAAGGCGCTTCGTACACGGGCTTCGCGCGAACTCTTAGCCAGCCAGGACAGGCTCGGCCTGCTAAACGACAATCAACGATGACGCCCGACGAGCTGAACGACATACTGAGCGACCCGCTGCTGGACATCAGCGAGCACGAGACAGCCCTCTTCGACATGCCGGAGGACATGCAGCACGTACAGGAGCGGCGGCAAGCGGACTATGTGGCACAGCACAAGCCGTGCCGCGACTTTGCCCGTTTCGAGCCGCGCTTCAGGCTGGTGCAAGCCGAGCTGCGCAGCGGGCGGCGCTCGCTAGTGCGCATCACCAAGACAGCCAACCTTGAGGCTGGCCGCTTCTTCATCGTAGGCGGGCAGATGGTGCTATTAGAAAGCATCACGAGCCGCAGCATTAACGGCAACGGCCTGCGCGACGGGCTCACACGCTGCATCTACGAGAACGGCACGGAGGCCGACATCATGCTACAGACACTGCGCAAGAGCGTAGTGGCCGACGGCTACGGCATCACCGAGCCTGAGCCGCAGAGCGTGGAGGAGATGTTCCGCAGAGCAAGCCTTGCCGATGGCGACTGCGTGACGGGTTACATCTACGTGCTGGCCTCGCTGTCCACCGATCCTGCCGTGGCTGCCATCAAGAACCTTTATAAGATAGGCTTCACCACACAGACCGTGGAGGAGCGCACTCGCGGAGCCGAGCACGAACCCACCTACCTGATGGCAGCAGTCAGCATCAAGGCATCGTACAAGGTGGCCAACATCAACTCGCAGAAGCTGGAGGAACTAATACACAAAGTGCTGCGACCGGCGCAGATGGATGTCCGCGTTGTGGACGAGCACGGCGTGGAGCACCACCCGAAAGAGTGGTATCAGGTTCCACTGAATGTGGTTGACCAGGTGGTGGCGCGTATAGCCGATGGCAGTATAGTCAACTACACGTATAATCCCCACGAGCAATGTCTGGAGCGTATAGCGCCCAGTAACAAGGCGGGCGTGAACACAGCGGGTCTGCGGGTGCTGCGACTGAACGTGAGGCAGAGCGAGCTGGCACGACTGCGTAGCGGCGGGCAGACAGAGGTGCGCTGCGAGCTGAAGCAGCACAGCATGAAGCGCTTCCTGCGTAAAGACCCGGCGAGCAATTCGTGGATGCTGCGGCGCTACGACCTGCTACGCCTCGCGAGCCGAAGCGACGAGCTGCTTGCAAAGATAGATGCAATACGTTTCGACGCCGACGCGCAGGCAGTTGTATATGCGCTCAGAGCGTGCTTAACGACAGGCGATAGCGTGGTGCAAGACTAAAATCACAATTGTGAATTACAAAAATCACAATTGTGATTTCTGTGTTTCACAGTTGTGATTTCTATAAACCACAATTGTGATTTTAGTCGTGCGACGCGGTGAAGCACCTGTTTCGACACGATGCGCGAGGTGAAATGACGGGGCGAAGAGCAAAAAATGCCTGCAATGTTTGCCCGATTCGGCAAATCGCCGTACTTTTGCAGGTGCAAGATGATTAATGATGAAGCGAGGAGCCGCAAGGTTCTTCGCTTCAGTGTTAAACAGAACATAAGCTGACGCTTGATAACCTTAAGCCTAAAGAATGATTGACAAGACTCGTGTACAAGCCCTAGTTGAAGAGTGGCTTGATGGCAAGGATTACTTCCTGACGGACCTGACTGTGACTGCTGACGACTGTATTACTGTGGAGATAGACCATGCGGATGGTGTGTGGATCGAGGACTGCGTACAGCTGTCGCGCTTCATCGAAGACCACCTCTCGCGCGACGAGGAGGACTATGAACTGGAGGTGGGCAGCGCCGGACTGGGCCAGCCCTTCAAGGTGCTGCGCCAGTGGCAGAACCATGTGGGCAAGCAGGTGGAGGTCGTAACTGCCGACGGACGCAAGCTCAAGGGCGAGCTGCAGGAAGCTAGCGCTGACAGCATCACGCTGGCTGTGAGGCAGAAGGTGCAGGTCGAGGGCAAGAAGCGTCCTGTGTGGCAGGACGTGCCTGTGACCGTGGCGATGGCCGAGGTCAAGAGTGGACGCTACGTGATTGACTTCAAATAACAAAATATATCATGGCTAAGAAACAGAACAACCTGCTCATTGAGACTTTCACAGAGTTCAAGGAGACAAAGAACATCGACCGTGCCACACTGGTTAGTGTGCTGGAGGACAGCTTCCGTAACGTCATTGCCAAGACCGTGGGCAGCGACGAGAACTACGACGTAATCGTGAACCCCGACAAGGGTGACCTGGAGATCTACCGCAACCGCACGGTTGTGGCGGACGGCACGGTGAAGGATTCGAACCTCGAAATCTCTCTGTCGGAGGCACAGAAGATAGCTGAGGACTACGAGGTGGGCGAGGATGTGAGTGAGCCTGTGGACTTCTCAAAGTTCGGCCGTCGCGCCATACTGACTCTGCGCCAGACGCTGGCATCGAAGATACTGGAGCTGGAGCACGATGCGCTGTACAACAAGTACGTGGAGCGTGTGGGCGAGATAATTTCTGCGGAGGTGTATCAGGTGTGGCACAAGGAGGTGCTGCTGCTGGACGAGGAGGGCAACGAGCTGCTGCTGCCGAAGGCGGAGCAGATACCAGGCGACTTCTTCCGCAAGGGCGAGCCAGCGCGTGCGGTGGTTGCGCGTGTGGACAACAGCACGGGCAACCCGAAGATCATACTGTCGCGCACCAGCCCCGAGTTCCTGCGCCGTCTGCTGGAGAACGAGGTGCCGGAGATTGCCGAGGGTGTGATAGCAGTGCGCAAGATAGCTCGCGTGCCAGGCGAGCGTGCCAAGATTGCGGTGGAGAGCTTCGACGACCGCATAGACCCAGTAGGTGCCTGCGTGGGTGTGAAGGGTAGCCGTGTACAGGGCATCGTGCGCGAGCTTCGTGGCGAGAACCTCGACGTGATACCTTGGACCAGCAACCTGCAGCTGCTCATCGCACGCGCGCTGGGACCTGCACAGGTCAACAGCGTGCACCTCGACGAGGAGAACAAGCACTGCGAGGTATATCTCGATCCCGATCAGGTATCTCTGGCTATTGGCAAGAGCGGCCTGAACATACGTCTGGCATCAATGATATCCGAGACTGAGATAGACGTATACCGCGAGCTGCCAGAAGGTGAGGAAGAGGACCTTGGCGATGACATCAACCTCGACGACTTCAAGGATGAGATAGACGACTGGGTGATAGAAGAGCTCAAGACCAACGGCTGGACAACAGCGCGTGCAGTGCTGGAAGCTCCACGCGAGTTGCTGATCCAAAAGGCCGACCTCGAAGAGGAGACTGTCGATGAGGTACTGCGCATAATCCGTCAGGAGTTTGCCGACGATGAGAACGACAATCAATCTCCTGCGGAGAGTTGATAATGTATATGGTGGGTTCTATAATCAATAAGTCACACACAGCCTATGCCAGTAAGATTAAATAAAGTGACCAAGGAGTGCAACGTAGGACTGCAAACCGTTGTGAGCTTCTTGCAGAAGAAAGGCTTCGAGGATGTTGAGGCCAATCCCAATGCCAGTATAACAGATGAGCAGTACAGCCTCGTGCAGGCAGAGTTCAACAAGGACAAGGGTGTGCGTTCGCAGGCACAGCAGATCTCGTCGCAGCGCCGCACGAAGGACAAGAAGGAGACCATAGTGCTGACCGATAGCGGCAAGGCTCTGCCACTGACTGAGGTGCAGAAGCCCAAGTTCGTGGGCAAGATAGACCTCGACAGCAAGGGCAATCCTGTACAGCCCAAGCCGACAGAGATTCCAAAGCCTGCTGCAGAGCCGAAGCCTGCTGCAGAGGCAGAGCCAGCCAAGCCAGAGGCTCCAGCACCAGCCAAGCCAGCAGAGTCAGAGGTGAAGGCCGAGCCAGCCGAGCAGCAGCAGACATTAGAGCCTGCAGCTGCCAGTGTGCCTGCTGAGGCGCCACAGAAGCCTGCTGCTGAGGCGCCAGTCGCACCTCAGCCCAAGGCAGAGCCTGTGCAGACGAAGGCAGCTGAGTCTGCCAAGCCCGCACCCGCCGCAGAGCCCGCACCACGCAAGTCCAAGGCGCAGCAGGTGATAGGTGAGGAGGTAGACGGTGTGTTCCGCCTGGCCACACCGCGCGAGCCTGCGCTGAACCTGAAGATACAGGGCCACATAGACCTCGACTCGCTCAACCAGAGCACTCGCCCGACACGCAACAAGAAGCGGAAGAAGAGCAATAGCGCTGCCGCAGCTACAGCCAACGCACAGGTCGGCGGCCAGCGCAACGGCCAGGGCAAGAAGAAAGGTGAGCGCGTTGACATCAAGGCCGAGGCAGCCAAGGTGGCAAGCCAGCAGGGTGGCAAGCGCAACAAGGGAGGCAACAATAACAACCAGCAGCCGTCGGCCAAGCAGGGCGAGGGGCGCAACCGCAAGCGCAAGAACCAGCCGCAGGAGCCGGTACTGGTGGCAGAGCAAAGTGATGAGGACGTTGCAAAACAGGTACGCGAGACCTTGGCACGCCTCACAGCAGGTAAGAACCAGGCCTTCGGTAAGGGTGCCAAGTACCGTCGTGAGAAGCGCGACAACATACGTGCTGGCCTGGAGCATGAGCTTGAAGAGCAGGAGAGAGAGTCCAAGATACTGAAGCTGACCGAGTTCGTGACAGCCAACGAGCTGGCCACGATGATGGATGTGCCTGTGACTAAGGTTATCGGTACCTGCATGAGCCTGGGCATCATGGTCAGCATCAACCAGCGTATGGACAAGGAGACGATCGACCTCGTGGCCGACGAGTTTGGTTTCCAGACAGAGTTCGTGAGCGCCGATGTCAGCGAGGCTATCAATGAGGAAGCCGATGATGAGGCCGACCTGCAGCCCCGCGCACCAATCGTGACTGTGATGGGCCACGTGGACCACGGCAAGACCTCGCTGCTCGACTATATACGCAAGACAAATGTCATCGCAGGTGAGGCCGGTGGAATCACACAGCACATCGGTGCCTACAACGTGAAGCTCGACGACGGACGTCACATCACCTTCCTCGATACACCTGGTCACGAGGCATTCACCGCAATGCGTGCCCGTGGTGCGCAGGTGACCGACGTAGCCATCATCATCATAGCAGCCGACGACGACATCATGCCTCAGACCAAGGAGGCCATCAACCACGCCGTGGCTGCAGGCGTGCCCATAGTGTTCGCCATCAACAAGATAGACAAGCCAGCCGCCAACCCCGAGAAGATCAAGGAGCATCTGGCACAGATGAACTTCCTCGTTGAGGACTGGGGCGGAAAGTATCAGAGCCAGGACATCAGCGCCAAGAAGGGTATGGGCGTGCCTGAACTGATGGAGAAGGTGCTGCTCGAGGCCGAGATGCTTGACCTGAAGGCCAACCCGAACCGCAAGGCCACAGGTAGCATCATCGAGTCGTCGCTCGACAAGGGACGCGGCTATGTGGCCACGGTGCTATGCTCCAACGGTACGCTCCATGTGGGCGACATCCTGCTGGCAGGCACCAACTACGGTCGCATCAAGGCTATGTTCAACGAGCGCGGACAGCGCATCAAGGAGATTGGCCCCGCCCAGGCAGCCACCATCCTTGGTCTCAATGGCGCCCCGCAGGCCGGCGACACCTTCCACGTGATGGACAGCGACCAGGAGGCGCGCGAGATAGCCACCAAGCGCGAGCAGCTGGCACGCGAGCAGGGTCTGCGCACGCAGAAGATACTGACCCTCGACGAGATAGGTCGTCGCATCGAGCAGGGCGGCTTCCAGGAGCTCAACGTCATCGTCAAGGGCGACGTGGACGGCTCCATCGAGGCACTGAGCGACTCGCTCATCAAGCTGTCTACCGACAAGATAGCCGTCAACGTGATACACAAGGCCGTCGGTCAGATATCCGAGAACGACGTATCGCTGGCTGCTGCATCGCAAGCCATCATCGTGGCCTTCCAGGTACGACCCTCGGCTCAGGCACGCAAGATTGCCGAGCAGCAGGGTGTGGAGATACGCACCTACAGCGTCATCTACGACGCCATCGAGGAGGTCAAGGAGGCTATGGAAGGCATGTTGGCACCGGAGCTGAAAGAAGAAGTGACCGCTCAGCTCGAAGTGCGTCAGGTGTTCCACATCTCCAAGGTGGGCACTGTGGCAGGTGCTTACGTTGTGGATGGCAAGGTGAGCCGCAGCAACAAGGCTCGTGTCATTCGCGACGGCATCGTGATACATACTGGCAACATAGATGCCTTGAAGCGCTTCAAGGACGATGTCAAGGAAGTGAACACCAACTTCGAATGCGGTATATCACTGGTCAACTACTCCGACATACGCGAAGGCGATACCATCGAGACCTTCCAAGAAATAGAGATAAAGGCCAAACTGTAAATGAACGGTTATGATATCCTGTTCATCCTAGCCCTCATCTGGGGAGCATGGATGGGTTGGCACAAGGGATTCGTGCAAGTACTGTTCGGCTTTATCGGCTTGGCCGTGGGCCTATATTTGGCACAGATGTTCTACGAGCGTGCTGGCTATCTGATAGCTCCGCGTCTCGGTACATCGCCAACCATCAGCAGTATTCTGGCATTCGTGGGCATCTGGCTCGGAGTACCTATACTGCTATGGGTGGCCAGTAGCCTGATTACGGGCCTGTTTAAACTTGTCAAGTTGGGCAGCGTCAACCGGATGGCCGGCTGTCTGCTCAGCGTAGCCAAGTACGCGATACTGTTAGGTGTGCTCGCCAATGTACTGGCCATCACCCGCATTGCCACACCCGAAGCACAGCAGCGCTCACTCCTCTTCACACCGCTCAAGCAAACTACACAGTGGCTCTTCCAGCTTGCACAGTCGCAATGGCGGCAGTAGAAGCACTATTACTTGTGCGGTGCGGCCCGAGGCGGACAGAAGCAATTTTTTCATCTTTGCAGTATCTTTGCAGCCGCATAAAAGAGCAAGACAGATGCCTAAACAGGACAATAGCAATAACTCATTCGTGCGCTCTGTGGCGGAGAAGGCATATGAGTATGGCTTCACCACCGACGTGCATACCGACATTATAGACCGAGGATTGTCGGAGGAGGTAGTACGCCTCATCAGCAAGAAGAAGGGCGAGCCGGAATGGCTGCTCGACTTCCGCCTCAAGGCTTTCCGCCACTGGCAGACGATGGAACAGCCGTCGTGGGGCCACCTCGACATGCCCGACATCGACTATCAGGCCATATCCTACTATGCCGACCCGACACAAGGCAGGAAGAATGGGCCAAAGAGCGTAGATGAGATAGACCCCGAGCTGATGAAGACCTTCGACAAACTGGGCGTTCCGCTTGAGGAACGCCTGGCGCTGAGCGGAGGCACAGCCGTTGACGCTGTTATGGACTCGGTGTCGGTCAAGACTACCCACCGCGAGCTGCTGGCGCAGAAGGGCATCATCTTCAGTTCCATCAGCGAGGCTGTGCGCGAGCATCCCGACCTTGTGCAGCGTTATCTGGGCAGCGTAGTGCCCTACCGCGACAACTTCTTCGCCGCACTCAACAGTGCGGTGTTCTCCGACGGCTCATTCGTCTATATACCCAAGGGCGTGCGTTGCCCCATTGAGCTCAGCACCTACTTCCGCATCAACGCACGTGGCACAGGTCAGTTCGAGCGGACTCTCATTGTCTGCGACGAGGATGCCTACGTCAGCTATCTTGAAGGCTGCACCGCCCCTATGCGCGACGAGAACCAGCTACATGCCGCCATTGTTGAGATTGTGATTGAGGCGCGCGGCGAGGTGAAGTACTCTACGGTGCAGAACTGGTATCCCGGCGACGAGAACGGACGGGGCGGCGTGCTGAACCTCGTGACGAAGCGCGGCCTGCTGCGCGGCGAGCAGAGCAAGCTGTCGTGGACACAGGTTGAGACGGGTTCGGCCATCACATGGAAGTACCCGTCGTGTGTGCTGGCAGGCGAAGGGTCGCAGGCCGAGTTCTACTCCGTGGCTGTGACAAACAATCAGCAGCAGGCCGACACCGGTACCAAGATGATACACCTCGCGCCCAACACCCACAGCACCATCATCAGCAAAGGTATCTCTGCCGGCCGCTCGCAGAACGCCTACCGTGGCCTGGTGCGCGTGGCTCCGAAGGCCGAGAACGCCCGCAACTACTCGTCGTGCGACAGCCTGCTGCTCGGCAGCAACTGCGGTGCCCATACCTTCCCCTACATGGATGTCCAGAACCCTACAGCCGTTATAGAGCACGAAGCTACCACCAGCAAGATCAGCGAGGACCAGCTGTTCTACTGCCAGCAGCGAGGCATCAATAGCGAGAAAGCCGTGAGCCTCATAGTCAACGGCTATGCTAAGGAAGTACTGTCAAAACTCCCCTTCGAATTCGGCGTGGAAGCCGAGAAGCTCCTCAGCGTATCGCTGGAGGGCTGCGTGGGGTGATATTCATCATTATCTATTAACCCTTTAATCAACAAACGACACATGTACAACAATCAGACCTTGTGCAGTAGTGCTGCTGCGGTGACGTTCCACCGCTTCAGCCATGCAGGGTATGCTGTGTTTGCCAGTTTGAATCGCGAGGTGCGCATAGGCGTGCTGACCGTTGCAATGCTGGGCAGTGTGCATCTGGCTAAGGCAGATGTAGCCACTCGCAACCCTGATCTCAACCCATCGTCCGACACAGAAGAGCTGACTGATGACCGCGAACTGGATGCGGTGACCGTAGCCGGCACGTTGGCACCATTGACCCAGCTTCAGTCGGCACGTATTGTAAGCGTAATCAGTCGAGCGCAAATCGAGGCGACAGCGGCGCAGACCGTCAATGACCTCTTGAAGCTAGCCGTGGGCGTAGATGTCCGGCAGCGCGGCGGCTTTGGTATTCAGACGGACATCAGTATAGACGGAGGCACATTCGACCAAATCACCATTCTGCTAAATGGCCTCAACATAAGCAATCCACATACCGGGCACCTGGCAGCAGATTTCCCTGTGAGCATCAGCGATATAGAGCGCATCGAGATTCTCGAAGGTGCAGCCTCGCGTGTATATGGCGCATCAGCCTTTGGCGGAGCCATCAACATTGTGACGCGTAGTGGCGAACCTACCAATGTCGAGGTCGGGTTTCAAGGCGGCAGCTACGGCACAGCAGGAGCTGATGGGCGCGTAGGAATCAAGTCGGGACGATTCGCATCGAGCATCTCCGGCACATGGCAGCGCTCCGACGGCGCAACGCTGAACAGTGACTTTAATCGCGGCAATGCCTACCTGCAGGCGGCATGGAACGATGATGACTATCGCATAGACCTACAGGGCGGATGGAGCGGCAAGAGCTACGGTGCCAATACATTCTACAGCGCAGCCTACCCCGACCAATACGAGCGCAACAACCGCTTCATGCTGAACCTTGGAGCAGAGACAAAGGGCTGTTTCCACTTGCACCCCGAAGTGTTCTGGATACGCTCGACCGACAACTTCGAGCTGATACGGGCCAGCACCGTAGGCGAGAACTTCCATATTACCGACGTGTATGGTAGCCGCGTAGGTGCCGACTTCAGCTGGGCTGCAGGACACACGGCTATGAGTGCTGAGCTGCGCGAAGAGGAGATATACAGCACCAGCCTCGGCCTGCCCATGGACGAGCACCAGTACCTCAGAGTGCATGGCGAGGACTATACATTCTACACCCGCCACGATGAACGTACCAACTATGCGCTGAGCCTGGAGCACAACATATTGCTGGACCACTGGACTATCAGCGGCGGTTTGCTGGCCAACAAGAACACACGCTTTGACTCACACTTCAAGCTCTATCCCGGCGTTGACATAGCCTACACCCCCACCGCTGCATGGCGACTGTTTGCGTCCTACAACAAGGGCTTCCGTCTGCCCACGTTCACCGACCTCTATTATAAAAGCCCGACGCATGAGGGCAACATCGGTATGCGTGCAGAGGTGAGCCACAGCTTCCAGCTTGGCGCAAAGTGGCAGACGGCACTGGCCAACGGCCGCTGGACAACCACAGCCAAGGGCTTCTATCATCGCGGTTCGAGAATGATTGACTGGGTGATGTACGCTGCCGACGATGTGTTCCACAGCGCTAACTTCGACCTAGACAACATGGGCGCACAGCTGGACACACGATGGACGGCCAATGACCGCAGCAGTTACCTGCAGGGTATCAGTCTTTGCTACACATATATGTACCAGCACCGCAGGGACAAGGCCGACATCTATAAGTCCAACTACGCGATGGAATACCTGCGCCACAAGCTGGTGGCCACGCTGGACCACCGCATAGTGTCCCGCCTTGCGGCATCGTGGACGCTGCGCTGGCAGGACCGTATGGGCAGCTATATAAAATATGAGAATGCCACAAACACGGGACAGCTGGTCAGCTACTCGCCATATGCTACGCTCGATGTCAAGCTGCGCTGGACGAAACCGAACTACGAACTGTGGTGCGAGGCTACGAACATCACCGACCATACCTACTACGACCTTGGCAACATCCCACAGCCCGGCCTGATGGTCCTCGCCGGTCTGCGCCTCAAGTTCTGACCCTCACTGCTAATGCAGTGAGACACAGGCTGTTGCGAGCCGTCGGAAGACAACGCCAAGAATATGACAATGAAACGACGTGCTGGTTAATTTGTCCCTCCGTGGTGCTCAATATGCCACATTATATGTAACTTTGCGGCACAAAGACTAACTGACTATACATGACAATGAAAACGATCATTCAGATTAAGCATGCGATGCCTGCTTTGCTGGCATTGCTATGCCTGATGGCTATCGAGACAGTGAGCGCACAGCGACTGCAGCAGCGCACAGGACGTGGAGTAGTGGCTGTGAGGAGAGGCGGCACAGACCGCACAGGCGATGGTGGCAGCGGCTCGCTCATATCATGGCGCAAGCTGGCTGAGGAGCCGGAGGGTACGACCTACAACGTCTATCGCCGTGCTGCTGGCAGCACCGACTACACCAAGGTGAATAGGACACCGCTGAAGGTGACATGCCTCTCGACCACTCTGGCGAATAACAACGAGTATGCTGTCACGGCCATTACTCCCGACGGAGTGGAGGGCGAGATGAGCGCACCATTCCTCTACAAGACACAGACATGGGACAATGTATGGTTCAAGTTTGACTTCGACAACACAGTGTTGTCGCGCAATGACTACCGCACCAAGTATGTCTGGCCCATGGACCTTGACGGCGACGGTGACGTGGATGCCTTGGTGACCGACCGCTTGTTTGCGGGTGCGGCTGAGACCGAGGAGAGCGAGAATATGGAGGACAATACCGCCACCACCACGCACAAACTGCAAGCCTACCGTCTGGACGGCACTCTGCTCTGGACGGTTGACATGGGACCTAACGTGAATATCTGCGCCGGACAGAACGATATGGTGTTGGCTTACGACATCAATTGCGACGGCAGGTGCGAGGTCATAATTCGCTCCAGCGACGGCACACGCTTCTGGGACAAGCAGAACGAGACTTGGGGCAAGTATGTTGGCGGCAGTACAACACCCGACATCGACAAGGACGGCATCACCGACTACCGCACACAGAGCCGCCGCAACCCGCCGTTCTACATATCGGTTATCGACGGTGCCACTGGTGAGGAACTCACCTACACCGAGCTGAACTATGCGGAGCTTAGCGAGGGCAGCGGTGGCGATAACTACCGCCGTGACAACCGCGCCGACTACAGGAGCTTCGGTTACGGCGCCATGGAGGGCCACTATGGTATAGCCTACCTCGATGGTATTCACCCGTCGCTCATCATGGAGTGTGAGGACCGCGACACAGGCGGAGCCCACCACGGCTATATACTTACCTTCGACTATACCTGGGCGGCAGGGCAGCCTGCCAACTGGCATCATAGCCACACGTGGGTGCGCAATCCTATCCGCCCTTGGTGCGCTGAGTTCCACCAGATACGCATACTCGACAGCGACGGCGACGGCTGCGACGAGATGTGGGCTGGCGGCTACGGCGTGAACCCTGCCCAAAACCGATACACATCGACAGGGCTGGAGCATGGCGACCGCTTTGTGATTAGCGACATCGA
>CALEPV010000096.1 GCA_937910905.1 uncultured Prevotellaceae bacterium
TTTCATATTCAGACACTTGCATCTTATAAGGCCTTTTTTGCTGCGGATGTTAGGTTGATAGAAAAAGCATTAATTTTGACGCTCGAATCGGTATTTCCCCTTATGTGACATGAACACGGACACACAAGATAATCATCCCAGCGGTGACAACAAGCTCTATGACAACAGTGCGAAGCAGAGGAAGCGTCTTGCACTTATTCTGAAGACGGGTAAGATACGGCTGTGGTTCTACTATGTGCCTACTCGCCACTTCTTCTGGCTGTCGGACGAGGGCAGCCTCGAGGAAGAGTACAATCCCAGCGAGTTTGCCCGCTTCTTCAATCTCGCCGATTTTGGGAAGATGCGCGATCTGATGTACGACATCTATGATGGTAAGCGTGAGACGGTGAAGGCGGAGTTGCGCAGTGTGCCGCAGGCCGACGGTCAATGCAACTATTATGAAACGTCCATCTCTGTTACCAGCCGTACTGCCGACAGTAGGCCGTTGGCGCTGCTCGGAGTGCAGCACGATGTGACGGAGGTGGTGCGCAGCCAGCAGCGCGCCAGCCGAATGCTGCTCCGCTATCGCACAATCTTCGACTCTTCGCAGCTCGACATGCTGTTCTATGACAAGAACGGTGTGCTGACAGACATCAACGACCGGGCCTGTGCATCGTTCAACGTCCAGGATCGCAATTGTGTGCTGGACGGTAGCTTCAAGTTGCAGAACAACCCCATGTACAACCAGATACCGCTGGACGAGCTGGAGAATACCCGTACAACAACCATTGTGGACTTTGCCGACTTTGCCGACGAGAAGTATCATCTTGATGAATGCAAGCTGAAGGGCAGGATGTACTACGACTCGGCTATCAACCCCATACGCAACGAGCGTGGAGAGCTGGAGGGCGTATATATGTCGGGTCGTGACATCACGGAGTCGGTAGAGTCGTTCCACCGCTTGCAGGAAGGCTCGCGCCAGTTGCTTCAGACCACACAGAGTATGCAGGAGTATGTGGACAACGTCAACTATGCCCTGCGTGTGAACAACGTGCGTTTCCTGAGCTACGACCCCGAGGCCTACTTGCTGGAGGTGTCGGACAACGTGACGCACTCGCAGCTGGGCCTGACGCAGCTGCGCTGCATACGCCTGGCAGCTCCGCGCTTCCGTAGGACTGTCAACGGCCTGCTGCATCGCATGGATCGTCGCAACCTGCGCAGTATCGAGCAGGCCATTGAGATTGTGCTGCACGACAGCCAGCACCGTCCTATCTGGCTACTTATAAACATGGTGCCCATCATCGATGCCGACGGTGGGGTGGAGCGCTACTTCGGCATGTGCCGCACCATTACCGAGATTGTGGCTACGGAGCGGCAGCTGGCCATAGAGAGCGAGAAGGCCAAGGACGCCAACCAGCTGATGCAGGCGTTCCTCACCAACATGAGCAACGAGATACGCACACCGCTGAAGTGCGTCGTGAACAATGCTTCCAAGTTCAGCACTCCGCACGATGAGGCCGACGAGCCTGCCTTCGTGGAGGAAATCAAGCGCAATACCAACAGCCTGCTGTTGCTTGTCAACGATGTACTGTTCCTTTCACGTCTGGATGCCAACATGCAGGAATACAAGCGAATACGAATCGATTTCGTCGAGGCCTTCGACAATCTGTGTCAGATGGGCATGAAGTCCAAGCGGCCTGAGGTCAGCCTCATGGTCATCGACCCATACAACACTATGTTGGTGGATATCGACTTGGATCACTTGAGGATGATTGTCCTGCGGCTGTGCAACTTTGCGTGCCTGCTGACCCACGAGGGCACTATCACCACATCCTACGAGTACCGTCATGGCGAGCTGACCATCAAGATTGAGGACACAGGTGTGGGGCTTGATGAGCAGATAAAGGCGCATCTGTTTGAGCGCTTCGCCCGCGATGAGCAGGGCGCGATGCTGGGCACAGGTCTTGACATGCCTATCGTGAAGATGCTTGCAGAGCAGATGGGAGGCACCGTTGAGGTGCAGTCGGAGCTAGGCGTGGGCACCACCTCGTGGGTGTCGCTGCCCTGCGAGGCCATCGAGATGGAGAGAAAACGCGAATCAATGATATCATAATTCACCAACAGCATGAGCTTCAACAACACAGCAGCCAACAGCTTACGACCCAATGTGCAGGACATCGACAGCACCCTGCAGATAGATGTGCAGAGCGCCATGCAGTTGGCCCTTGACATCAGTGGCAACCACGTGATGTGTCTCGATCTGCAGCGCGACAATGTGTACGACCTGCACGGCAAGGCCATATTCGGCAACAATGTGGGCATAGCCACCTGCTATACCTATATACATACAGAGGACCGGCCGGGCTTTGAGGACTTCATAGACCGGCTGAGCAAGGGCGTGGACATGGAGGGCG
This sequence comes from uncultured Prevotellaceae bacterium, assembly GCA_937910905.1. GTDB lineage: Bacteria > Bacteroidota > Bacteroidia > Bacteroidales > Bacteroidaceae > Physcousia. The sequence continues at coordinate 2,394 of CALEPV010000096.1, forward strand.
AGTGCCGCTACCGCTGGGACTACAACTACACGGGGCAAGGTGCACCTGACTGGCACGACATGCACATATTCGGTGTTGCCGAGTACGAGGACGGCGTGCCGGTGAACATTATAGCCACGCTGACCGACGAGACAGAGAAGCTGCGCAAGCAGCGCGAGGTGGAGCGGCTGTACGAGCGCTACCATCTGGTATTCGAGAATTCTAACATTGGCCTGTCGTTCTACTCGCCCGAGGGACGTCTGCTGGATGCCAACCGCATCATGCGTGAGATATGCAACTTCGACAGCGATGTGGGCGATGAGTTCTTTTCGCGTGTCAACCTGTTCGACATGCCGCCGTTCAACGAGTTGCTGGACCGCTACCACCCAGAGGAGTTCTGGGCCTGCTCCCACAGCGTAATCCCTGACCGCAACATGCATGTCTACCTCGAAATCAGCGTGCACCCCATATTCGGCGACGACGGACAGCTGATGTACATAGTCGTGTCGGCCATCGATGTGACCCAGGACCGCGATATGTACCTCCAGGTACGCAAGAACGACGCACAGATAGAGGAGGTCAGGAAGGCCATCCAGCTCTATGAGAGTGAGCTCCGGTACATGCTGCAAGCATGTCAGATACAGGCCTGGCGCATCAACTTGGAGCGCGACCAGCTGGAGTTCTTCAGTGGACTGAGCCAGGTGGTTCGCACGTTCTCGCTGAAGCAGATGCAGAAGATATTTGTCAATCAGGACGATGACTTTGTCAAGGCACTCTCCAATCCTGCCGAGGCGCTGTCCAAACCATTGTCGTACCTTGGGAAGATGCACCCTGTGGTGAGCCAGAGCACCAGCGAGCTGCAGTGGGTGCAGATTAACTGTATCCCCGAGTACGATGCCGATGGCAAGCTGCGAGGAAGCTTCGGTGTGTGGCGCAACGTCACTGAGCTGATGCAAAAGCAGGAGCTGCTACGTCGCGAGACGGCACGCGCCAACGACTCTGTGCACATGAAGAGTATGTTCCTGTCCAACATAGCCCACGAGATACGTACCCCGCTGAATGCTATCGTCGGGTTCACCGAGCTGCTGTCCATGCATGACGGCTCCAATGCTGATGAGCGGCAGGAACTGCTCACTGTCATAATGAACAACTGCGACATGCTGCTGCGCCTCATTGATGACATCCAGGTGGCATCTGCCATAGGCTCCGGCGGTGTGGACATCGTGCCCGAACAGGTGGACTTCGCAAAGACCTTCCACAGCTACTGCCAGACGCTGAGCCAGCGTGTACAGGACCCAGCTGTGGAGTTCCAGGAGGACAATCCTCTGGACCGCTTCCCGCTGGTCACGGACCCCAACCGTGTGATGCAGGTGATGACCAACTTCGTGACCAACGCTGTCAAGTACACCCATCAGGGACACATACGCATGGGCTGGCGGCCCATGAACACCAACGAGCTGCACGGCATGGACAGCACGATGCTGGCTTTGGACCACGCCAAGCATGGTGTATACATCTACTGCGAGGACACAGGCGATGGCATAGAGTCCGATAATCAGGAACGTGTGTTCGAGCGTTTCTTCAAGGTGAACGACTTCGTGCAGGGTACAGGTCTCGGCCTGTCCATCTGCAAGTCCATATCCGATGCGATGCATGGCGAAATAGGCGTCCGCTCCGAGGGCAGTGGCCGAGGCTCTACTTTCTGGTTCTGGTTCCCGATAGAGCCGGAATAATTCTGTCCGGGATTTGGAAAAGCGGACAAAAAGCGCTATCTTTGCACCGTAAAGGACGTGGCAGCTGCACCCCAGTGATACTGCCGACGGCAAACTATATTGCACGACGGGACGTGAATGTTGCCCGTCGTGCAATAATTGTTTCACGGCGTGCAACGATTGTTTCCCGCCGTGTATTTGTTTTTCTGCTGCGATGTGTGTATTTTTGCATCGCAATGTAGAACTTAATTCATCAGCACAAATGGCAAAATACTACAAGCGCGAGATTGCCGACCTCAACGGCGTCGGCTCCCCGCAGTACCGCTACGAGATTCGCTCGGCCGGCAATGTGGACCTGAAAGAGCTCGCCCAGCGCGTGCACAACCGGCACCATACGCTCTCGGTTGCCGAGCTGGAGGGCATAATGTCCGACTTCATAAGCGAGATGGCGACTCAGCTGGCCAGCGGCCGCAGTGTGACGCTGGACGAGTTGGGATGCTTCTCGCTGGGCATCGGGCTGCGCAAGGACCGTCAGGCCGATGCCGGTGCCGACGTCTCTGGCGAGCCCAATGCCCGCAGTCTGTGCGTCAGGAACGTGAGCCTGAAGGTCAACCCGCATTTCTTGAACCGTGTGGACAACATGTGCCGTCTGGAGCGCGAAGAGGGTGGGGCGGCGCAGATCAGCGTGTCGCCCTACAGCAGCGAGGAGCGTGTGGCCCGCGCAGTCGGCTTCATGACTCGTGAAGGCTTCATGCGTATAGCCGACTATGCGCGGCTCAACAATGTGTCCAAGTCCGTGGCGAGCCGCGAGCTGGCCCGACTGGATGCCGACCCTGCATCGCCCATCATTGCCGACGGCCGCGGTCCAGCGCGTGTGTACAGGCTTTCGGGTTCTGTGGAATAGTGTGGTTATCGCGGCGAGACGGCTGACCAGCAGTCGTTGAACTCATGCTGATGAAAGATTAGTGTTGATAAATCGCGCCAGTTCCAAACAAATTGCGTACCTTTGCGCGCTGAATGTAACATATTGTTTGCGACATCACAACACGAAACGATAAAACGATAGACAAGAATGAACAAGATTGTAGCAAAGGAGCAGTTCTCCGACAAAGTGTTCAAATTGGTGGTGGAAGCACCGCTGATTGCCAAGGCTCGCAAGGCCGGCCACTTCGTGATAGTACGAGTGGGTGAGAAGGGCGAGCGCATCCCTCTGACCATTGCCGATGCCGACATCAAGGCTGGCACCATAACACTCGTAGTGCAGAAGGTGGGCTACAGCTCCACTAAGCTCTGCGACCTGCCTGTGGGCAGCGAGATAACCGACGTGGTAGGACCGCTCGGCAAGGCCACACACATCGAGAACTTCGGTACTGTGGTATGCGCTGGCGGCGGCGTGGGCGTGGCTCCTATGCTACCTATTATAAAGGCCCTGAAGGCAGCTGGCAACAGAGTGATTAGCGTGCTGGCAGGCCGCAGCAAAGATCTCATCATACTGGAGGACGAGGTACGCCAGCACAGCGACGAGGTCATCATTATGACCGACGACGGCTCGTATGGCCAGAAGGGTGTAGTGACCGTAGGCATAGAGCAGGTAATCCAGCGCGAGAAGGTGGACAAGTGCTTCGCCATTGGCCCTGCCATAATGATGAAGTTCTGCTGTCTGCTGACCAAGAAGTATAATGTGCCTACCGACGTGTCGCTGAACACCATCATGGTCGATGGCACAGGCATGTGCGGTGCCTGCCGCATCACCGTGGGCGGCAAGACACGCTTCGTATGCGTCGATGGCCCAGAGTTCGACGGCCACGAGGTAGACTTCGACGAGATGCTCAAGCGCATGGGCGCGTTCAAGGAGGAAGAGCTGGCAGCGATGAACAATGAAACAGCCAGCAGCCCCCTCCCAGCCTCCCCCAAGGGGGAGGAGCCAAAGGCAGATAAGGGGCAAGCCGCAACGGATTCCCTCCCCCTTGGGGAAGGAGAGGAGGGGGCTTCCCTTACCGACCGCACCGCACCCTGGCGCGAGGAGCTGCGCAAGTCTATGAAGGCTAAGGAGCGCACAGCCATAGAGCGTGTGGTGATGCCGGAGCTCGACCCTGTGTATCGCGCCACGACCCGCACCGAGGAGGTGAACCAGGGCCTGACATTGGAGCAGGCACAGCGCGAGGCCAAGCGTTGTCTCGACTGCGCCAAGCCTACGTGTATGGAGGGCTGCCCTGTAAGCATACAGATACCATCGTTCATCAAGAACATAGAGCGCGGACACATCCTCGACGCTGCACGCGTGCTGAAGAGCACATCGGCGCTGCCCGCTGTGTGCGGTCGCGTATGCCCGCAGGAGAAGCAGTGCGAGAGCCGCTGCATACACTTGAAGATGAACGAGCCGGCTGTGGCCATAGGCTATCTGGAGCGCTTCGCTGCCGACTACGAGCGCGAGAGCGGCAACATCGCCGTGCCTGAGTGCGCTGCGCCCAACGGCAAGAAGATAGCCGTAGTAGGCTCCGGCCCTGCTGGCCTAAGCTTCGCTGGCGACATGGCCAAGCTGGGCTACGACGTGACAGTATTCGAAGCCCTGCACGAGATTGGCGGTGTGCTGAAGTACGGTATCCCAGAGTTCCGTCTGCCCAACGCCATAGTGGATGTGGAGATACACAACCTCGAGCTGATGGGCGTTAAGTTCCAGAAGGACTGCATCATAGGCAAGACCATCACCGTCGATGAGCTGGAGAAGGAAGGCTATGCCGGTATCTTCGTGGCCAGCGGCGCAGGTCTGCCAAACTTTATGAACATACCTGGCGAGAACCTCAACGGTGTGATGTCGAGCAACGAGTATCTGACCCGCATCAACCTGATGGACGCATCCAACCCCGCCACCGACACGCCTATTCGCAAGGCACGTCGCGTGATGGTAGTGGGCGGCGGCAACACCGCTATGGACAGCTGCCGCACAGCCAAGCGCCTCGGTGCAGAGAAGGTGTGGATAGTATATCGTCGCAGCGAGGCCGAGATGCCCGCACGACTCGAGGAGGTGAAGCACGCCAAGGAGGAAGGCATAGAGTTTATGACCTTGCACAACCCGCTGGAGTACCTTGCCGACGAAAAGGGCAACGTGCGCGGAGTGGTGCTACAGAAGATGGAGCTGGGCGAGCCAGATGCCAGCGGACGACGTTCACCGCAGCCCATACCAGGTGCCACAGAGACGCTGGAGATAGACCAGGCTATCGTGGCCGTGGGTGTGTCGCCCAACCCGATAGTGCCTCGCAGCATCGAGGGCCTGGAGCTGGGCCGCAAGAACACCATCGCCGTGAACGACTCCATGCAGTCCAACATACCGACCATCTTCGCCGGTGGCGACATCGTGCGTGGAGGTGCTACTGTAATCCTCGCTATGGGCGACGGCCGCAAGGCAGCACACGAAATGCACGAGTACCTGAGTAAGTAAGCTTGCAATAGTGGATAGATACATCATAGCATTCATCGTTGGGTTGGCGCTGGCGTGTAACAGCGCCTCTGCCCAGCGTGCTCGCAGAGGAGGCAATGCAGCCAGGCAGACTGTTCCGCCTGTGGAGCAGGCTCGTGCTGCGATTGCCGACTATCGCTTCGAGGAGGCCGAGGGCATACTGACCAGCGAGATTACTGCACTCAAGCGTAAGCGCAAGCCCACCACAGAGGCTGAGCTGCTGCTGGAGCAGGCTCGTGTGGGCAGGCAGAAGCTGTCGGCCACAGAGCGCATTGTGGTGATAGACAGCGTTGTCGTTGGCCGCAACGAGGCTATGCAAGCCATCGCGTTGAGTCGTGAGAATGGGCGCATAGGCCTCTATGCCACCACCTATCACGTTGCCGACAGCCTGGGCTGCACGCTCTACGAGAACGACCTCGGCAACCGCAGGATAGTAGCTGTGCCGGCATCCGACGGAGTCACGCTGCTGGCGGTGAGCGACCTCATAGGCAACAGCTGGACGGCACCCACACCTCTGGCAGGCTTGAATGAGAGCCTGCGGCAGAACTTCCCCTTCGTACTGGCCGACGGTATGACGCTCTACTACGCAGCAACCGGCGACGAGAGCATGGGTGGCTATGACATCTTTGTGACACGTGTGGACGCATCCGATGCCGAATGCCTCACACCAGAGAACGTAGGCTTCCCGTTCAACTCCACAGCCAACGACTACCTGCTCTGCATCGACGAGCAGTCGCAGCTGGGCTGGTTCGTCAGCGACCGTCAGCAGCCCGCCGACAGCGTGTGCGTATATACCTTCATACCCAACGACATGCGGCAGACCTACGGTGACGACATCAGCGAAGCCGAGTTGCGCTCGGTGGCGAAGCTGACCAGCATACGTCAGACATGGAACGTGGACAACAGCCAACTGGAGGCAGCACGTGTCCGACTGGCCCATATGCGCAGCGGAGCCGCAGGCGGTGAGGCAGAGGCCCAGCAGCAGGCCGACTTCCATTTTGTGATAAGCGACACTCGCGAATACACCCGATACAGTGACTTCCAAAGCCAATCGGCACGCGAGATGATGCACGAATGGGTGCAGCTCGACAAGGAGCTCTCCACCGATGGTCTGATGCTCAACCGCCTGCGTGACAACTACGCAGCCGCTCGACCTGCCGACCGTCAGCAGCTGGCCACCACCATCCGTCAGCTCGAAGCCACCTACTACCTGCGCCTCGAGCAGCTCCGCGCCCTGACCAAAGCCATACGCCGCGCTGAAGCACAGTAAAGTAACGGGTCGCGCTGAAGCACAGTAAAGTAACGGGTCGCGCTGAAGCGCAGTAACGGCTTTAACCTGTCAACCTGTCAGCGTGTTACTCAGAGAACTGCTTGATGCGCTGCTCCTCGCTAAGACGGCAGATGAGCAACGTGTCATCATGTTCGGCAACAATGTAGCCATCGAGTCCCTGCACTACAACCTTGCGCTCACCTGTGGTGTGCACCACGCAGTTGTGCGTGTCGAACAGACGTATGTCAGGCCCAATGCAGGCATTGTTGTTGGCATCGCGCTGGCTCTGCTCGTGCAGCGAACCCCACGTGCCGAGGTCGCTCCAGCCAAACGAAGCGGGGAACACAAATATCTCCTCGGCCTTCTCCATAACGGCATAGTCGATGGAGATACTCTCGCATAGTGGGAAACGCTCATTGATTGTCTCCTGCTCCTTGGCTGTGCCATATACTGCCTGCATCCCCTCGAAGATGGCCGACATCTCCGGCTGGTACACACGCAGGGCGTTGATAATGGTTGACACACGGAACACAAAGATGCCGCTGTTCCAGAAGTAGTTGTTGCGACGCAGGTACTTCTCAGCCGTCGCGAGGTCGGGCTTCTCGCGGAACGAGTCCACACGATAAATCTCCTTGTTGCGGGCACTGGCCACGCTGAGGTCGGCCTGTATGTAGCCGTAGCCCGTCTCGGGACGTGTGGGCTTCATACCCAGAGTCACTATGGCATCGGTCTCTGAAGTGAACGATAACGCCCCGCCTATCACGCGACGGAACTCCTGCACGTCCATCACCACGTGGTCGGAAGCCGTTACTACGATATTAGCCTGAGGGTTCAGCACCTTGATGCACCAGCTGACATAGGCTATGCACGGAGCTGTGTTGCGACGACAGGGCTCCATCAGTATGTGGTCGCGAGGTACATCGGGCAACTGCTCAGCCACCTGCGCGGCATATGCCGCGCTGGTTACCACCCACACGTTTTCGGCAGGGCATACACCAGCGAAACGGTCGAGGGTGAGCTGAAGCAGCGTGCGGCCGCATCCAAGCACATCGATGAACTGTTTGGGACGTTCAGGGGTACTCATGGGCCAGAAGCGACTACCTATGCCGCCGGCCATAATGACGAGGTGGTTGTTGGTGCTCATAACGTAGGTAGAATGAAATGAATGGCGCAAAGTTATAGAGAATAGTCCATATATACACTCTTATAACGCAGAAAAGACGGCCATTGAGCAAAAAAAGAGGTTACGTTTGCAAGTGTTCGACAAATAATATCTATTTTTGCAAGGATATTTGAAGAATACTTAACTGGCGGGTGTATGCCCGCAACAAACGCTATGAAAAAGAAAATACTTATCCTAGACGACAAGGAGACGATAGCAAAAGTCCTGTCAATCTATCTGCAGAGCGAGTTCCAATGCACCTGGCTGCCCGATGGCTTGCAGGGCGTTAAGTGGCTGCAGGACGGCAATACACCAGACCTCATCATCACCGACATACGTATGCCGGGCATGAGAGGCGATGAGTTCTTGGAGTGGATCAAGCAGAACGATTTGTTCAAGCACATCCCAGTTATCATGCTGTCATCTGAGGACAGCACCAGCGAGCGCATCAAGCTGCTGGAGGTCGGTGCGGCCGACTACATCGTGAAGCCCTTCAACCCGATGGAACTCAAGATTCGTATCAAGAAGATAATCTAAGTACGACGCTCATTGACAGGCAGAGATAGTACACACACCCTTGTAAGCCCCTTATGGTAAACATCATATATCTCGGAGGTGAAGGACGCATGAAGTCAGCTCTTGGCTTTCTGCCGGGCTATGCTGTGGGGATGGCATCGAACTATCGTGAGGTGGACAGCGTTGTTGCTTCGTTTCCGCAGGGTAGTCACGCCATTGTCTTCGTGGAGCGGCACAGCAGACAGGAAGACACCACTGTGCTCCAGTATCTGCACACACAACTGAAAGGCATCTATGTGATACTGGTGTCGCCCCCACTCAATGCCGAGGAGCGTAAGGCATATCTCAGTCAGGGAGTCAACGATACAGTCAACGACTCGGCATCTATGGCCGAGATTCACGAGAAGGTGACCTTCGTGGATGAGCACGAGAAGCAGCTGTTCGCTGAGGTCGTGGTGCAGAAGAAGCTCTTTCAGTTCAGCCTGCCGCTGTGGAAGCGCCTGTTCGACATACTCTTCTCGCTGACTGCACTCATCATCCTTTCTCCTCTGTTCCTGATAACGGCCATTGCCATAAGGCTGGAGAGCCCGGGCAAGGTGTGGTACAAGAGCAAGCGCGTGGGAGCCAACTACAAGGTGTTCGACTTCCTGAAGTTCCGTTCCATGCGGCAGGGAGCCGACCAGCAGCTCAAGGACCTGTCGGCACTCAACCAATATGCCGGCGAAGAAGAGCAGCAAGTGGTGCATGCAATGTCCGACAGCGAAGGCTTCAGGGTTATAGCCCAGAGCACAGATGCACCAATACTGATAGGTGACGAAGGAATGGTGTTTGCAGAAGAGTTTGAGCAGCATCGCGATCAAGAGCGCAAGCAAGCCTTCGTCAAGTTGGAAAACGACCCGCGTATCACACGCGTTGGTCGTATCATTCGTAAATATAGCATCGACGAACTGCCACAGCTCATCAACATACTGCGTGGCGATATGAGCGTTGTGGGCAACCGGCCACTACCTCTCTACGAAGCTGAGAAGCTGACCGACGATGAGAGCATAGACCGATTCATCGCCCCTGCAGGCCTTACGGGACTCTGGCAGGTGATGAAGCGAGGCGACAGCGGACGCATGTCGGCCGAGGAACGCAAGCAGCTGGACATCACATACGGCAAGACATTCAGCTTCAAGCTGGATTGCTGGATTATATTTAAGACACTAACAGCCTTCGTGCAGAAGGAGAATGTATAATTGCGATGAAATACATTAAAACCTTAACAAGCTTTATACTCGCACTTAGCATTGTCACTCCCGCAGCCGCACAGACGGACAACGAGAGTATTGCATCAGACGGCATCAATGCCGGTTTCTTCGATACAGACAACATCTATTCGGGCTTCCGCCTGCCACCACTTGGTCAGCTGTTCGAGAACGCTATGACCAACCCGACGGTGGAGATGCTGGCACGCGAGGAAGCTATTCAGCGCGAACTGGTTAAGAAAGAGAAACTCAGCATACTTCAGTTTGTCAACGGGCACGCCAACTACACTTACGGTATCATGGACAACTATGGTAGCAACAGCACCGTCACTTCACCTATATATTATCAGTATATGGGCTCGAAGCAGAGCTATTGGAACTTCGGTGCCAGCTTGAGCGTACCTCTGGACGAAGCGTTCGACTATCACGGACGCGTGCGCCGCCAGCAGCTGGCTGCCGACAAAGCACGACTGCAGAAGGAGATTGCCTACGAAGAGCTGAAGCAGCGCATAGCATCGCTCTACGTGAGGATAGAGAACAACCTGATAGCCCTCAAGACCTCGAGCGAACATGCTGCAGCCTACAAGGGCGCCGGCCATCTGACCAACGAGGAGTTCAAGATGGGCGACATCACGGTTCGCGACCTAGCTGAGACCAAGCGTTGGGAGTACGATGCTATAGTCCGCTATCAGGATCTGCAATCCACCATTACCACCGATATACTCATTCTCGAAATACTTACTCACACGCCTATCATCACCAATGTCATCGTGGACATGAAGCTTGACGAGGACAAGAAGTAAGAAAGAAGAAAGCAAGCTATGGAAATCATTCAATACGTCACTCGATTTTTGTACCGCATTCGTTGGTACTTGCTCATCATTCCGCTTATTGCAGTAATTATAGCCTGGTTCCTCACTCGTGAGATTCCAAAGAAGTATGATGTGGACAGTACGGTATACACCGGCATCATATCGGGCTACACGCTGGAGGGTACAGTATCTGGCAATTCGAGGGCAAATATGGCTAATCTGCTGTACATCATCACCACCGACAACACCATACGCCGTGTGTCCACAAAGCTGCTTGCCTACTGCCTCATGTACGGCGACCGCGACCACGATAACAACTACATCACCGCAGAACACTTCCAGCAGCTGGACAATATGACCCCGCCGGAGGTGAAGGCGCTGGTGGACAAGCGTAGCGTGGATCGCACGGTGAGTAACCTTACGGCCTATACGAAGGAGGACCGCAACAACTTCATCTTCCAGCTGCAGTCGCACCATCCGTATTTCGGTGTGCCCGACATCAGCCACAAGTTGAAGGTGAACCAGATGGGCGAGAGTGACATGATCAACATCGCCTATAGCTCCGATGACCCAGGTATCGCCTACCACACACTGAAGATACTTGATGAGGCCTTCATCAATCAGTATCAGGCAATCCGATACGGTGAGACCGACAACGTTATCAAGTTCTTCGAGGGTGAGGTGAACCGTCTGTATCGAATCCTGCGTGCCAGTGAGGACGACCTGATCAACTACAACATATCGAAGCGCATCATTAACTACGGCGAGCAGACTAAGCAGGTGGCCATCATGGATGCAGCCTACAAGAATATGGATCAGGGTCAGTTCATGTCGTATGCTGCAGAGAAGGCTATCACGGACTATCTGGAGAGCCAAATGGGCGACCGCGCCAGCCTGCTGCGTACCAATCAGGACTTTCTTTCATCGCTGCAGAACATATCACGTCTGAAGTCCAGAGTGAGCAACCTGGAGATACAGGCGGAGAACAACGAGGATGCCCGCGAGGCTGTGGAGCGTGCACGACGCGAGCTGGAGGACGAAGAGCGTCGTGTGCGCGACATCACACTGACTATCAGCGATGCTACCTCTGGTACAAACGGCATCAAGCGCGATGCCCTTGTTGATACATGGCTCACACAGAAGCTCAAGACTCTTACCACAGAGGCTGAGATGCAGACTATGAATGTGATGTACAATCGCATCAACAACGACATGCTCTACTTCTCGCCAATCGGTGCACAGCTTAATAGTAAGGAACGCCACATCGGCTTCATCGAGAGCAATTACATGGAGATGCTGAAGGCGTTGAATGCAGCACGTTTGCGCCGTAAGAACCTGCAGATGACTACTGCCACCCTGCGTGTGCTCAACGAGCCTATCTTCCCAATCAACTCGGCTCCCAACAACCGTATGATGGTGCTGCTGGCCACGTTCCTTATATCGTTCCTGGCCACAGCTGCCTACTTCTTCCTCATCGAACTGCTTGACCGTACGCTCCGCGACCGTCGTCGTACGGAGAGCCTCACGAAGTGCCCGGTCATTGGCTGCTATCCTATGGACAGCGCCCTGCGCTATCGTCGCTACAACAAGATTATTGCAGATATGGCCTTGCGCCAGCTCAGCAAATCCATACTGCCCACACTCGATACCGACCATAAGAACATCATCAACCTGTTCTCAACGACTGTCGGTGACGGCAAGAGCTACATCGCCAACGAACTCGAGGAACTGTGGACATCCATGGGTCTCCAGGTGCGTCGTCTCACATATGATGAGGACTTCCTCACCGACGATAGCCACTATATTCTGGCAAAGCGCATCGAGGATTTGTGCCCGGACCTTCAGAACAATGAGATACTGCTCGTAGAGTACCCGCCACTTGACGAGCATGAGGTGCCGCCTACACTAATCAACGAGGGTACACTCAACCTTGTGGTAGCACGTGCCAACCGCACATGGAAGGATATCGACGAGAAGGCTCTGCGTAATCTGCTTACAGCACTGGAGAAGAAGGACACACTCTACTTCTACCTCACAGAGGCCGGTCGCGATGCCGTCCAGGAGTACACTGGTCAGCTACCACCTTACACTACATTCAATAACTTTGTATACCGCATGTCGCAGCTCGGCTTGACAGCCACTGAGAATAAGCCACAGGGTAAGTAAAATTGACAGCTACATCCACCATAGCTCCGTTGGCTCAAGAACAAGCTGCCAAGCAAGCCGCTAAGCCAAAGAAGTATCGTCTGCCATTGGTGTTTATTGTTGCTTTCTTTGTCAACTATACACTGATGGGACTCAACCGCTATGGCTACAACCTGCCTATACCTATCAGCGTACACGCAGAGCTGTGCTATCTGGTGCTGATGATATATGGCTTCAGTCACTCTGTGGAGTGGGGCACGAAGGCAGGTCGGGCGTTCGGCAGCATGACGGGTATATATCTTGTCTGGACATTCTACTCTGCGCTCGAAGCCATCAACATGAGTTCGGAGATAGACTTTGTTACTATCCTGACATCGTGGCTGGCTGAGTTCCGTACTATGACCCTGCAGGTATTTTGGGTCTTTATCGTCAACAGTCTGTTTTTCTACCGCAAGGAACAGCTCACCTCACTCTTTAAGCTGTGGGGCTGGCTGACGCTTGCTGCTGTATGGTGGGCTGTACGTCAGCAATATATGGGCTTCGACCATACGGAGTGGGGCTGGCTGATAGCCGTCGGTATGAAGACTCACTTTGTGAATGGTATCATACGCTACTTCTCGTTCTTTACCGATGCAGCCAACTATGGATGCTGTATGGCAGCATCTGCGTGCATCTACGGTGCACTGTTCCTCACCACAAAGTCGAGCAAGTTTGATAAGCTGTTCTATGGTGTCGTGGCACTTGCATCGGCCTACGGCATGATGGCTTCTGGCTCGCGTAGTGCGATATTTGTGCTAGGTGCTGGTCTTGCAGCCTACTGCGTACTGTCCAAGCGTGTCACTACGCTGGTCACTACAGCCGTGTTGGGTGGATTGTTCATCGGTATGCTGGCCTTCACGCAAATTGGACAGGGTAATGCCATGATACGCCGTATGCGTTCAGCCTTCGACAAGGACGATAACTCTCTGGCCGTGCGTGAAATCAACAAAGCGACGATGGAGCGGTATATCGACGAGAAGCCCTTTGGCTTGGGAGCCGGCATACGCGGTGGCGACGTACCGCCCACCAACAAGAATCACTACCTCGCAACTGTTGCTCCGGACAGCACGTGGGTATATGTCAACATACACTACGGCCACATGGGACTGTTCATCTTCCTGCTCTCCTACGGTGGTATGATAGCCATAGGCAGCACGATAGTGCTGTTCCGCCTCAAAGACCCTGAACTTAGCGGTATGATGGCGGGGCTGATTGCGGGCTCATTTGCCATGTTCGTAGCGGGCTATGCCAATCAGATTATGCTTCAGTTCCCCAACTGCTGGCTCTTCTTCGGCAACCTTTCGCTCGTGGTCCTGGCCATCGATATGGACAAAAGGGTCCTGGATGATTTGGCCAAGGCCGAGAGCGAAACCTACGCCGAGGAGCAGGCGCAAGCAGCTGCCAGCATCTACCCGCTGGAGCGCAACAAGACGTAAGTCGTAACACTCTGTCATCAATCCACATATCATCATGCGACCAGACCTGTCCTTCATAACTATAAACTATAACGGCCTCGATGATACTTGCCAATTGCTGAAGTCATTATCGGAGGTTGTGACCTCTCTTGAGTGGGAGGCAATAGTTGTGGACAACGGGTCGAAGGAGCCGGAGGCAGAGCAGATTAAGCAGTGCTTCAAGGACGACAGCCGCATCAAGGTCATTGAGGCTGGTCGCAATCTGGGCTTTGCAGCAGGTAACAACTTAGGCATCAAGAAGGCGCGAGGACGTGCCATGATGCTAATCAACAACGACACATACGTCCTGCATGATGGCTTCCGCCAGCTGTTTGACCGTCTGATGAACGATGGGAGCATAGGTGCTGTATGCCCCAAGCTGCGCTTCGATGAAGAGCCCAAACTGATACAGTATGCTGGATTCACACGCTTGACATCCGTCACACTGCGGAACCGTTCCATCGGTTGTGGTGAACCCGACAATGGTCAGTACGATACACCTGCTGAGACCTACTTTGCTCATGGAGCCGCTGTGATGTTCAACTGGGAGACACTGCAGAAGGCCGGTATGATGTCGGAGGACTATTTCCTGTACTATGAGGAGATGGATTGGAGCGAGGCTATCCGTAGAGCCGGCCTGCAGATATGGTACGACCCGACTCAGACGGTCTTCCATAAGGAGAGCCACACCATCGGACAGCAGTCGCCCACACGATGCTACTACCTCACACGCAACCGTCTGGTCTTTGCACGTCGCAATCGTCGTTGGGCGGTGCGTATGCTCTGCTATATATACCTATATATAATAGGGCTGCTACGCGATGTACCTCGTCACCTGTGGCATCGCCGTGCTGACTTGGCGGCTGCTACAATACGAGGCTTGGCTGCTTTCATAACCCTAAAGGTATCACGCCCATGATTTGGCAACTCATATCCATAACCGAATTAGTGCTGTTCATAATGGTGGCAATCACGGTCCTGTACTTGACCGTCTTTGCTATCGCCAGCCTTTTCTATTCTAAATTTGAGGCTCCGCGCACACGGCGTCAGGCACGTATGCTTGTCGTGATGCCTATGTATCGTGCCGACGATATATTCCAGAATACAATAGATGCATTGGAGAGGCAGGATTATGACCGTCGCAAGTTCGACATCGTGGCTGTTTCCCACAGCAACCGTCCGCTCACCAACATGAAGCTGGCTCAGCATCAGCTGTTCCAGCTGATAATGCCGTTGGACAGTCCGTACAGCGATGTCCGCTCGTGGCAGTATGCTATAGAGCATTGTCCGCCGTTGCGCATCTACGATGTGATTGTCATCCTCGAGGCTGGCGAGACGATACCAAACGACTATTTGTCAGATATCAATGAGGCCTATCAGCTCGGTTCACGAGCTATTCAGACTCACCGCAGCACACAGCAGCTGGACACTCCTCGTGCCATCATGGCTGCTACTTTTGAGGATATCAATTCCAGTATATTCCGTATGGGCCATGTGGCGCTCGGTATGGCTTCCGGCCTGCTGGGGTCGGGTATGGCCTTCGACTTCCGCTGGTTCAAGGACAATATAGGCAAGCTGGAGGAGGGTGCTGACTTGAAGGACTTCGAGGCTTTGGTGCTACAGGACCGCAAGTATGTCGACTTCCTCGACGATACGTTCTTCTACAACAAGCCAGCGCAGTTCCGTGGAGGCATACACACCACAGAGCGTTCGGGATGGATGTATTCCCAGTGGCGTGCATTTCGCAGGCACGCCCGTATGATGCCGTCTGCGCTGTTCCATCACAACTATGATTTGGCTGACAAGATATTCCAATGGATGCTGATGCCGCGCGTTGTGATGATGGCCATCATCGGCATCATGTGCATATTGACTCCCATGTTCTATTGGTCGATGAGTCTGAAGTGGATTATCACAGCCTTCTGGGTGATGTTCATCTATGCTGTGGCAACACCTGACTATCTGATTAACCGCAAGTGGGAGCTGGCATTTGCTCATGCACCCAAGCTGATGGTGCAGACTTTGTTCTACGCTCTGCCTGCCGGTTGGATTACGGTGTTCGTCCGTAACCATAAGGACGAATGGCAGGACGATATCAAGCAGCGTGCCGACCGACTGGCACAGCAGGGAGGCAAGATTTTCCAGCAAGGCGGCAAGATAGTTCAGCAGGGCGGTAAGATGGCGCAGCAAGGAGCGCAGATGATAAAGTCTGCTGATAAGTATGCTGATAAGAAGGAGGAAGAAGCATGACAGCGCTTGTAATCATAGATTGGGTGCTGTTTGTGCTTATTGCACTGTCTGTGCTGTATGTCTTGGTCTTTGCGTTGTCTGCTGCGGTAGCGAGGTGGTGCCGTTCATCCAAGGTGGAGACGCCGCTTGGCTATGCCGAGTTTCAGCCACCATACTTCCTCATCATTATCCCTGCGTACAAGGAGGACTTGGTCATCCGCGACACCGTTGAAGCGGCATTGCAGCTCAACTACACGGCTGGCGGTGGAGCTCAGATGTATGGTTACTCCGCACCATTGGGCTATCAGATATGTGTGGTTGCTGACCATATGAATCCAGAGACAATCTCCTGGCTCAGCTCAAAGCCCGTCAGCGTAGTTGAAGCTACTTACGCCGACAGCACCAAGGGCAAGGCTCTTCATGCAGCAGTCAGCAGTTGCTACAATCCGGATGTGCACACTCATGTGGTAGTATTGGATGCCGACAATATCGTGTTGCCGGACTTCCTGCAACGTCTGGCTTCCTATTGTCTCTCTTCTGATGTCGTGGCTCTGCAGGCACACCGCACCGCCAAGAACATGAGCACTCCAATAGCAATGCTCGATGCCATCAGCGAGGAAATCAACAACAGCGTGTTCCGCCTTGGACACAACACTCTGGGATTATCCTCTGCGCTCATAGGTAGCGGGATGTGCTTCCGTGCCGAGTGGTTCGCGGATGCTGTGCAGCATCTGGAGACTGCCGGCGAGGATAAGGAGCTGGAGCATACGCTGCTGTTCGAAGGGCATAAGATACATTATCTGAACGACCTGTATGTGCTCGACGAGAAGGTGAGCGACAGCCGCAACTTCGGTCAGCAGCGCCGCCGTTGGCTTGCAGCGCAATTCTTTACATTCAAGCAGATGCTTAAGGACTTGCCCGCAGCCATTAGGAATGGACGTATTGACTATATCGACAAGACATTCCAGCAGATGCTCATACCTCGCAGCCTGCTCATCGCACTATGCAGCCTGCTTTCGCTGGTGAGCACTATCCTTGCGTGCCAGATGCGCCGCTACAACGGAGAGATTAAGTGGTGGGTGATGCTCGCTGTACTGGTCGTAGCACTGCTTGTCGCCATTCCTCGATATCTGTACAACCGTCAGATGCTTCGTGCGTTGCTCTCGCTGCCGCTCCTGACTGTCCGTATGGTGGGCTCGCTGCTTCATGTGCGAGGTGCAACACATAACTATATACACACAGAACATTCCGCATGAAATGGTACGAACCATATCTGTCTGTCTACGACCAGTCTTTTGACGTTGAGGCAATGAGCTCCGTGGTAGAGGAGGTGCGTAGCGGCCTGTCGCAGCTTCAGTCATCGCAGCCTGTGGCCACAGTGTCGGTCATTGCTTACAATGAAGAGAAGCATCTGCTGGCCTGCCTTTGGAGCCTGAGCCGGATGCAGACACAGTACCCGGTGGAGATCATAGGTGTGGACAACGACAGCAGCGACCGCACAGCATTCGTCTTCGAGGCGTGTGGCGTACCGTACTATACAGAGAAGCGTCACAGTTGTGGCTTTGCACGTCAGTGTGGTTTGGACCATGCCCGCGGCCGCTATCATCTGAACATAGACAGCGACACGCTCTATCCTCCGCAGTACGTAGAACTGATGGTGGCAGAGCTCATGCGACCTGGCACTGTCGGTGTGAGCAGCCTGTGGAGCTATATCCCCGATGAGAACCACTCGCGCTTAGGCCTCTGGTTCTACGAGCTGTTGCGCGACACGCATCTGTGGCTGCAGCACTTCAGTCGTCCAGAGCTGTCCGTGCGCGGACTTGTGTTTGGCTACAATGTGGAAGCTGCCCGCAAGTACGGCATCCGCACCGACATCATTCGCGGTGAGGACGGCTATCTGGCGTTTCAGCTGCGTGCTGAAGGCAAGATACGCTTCCTCCGCAACCGTCGTGCGCGGGCTGTCACGGGCTACGGCACTGTGAGCGAGAGCCTTATGTCAGCCCTCTGGCATCGTGTGCGCAAGTACGCCAGTTCGTTTACTTCCTACTTCACCTCAAAGCAGCGCTATGAGGACCAGGAGGACAATCTCGTGAAGCAATGAAGCTATCGATAGTAGTACCAGTATACAACACAGCTCCTTATCTTGACATGATGATGGAGTCGCTGTGCGATCAGGCAGAACCCGACGACCGCTCACTCCAGCTGGAGATAATCTGTGTAGACGACTGTTCCACCGATGGCTCGTTGGACATACTGAAGAAGTGGGCTCATCGCGACAAGCGTGTTAAGGTCTACTCGCTCGACAGCAACAGCGGACAGAGTGTGGCTCGCAACACTGCCCTCCAGCATGTCACGGGTGACTGGCTGTTCTTCATGGACAGCGACGATATGCTTGGTCTTGATGCCATGTTCAATGCATTTATATATGCTCGCGACGTACATGCCGACATGGTGATGTTCGACGGCGATATGGTGGATGAGGACAACAAGATTATTCGCGGTGACCGCTACAGACGCTCGCCTGTCTTTCAGTCACATCGTCTATACGATGGTCACGAGACGATGGACATACTGCTGAGCACATTCACCTTCCGTGCGGTACCCTGGCTGTATATAGTCAGAACTTCCTATTGGCGTGAGAGCCAGCTGCTGTTCCCTGAAGGCATCATACATGAGGACGAATACTTCACCGCCTGCTTGACGCTGGGATGCAAGCGCATCGCTATGATGCACGAAACGCTCATAGAGCATCGTATGCGCTCCTCCAGCACAATGGGACAGCGCTTCAGCCGTCGCAACATGGACTGCTATTTGCGTGTGGTGGCAGAGACCGTGAAGTGGCTTGCCTGGCATCCCGAGCATCTCGATGTGGGGCGTCGCTATCTGCGCTACACGCTGACGCATGTCCTCATCACAGCTCGCAGCCTGCCTCTGCGCGACCGCTGGCACACGCTCCGCCAGATTAAGGCAAATCACTACCTAAAGTACATAGAGACAAAACGCCTCTTCCAGTTCATCATCGGTAAGCGCCCGTCAGCTGACTCCGGCCAATCCTATCTGTCGGCACTACAGTCGCGCCCCTAACATCATTCAAGATTCAAGGTTCAAGATTCAAGGTTCAAGGTTCAAGATTCAAGGTTCAAGATTCAAGGTTCAAGATTCAAGGTTCAAGATTCAAGATTCAAGTATCAAGTTAATGTCCGGCCGTCTACATAAAAGTCTACTGAATGCGCGAGTGAACTTGCTGTTCTACTTCCTGGGCCTGTTCTTCGCGTTCTACTCCCGCCGCATATTTCTGCAGTGTCTGGGCGAGGAGTTCATTGGCTTGACGGGTACGCTGGGCAATATCCTCAACTATCTGAATCTTGCCGAGCTCGGCATATCGTCGTCTATCAGCTTCTTCCTATATAAACCCCTGCAGTCGGGCAACCGAGCAGAAGTGGCCAACATCCTGAGTCTGCTGGGCTACCTGTATCGGTGGATAGGTATCATCATACTGGTAGCTGCGGTGATAATCAGTTGCTTCTTCCCGCTCATCTTTGCCGACAAGGGGCTGCCGCTCAGCATCGTTTACTTCGCATTTGCCAACATCCTGGGGTCGCAGCTGATAGGCTACTTCATCAACTACCGTGAGATACTTCTCGCCGCCGACCAGAAGCAGTATCTGGTCAGCATCTACTATCAGAGTGCTGGCTTGGTGAAGGTCGCGTTGCAGATAGCACTGGCCTATACATGGAGCAATCCTTATGTGTGGGTGGCGGTTGAGTTTGCCTTCGGTGTGCTGGCTTGTGTGGTGCTCAACTGGAAAATCAACCGCGAGTATCCTTGGCTCAAGACCGACAAGAGTCTGGGACGCCAGCTGCTCAAGCAGTATCCCGATGTGCTGGGCAAGACGCGTCAGATATTCATTCATAAGATCAAGGACTTCGTGCTCACCAAGAGCGATGAGCTGTTTGTGTTCCTCTTTGTGTCGCTGCGTATGGTGGCTTACTATGGCAACTATGCAATGATAGTGTCGAAGATTTCCTTGCTCTTTACCGTAGTGCTGAACTCGGTCAATGCCGGTGTCGGCAACCTTGTGGCTGAAGGCAACAAGGAACTGGAGGACAAAGTGTTCTGGGAGCTAACGGCGCTACGTCAGGCGGTGGGGGGCGTAATCTGCTACGGCCTGCTTATGCTCATGGAGCCGTTCATCAGCATCTGGCTGGGCGAGAAGTATGTGCTGGACAGTGCTGTGCTTGTGTTGCTGGTGGTGTACACGTTTATGAACCTAACACGCTCTGTGGTGGACATCTTCAATCATGCCTATGGGCTGTACGACGACATCTGGTCTTGCTATGTTGAGCTGGGGCTGAACATCGTGGTCACTGTCAGCTTGGCGATACCATACGGTATAGTGGGCATATTGGCCGGCAAGATAGTGAGTGTTGGCCTGATTATCATGGTATGGAAACCGTACTATCTCTATCATCGTGGCTTCCATCGCAGCGTGCTCAACTACTGGAGCGGCACCTTGCGCTACTATGCAATCATCGGCGTGAGCTTCGCACTCTCGTGGTGGCTCACATCCCTGATACCTCTGCCTGCATCCGATAACTTCCTGTTGTGGCTGCTACAGGCTACTGTTACAATGATTGTCTACTTTGCTGTCAATATTCCGCTGCTCTGGTTCTTCGGACGCGGCGTGAAGGACTGTGCATACCGTTTTATCAAGCGCAAGGCATAAGTATAATTCACAATTCATAATTCATAATTCAGCCCTCGATGCCGTTTTTCTCCGTTATCATACCTCTATACAACAAGGCTTCTTACGTAGAGGCCACCTTGCAGTCAGTACTTCGCCAGAGTTGTGCTGACTTCGAGGTCGTGGTGGTCGACGACGGTTCCACCGACGGCAGTGCTGACATCGTAGCAGGCATCGATGATGCCCGCATACGGTTATTGCGCCAACCCAATGGCGGTGTGTCCCGAGCTCGCAATGCCGGCATAGCTGCATCATGTGGGCAGTGGATAGCATTCCTCGATGCCGACGACCGCTGGGATGCCCACTATCTGTCCGAGATGCAGGCTCTCATCCGCCGCCATCCTGCTGAACAGTTCTTCTGCTGTGCACGTCACGGCCGCCTCATACCGCAGTTGGCCCAGGAGGTGGTGATTGCCGATGCTGCTGCTTGGAGCATCATCTACTGGACGGGTGCCATCGTTCTGAGCCGCTCGCTGCTGGACAGGGTAGGGGGCTTTCGCGAGGATGTGCATCGGGGCGAAGACCGCGACCTGTGGTTGCGTGCAGGGCTGGCAACACCAACTGTCTACTACAATCGTGAACTGACATACTACGAGGAAGCCGTTGCCGGCAATCTGACATCGCAGGTATCGCCTGAGCGCGAGTTCCCTTACCACGAATGGTACTCGCTGCCTACCGACCGTCCTGACAGCCTCCGGCGCTATGCCACACACATGCTCGTGCAGGTTGCAACGGCCTATGTCACTATGGGCAACTATAGGGCTGCTATCATCACCTTGTGCCGCTGTCGGGGCTTCTCCGATATGAATGCACGTCTGCGACTCCTTATCAAGGCACTCTTCCATCATCATTAATTCAATCAATTGCGCTCGGCTATGCCGCTTTTCTCTGTTACCATACCCGCCTTCAAGCCAACGTTCCTCCAGGAGACCATCGAGAGCGTGCTTGCGCAGACTTATACCGACTTCGAGCTGATTATCGTCAACGATGCTTCGCCATACGATATCGACTCCGTTGTAAAGCCGTTTCTGGGTGATTCGCGTCTGCGTTATTTCACCAACGAGCACAACTGTGGGGCGCGTCGCGTCGTCGACAACTGGAACATCTGTCTCAGCCACGCCTGTGGCCAATATGTGTGCTGCATAGGCGACGACGATACGCTCACACCCTCCTACCTTGCCGATTTTGCCCAGCTAATAGCCCGCTATCCTCAGGTTGACCTCCTGCACGCACGTTCTGTCATCATCGACGAACACTCCCAGATCATACAGGAGCTGGAGTTGCGGCCTGAGTGGGAATCCGTTTGGTCTCTCATGTGGAATCCTCGCAACACTCATCTTGGCGACTTCATGTTCAAGACCTCCACGCTACGTGCCAACGGTGGCTACTACAATCTGCCCTATGGCTGGGCAGCCGACGACCTCTCAGCCTTCACCGCTGCCGCCTCGCACGGAGTGTGCAACACCCAGCGCGTGGGCTTCTGCTATCGAGGCAACGGCGAAAGCATTAGTCATGATATGAGCTGTATCGAGGACAAGATACGAGCCTACCAGCATTGGGGTGAGTGGGTGCAGCGCTTCTGCCAGCAGCAGCCCGACAATGCTGAGGATCGCCGCTACCGCGACTTGATAGCCGCCAATCGCGAGGACTACGTTGCTGGCCATATTGACGATATGGTCGAGTGGGACATGCGCAAGCAGCCTTGCCGCCGATCTCTTTTTTGGCTCTTCAACCACGCCCGCTTCGGCATCACTTGGCATCGCTATCTTCGTTCCTACCTCCGCGCCATGAAGCACATCCTGAGAGCGCAGGCCGCTCGCCTGCGATTCCCAGGGTCAAGTTGCTAATGTATTTGCCCCCTTCTACTCGCACGTTTATGCTTCGCGGTTTACCCGCAAAGGCCTCACCTTTGCCGCTTGGCTCGTCCAAGAACCCTTGTTCACTCCACCTTGAAGCCCGCTACGCGCAGGTGGCTCCATGTGGTGCGCAGGGCGAAGTGCCCGCTACGCAGTGGGGTAGGGTCGAGGTAGTCAATGATGCACTCGCCGTCGATGGTGTAGCGGATGCGTTGAGCGGTGCCTTCGGGTGTGGCGGTGATGCGGATGTCGTACCAATGGTTAGGCTTCAGCAGATGTGCAGCATCGGTGTACTCTACCAACACAGGCGGGCGGTGAGCTGCATCGGTCACACCCAGCGTGTCGGCCTCATAGCGGCGGAAGCGCGTGGTTGAGTTGTAGTTGCCGCCATAGCCCAGATAGTAGCATTGCAGACGGTAGCTCTCCGCAAAGCGTCCTCCGCGCTGAGCTATGCCACGCAAGGCTGACACGCGTGCTGTGGCTGTCGATTCTGCCGATGGCAGAGCATTGGGGTCGGATGCCATGAAGAAACTGTTGAGGTCTGACAGACGGTCGCATGGACCATCCTCCACTACCACACACGCCCTGTAGCTTACTGTGCACGGTGCCGTCAAGGACTCACTCCACCACAGCGACAACCCAGCGGGCGTGCTGATGTCCAGCGTGTCGCCCCGCAATAGCACCCTCGTCTGTGGTGCCTCAGCCTCAATCCTCCAGTTCGTAGATTGTGCCGCCACACCAGCTGTGCAGCACCACGCAGCAATCAATACGATGTATAACCTGTAATTCATTTTCCTATATAACTACATCAAAAGGCATGGAAAATACTAAGATCACTTTCGTTTATTCCGTCTTTTTAACCCAAATCGGTCGTTAGGATTTATGTCAGATTGGTATTTGTTTCGAGCAGATTGGCTGCATCACTGGCGAAGGCGTAGCGGGCTACGTCAAGACAGGGATGTGGACAAGATGCCGAAAGAAATGCTGATATGGCATGAATAGACCTATAAAAGGGACATTATATCGAATTGTTGGTCTAATGACCGATTTGGGTTTAGATGTTATAAACCCTTTTTGGTTTCGGTTGTTCGAAAAGTTTGCTGCAAAGATAGCCATATTCACAGACATCCCATCCTCATTCCCCAATCTTTTATGGGAGTGCAGGCGGCTAATGGGAGCGCAGACAGCTCGCCTGCAAAATCCCACCCCCCAATTCTTTCGACTACATACAATTTTCGGCAATCTAATATCACTAATATCACTACTGGGTGTAAGTGTATGGTTATTAAGGACTTTACTTCGTGCAAATGGGCGTGCAAATACGTGTAAAAGTGATATTATTGCACCGCGGTGTAGCGACCTCAACACCGCGGTGCAACGCCCTCAACACCGCGGTGTAGCGACCTCAACACCGCGGTGCAACGACCTCAACATCGCGGTGTAGAGCACCCATCGACGCGATGATGAGCATACTAATATCACTTTTACACGCATTTGCACGCCTATTTGCACTCAAATTTTATTCTGATAATCAGACAAATACGTCATAAAGTGATATTAGTGATAGGTATAGGCGTTTAGACCGCACCATCTAACTATCTGATTTCAAGCGGATAGGCTGATTTTGAACCATCCTCCTAATAAGCACATCAAAGATTGTATCCATATTATTTCGCCTGTTATAGCGGAAATGGTACTCATCAAGGTATCCCTGCA
>CALEPV010000097.1 GCA_937910905.1 uncultured Prevotellaceae bacterium
TGCGCAAGTTACATCGGCACTGCGATTTGTGTCACACGGCAGATACGTACTTTTCTCACGCGTGAGAAAAATGATGATACCCGCAGCGTCGCTATAAATGATACCCGCCCGAAACTATTGTTGTGCTGTTTCGGGCGGGTATTATTGCTCAGACACGGCAGTGCTGCTAATCCTGTCTGTTGGCGGGTGTGCCGTAAGGCACTAAGCGCATGTTGGCAATACAGAACTGGAAGGAGCCGAGAGCCTGGGCGGCATGGCTGGCATCGAGCTGGTAGTTGATAAGCTTGATCACAGCCTGCTTCTTGTTGGCCTTGAGGAAGTTCATGAGACCGCCTACTGTGGCGTATGCATCGCTCTCCGTAACCTTGAAGTCGCTGAGGGGTATGGTGAACGTCTTCCATCCGTCGGCAAACGACACGGGTTGGTCGTTGTTCCACATTGCTGTCTGTGCAAACCACGACTGTGTCAGCGACTTGCTCTGGTCCTTGTCTAAGCGGAACGACATGAACCCGGTGTTCCATACGGGCTGGCCGTCGGAATAGGCATAGATGTCCATCTCCACAGCCGTCTCCTTGCATTTGCTCTTAGCGGTGACGAGACCGCCAGAGTTGTCGACCACATACTGCATACGGTCGCCAAAGCTGAAGCGGAACATGCCGGTGTTGGGGTCGAGACTTGTGTCTTCAGTCCAGGTCACAGGAGTATTGCCGAAGAAACACAGCATGGTAGCCGGTGAGACTACCGCGGGCAGCTGCGGGTCAAGGGCTGCGAGCTGCAGACAATGACCATCGGGCAGATTGTCGCTCTCCACCACGGTAATCTTGTCGAAGAGGCTTTGGGTGATGTTTATGGTGTTCTCAAACTCTGAACCAGTGTAGGGAGTGCTGGTGCCGTTGGTGCTAAAAGTACTGAAGAAAACGCAGTTAGAGCAGAACATGGCGGGGGTGAACGAGCTGACATGAGCACCCGATGCGTGGCAGCGTATGTAGCCGGGACTCAGCTCTGCCGAAGGCAGCGTGAACACAATCTGCTTGGACGAGGCGGTGAAATCGGTCACGGCGAGTTCGCCTGTAGCTGTAGGCAGGTAGAGGCAGTCCACGAACTGGAGGTTTCGCCCGTAGATAGTAACCTTCTCGCCAGCCTGCGGCAGTGTACGGTCTACGCCTGTTATGCTCGGTTCCGGGTCGCCTGTGCGGGTGAGAGTGCAAATAGCCGTCGTGGCGTTGTCGCCTACGGCAAACAGCTGCATCTGCAAATCGCCTGTGTGAACGGCCTTGATTATGGATGCACCGGCAGCGCGAGCTGCAGGCTTGGGTGTAAGCTCTATGTTAGAGCCGTCGAACTGGTAGGTGTACTCCATATTGCACAGCGAGTCGGGAATAGCTGTCTCAGCATCCACAAACCAGTGGGAGAGAATGGCTTCGGCATCGTCAACACTTTGGAACTCCACGCGATAGGTCTGCTCGAAGTGGTTAGTGTTGTTGCTACCCACTTCTTTCTTGCCTTCCCACACGCCAAAGAGCTTGTCGGCAGGTAGCTCCACGCCCTGAGGTATGGTCGCGCTCTCGACAGCCGGCAGCGAAGGAGCGTCAATATCTGAGCTGCACGATGCGAGCATCGCGCTAAATGATAAATGACAAATGACAAGAGACATACTTATCACCTGTACTTTGCTTATCCTGGTCATCATGTCTGTGTGCTAAATAATGTATTGTTAACAGCCTCAGTTGCTGAAGTTGGTGGTAGTGGAGTAGGCTTTCTCCGTATATGTGATGCCGCGTTCGTCATCGGTCTTCTCCATCACAATCTCGCATTGACCCTTGGCAAAGCTAACATCCTCCGGGATGGTGACCTTCACGTTGGTGCCGTCGGCATCCTGTTCCCCGACAAGGGGGCAGAGTATGCGTCCGTCGAATGTCAGTGGGAGCCACACCTGGGTGACACCTTGCAGATTGGCTCCGCGAATGGTCAGGGTGCGTCCGCCGATGAGGGTTGTGGTGGAGAACGATGTTATCTGCGGCTCTTCGCTGGCAGGCCGGATCACGAAGTGGAAGTCGGTCATTCCCCATTTCGTCACCACACGTATCTTATCGCCCATGGTGTTCACGTCCGACGGCAGCTGGAAGGTGACGGCACTCGACGACTCGTAGACGAAGAGTGTGTTGAGGTTGATGTCGGTGCCGTTGACAATGACGCGCCTGAGGTCGCCTAAATACTGGCCGCGCAGACAGATGGTCTGTCCGGGATAGGCACAAGCCACCTGCTCCACAGGGCGCGATACCATGTTGATCCACACACTGTTCACCACCGGCTCCTCTTCATCATTGGTGCAGGAGAGTTGCGTGAGGGCTGCTATACACAGCATCAGCCCGTAGACAGACAGTCTGTTCAGAAACCTACTCTTCATAGCGATAGTCGTATTTGTTGGCAATGATATTTGTAAAGTCATATCCCACAGGAGCCTCTATCAGGTTGGGATCCTGCATCACCTCGGTGGGAGGATAAATCATAGACCAGAGGTTGTCGGATGTGCCAAGCTCCTGAGAGTGGCAGAAGCTGCCGTCAGGAACCTGATGCACACACTCGCGGCTGGGCTGGATTATAGTATAGCTGCCGTCGGCTGAATTGACAGAGAGCGTGGGAGTGCCTATCTTGGTTAGGTCGTTGTCCTTCTTATAACCATATTTATAAAGGCGGTGGCATCCCATCAGCGGTTCGTCCTCCAGCTCGTCGACAAGGCCGTTCTGATAGTTGACCATACGCTTCAGGTGGCTCTCGCCCATGAAGGAGCGGCGCACGATATCGCTCCAGAACAGTCCTTCGGCAAAGAACTCCAACCTGCGCTCGAGCAGCAGCGTGTCGAGGTTCACCTGGATATAGTCACCCGGGTAGGTGCCGTTGGCTATCTCCGTCTTGTAGGCCCGCTGGCGCACGGTGTTCACAGCTGCCAGCACTCGGGGATTGGTGGTGCTCTCCTCGTCGTAGAGTCCCATCAGAGCCTCTGCCAGGTTGAGATAAACCTCGCTCAGGCGCAGCATGGGGGTGCAGAAGCCCGAGTTGCCCTGGATGGCAATGTTGTCGGTGCCCAAAGGTCCTCCCACCACCTGCTTCTTGATAGCCACGGGATCCCAGGAGTTGCGGTTCACCGTCCAGGTCTCACCCTTGACGCGGCATGTGTCCTGCTCGTGATAGAGATAGTCGTAGGTCATGCCGTGCGGCATTATGTTTCCGCGAGTGCGTGAGAGTCCGCCTCGTGCCTGCGAGAGCAGCACCAGATCGTAGCTGGCCCAGTTGAAATAGGTCATGCCGTAGTTCTTGTTGATGCAGCGGTCGTAGCAGAACATGCCCTGTAGCTCGTTGCCCAGTCCATAGCTTGTGCTGGAAGCCACGGTCTGGATGGCAAAGAGCACCTCGCTGCAGTTGTTGTTCTGCACACGGAACATCTCCTCGTAGTCGTCCATAAGCCCATAGCCTCCTTCCGCAGCCAGATCCAAGGCACGGCGGGCTGCCAGGGCGGCCTTGGCATAGTAGAACTCAGAAAGCGATGTCTTGGATATGTATTCTATATCCTGTTCGTAGTAGGCATCGAGCACCCGCGACTGGAATTCGCCGGTGACGTGTCCACCCTTGGCCCAAGCGGCTGCGGTGAGATAGATGCGGGAGAGCAGGGCAAAGGCACTGACCTGCGACACACGTCCCCTCGATACCGGTGCTACCGGCAGCCACTTGGCGGCATACTCGCCCTCGCATAGGGCATACTGCACGACATCCTCAAAGCTGTTGGGAAAGGCAGTTGCACTTTGAGTGACAGGGTCGTCTACTATGGGCACGTCGTGCCAGTATATAGCGAGGAACCAGTATGCCAGTGCCCGCATGAAGCGAGCCTCGGCTATGCAGCTGTTGGCCTCAGCCTCGGTGCAGATGCCGTTCTCGATGCAGTAGGGGGCATAGTCGTTGATCACGTATGATGCCTGCGTCACCACGTTGTAGAGCGATGCCCATGAGTACTGGACAGAAGCGTTCTGCTTGTCTTCACAGAGTGTGGCCTGAGCATTCACCTCGCCCAGCGTGGAGTTGGACACGTAGAGATTGTTGGCACGGGCATCACCCAAGGAGATGAAACGCTGCTTCATGAAATAGTACCAAGGCTGTGCATACAGGCTGGCAGTGGCTGCCCGCAAGGCATCAAGATCGGTAAGCTCCTCGTGGGCCGGAACTATGCGCTCGTTGGTAGTGTCCAAGAAGTCGTCGCAGGACATGAAGCCTACAGCCATACCATAGCTTACAAGGGCAACAGCGGTTATATTCTTGATATATCTGGTCATCATAACTCTAAACTCTAAACTCATTAAACTACTCTAAACTCTCAACCCTGAACTCTAAACTCTCAACTCAGAAATTCGCTTCTACTCCGAAGATTACGGAACGGGGAGCCGGCACACGGCCTGTGTCGACACCGTACATCAGCATACCCTGTCCGGTCATGGAGTACTGGCCGTTCTGGCTGCCCACCTCGGGGTCGTAGCCGGTGTAGCCTGTCAGCGTCCATACGTTCTGGATGTTGCATGACACCCTCAGGTCGGAGAGATGAGCCTTCTCTATATACTTCTTGGGAATGGAATAGGTCAGCGAGATGTTCTTGATGCGCAGATAGCTGGCATCCTCCACATAACGATCGCTCACACGCGAGTTGTAGTTGCTGTGCTGGTTGTCGATGCGGGGTATGGAAGCCTCTGCCCCTGGCGCTACATATACGTTCCATATGTCGGTGTTGCCGCTGTTGCCGTCGTAGTAGGCCCAGCGGGCATAGTTGCCGGTGCGCACGTACTTGTTCCAGGCTGCACCGCCGGGGGTGAGCGAAGGATCGTCCATGCGACGGCGTGTCCAGTTGAACACCTTGTTGCCCACGCTGCCATAGAGGAAGAGCGATACGCTGAGACGCTTGTAGCTGAAGCTGTTATTCCAGCCGAAGGTGAAGTGGGGCAGGCCGTTGCCCAAGAAGGTCTTGTCGTTGTCGTCGATGATGCCGTCGCCGTTCAGGTCGCGGAACAGAAGGTCGCCCACACTGGTAAGCAGCTCTCCGGCCGAGGCATTGCTCACAACAGTACCCACACGGTAGTTAGGAGTGGCGGCTATGACGGTGCTGGTGCCGTCGCCATTGTTGCTCAGGAAGTCGGAGGCCGAATTGATGCGGCCTGCTACCTGGAAACCGTAGAACTGGCTGATACCGTGGCCCACGGCTGTACGAGTGATGGTCTCGCCCGACCCCTCGTAGTCCAACGTCTTGTCGATGAACCCTGTGTCGCTGTTCAGCTTCGTCACCTTGTTGCGAACCAGTGAATAGGTCAGAGTAGTCTTCCATTTCAGGCTCTTCTTGTTCAGCACATGGGCGGTGAGGGTGAACTCTATACCCTTGTTCGTCATATTGCCCACATTGGCCCACTGTGGTTCGGCAGCACCCGTCACCTTGGTCGAGGTTCCCGAATAGAAGGGCAGTGCTGTCTGCATCAGCAGGTCGCGGGTGGTCTTGACGAAAGCATCGAAGATGAACTCCACGCGATTTTCAAACAGCGTCAGGTCGAGACCCACGTTCCAGGAGTCGGTGGTCTCCCACGTCAGCTTGCCATAGTTAGGCATGTTGGCGGTCTTCAGGCTCGTGCCGAAGTTCGACTCCAGATTGGAGAAGTTGGCCATGAAGGTGCTCTCCGACAGGTTGGCATTACCCACCAGACCGTAGCCGAGGCGCAACTTGAGCTGACTGATGGCAGACATGACAGGAAACCTGTCGGCTCCCATCATCCAGAAGTCCTCCTCGGTCACGCGCCAGGCCACAGCTGCCGAGGGGAACGTACCCCACCGCTGACCGCGCTCGAAGAGCGATGAGCCGTCGTGGCGCAAGGTACCGGTGAACATATAGCGGTCCTTATAGTTATATGTGGCTCGCCCGAAGATGCTGCTGTAGCGTTTCGTGGTCGAATAGCCGGCGTTGTCGTCGCGGCTGGCATCGCCGCCAGACAATGCAAGGTTGGTATTCGACCCGCCTAAGCGCTGGCCGTAGAGGTAGTCGCGGTAGCGGCTGTTGGCCTCGACACCCAGCATGAACGATACCTTGTGAACCTTATTGATCTTCCAATTGCCTGTAGCCACAGACTTCAGCGACCAGTACATGTTGAACGCCTTGGAAGCCTGGTGGGTGGCATATTCTCGTGTCGCGCCGTTCTCGCCAAGCTGGTATTCGGGCAGCATGTAGCGGAAATTGTCGATATTGCCGTCGAAGGTGGCCTCGTTCTTCCAGTTCAGCCACGACCAGGGCTTGATAGTGAAGTAGACATTGGTGCGGGCACTGCTTATCTTATTGGTGCGGGTGGTGAGCTCGGCTATAGCCACAGGGTTCGGCTGCCACGTGTCGGTGTCGCCGTTGTAGCCCGACTTGGCCCATGAGCCGTCGGGGTTGCGCACGGCGTTGTTAGGTGTGTCGCCCAAGGCATTGGGCACCACATCCCACGACGCCATGCCCGTATTGCGGTTCGACTGTGCCAGATTGAACGTGGCTCCAAAGTCGAGCCAGCTGTAGGCCTTCACATCCATGGCTCCGCGCAGCGTAAAGCGACGGAAATCGTTGTTGATAGTGATGCCGTCCTGCGAGAAGTAGCCGCTCGACAGGTTGTAGCTCACACCCTTGCTGCCGCCGCGCAGAGAGAGGTTGTACTCCTGGCGCAGACCGCTGCGGAACAGCGCATCCTGCCAGTCGGCACCATTGCCGAGGGTCGATGGATTGGCAAACATATGGCTCTCCTTGACTGTTGAACGCTGGAGATTGGCTTCGCGTGCCCATGCCGCGAACTGGTGCAAATCCATCACGTCGAGCGTCTTGGGAAGCATGTCCCATCCCACCTGCGTCTTGAAGTTGACCTTCGGTGCAGACCCTTCGAAGCCTTTCTTCATCGTCACGATTATAACGCCGTTGGCAGCCTGAGCACCATAGATGGCGGTGGCTGAGGCATCCTTTAGCACCTCGATACTCTCCACATCGTTGGGGTTGAGGTCGGTAAGGGGGTTGCTGTACACACTTGAACCTGGCTCGCTGGTTACGATGGCACCGTCGATGACGTAGATAGGCTCATTGCTGGAATTCAGAGAGTTCACGCCGCGCACCTGAACACTCGTGCCGGCACCGGCAGCACCGCTGTTGGACGTGAGCTGCATACCCGCCACGCGCCCCTGAAGCATCTGATCCATAGTGCCAGACGATGTCTGCTGCATGTCCTCGGCCTTCACCGAAACCACAGAGCCGGTGATGTCGGAACGCTTCATGGTGCCATAGCCCACAACAACGACCTCGTCGATCACCTTCGAGTCCTCCAGAAGCACGATGTGCATATCGGCTGCTGCCTTATGTTCCTGCGCCTTGAAGCCTATATAGGAGAACACAAGAACGGCATTCTTCGGCACTTCTACCCTGAAGTTGCCGTCAAGGTCGGCTGTCGCTCCTGCTGCACCGTCTTTCTGTTTCACCGAACAACCCACCAGTGGCTCGCCGGAATCATCGACGACAGTGCCGGTAGCCACTATGACATCATCTTGCGCACTTAGTCTGAGTGGAACCAGAAGCAGCAGCAAGAGGAGCCTCCAAAAGTCTTGTTTCACCATATCACAATTTATTGGTTTAAGCCTTACGAATTACACTCACAGCTACAGCCGCAACCACAGGCTGTACCGCGAGTGCAAAGTTACATAACTGAGACTACTGTCCATCTACATGCGTGTTCAGTTGTTCACACTATTCGTTGCACAGCGGCTTACGAAATGTTGCATCTTACACAATTTTTGTTGCGACATTCCGACCCGTGCCCTGCTGTGCTTCATCCGCAAAGAACTATCAACTCCTACGCTGATGCTTGGCCATATAATCCGACGGGGTGGTGCCGAAATGCTTCTTGAAGGCGGCTGTGAAATGTGTGGGATTGGAGAAGCCCACAGCGTATGTCACCTGCGACACCGTGGTGTCGCCCTTCTCTAACAGTCGTGCCGCCTGCTGTAGACGCAGGTTGCGGATAAACTCGCCTACGGTGATGCCCGTCATCTCCTTCATGCGGCGGTGCAGCTGCACGCGGCTCAAGCCTACGGTCTCGGCTAAGGCCTCGACGTTGAACTCGCTGTCGTCAAGATGCTCGTTGACAGCCTTCATAACCTTTTCCATAAGCACTTCGTCGTTGCCTCGCAGCTCAACCTTGCTCACAGTGTGCTCCTGCTCCTGCGCTCCCGAGAACTTGCCGCGCAGACGTATGCGGTTGGCAATAAGATTGGCAATACGCGTCTCTAACTCCTCCATGTTGAAGGGCTTGTCCACATATGCGTCAGCACCCTGCTCCAGACCCTTGATATGCGACTGGTGCTCGGTCTTCGTTGTGAGGAGTATCACTGGGATATGGCTGGTCTTGGTACTGCTCTTCAAGCGTTTTAGCAGCTCGAAGCCGTCCATCTGTGGCATCACCACATCGCTGACTACGAGGTCGGGCACGATGTCGACGACCCCTTCCAGTGCGCTCTTACCGTCGGGATAGCCGTGCACATAATAGCTCTCGCTGAGCTCTGTCTGGAGGAAGGAGCGTAGCTCATCGTCGTCGTCGACAACGGCAACGTGGTACGTGGTCTTCTTCCGTGTCCTACGCTTCTGTTCCGCGTCGGTGACAGGTGTTGTCCGCTCTTCATGGGTGGGTGAGGAAGCATAGTAGTCGCTGCCCACCAACTGCTCCTGTGGCAGGTGGTCGTTGCCCAATGGCAGTCTGACAATAAACTCTGAGCCGTTGCCGCCCTCACGGTTGCGGGCTACTATCGTACCGCCATGCAGCGTCACTATCTTCTGTGTCAGGTTCAGTCCGATGCCGTAGCTCATCTGTCCTGACGCCGGACGAACAGAGGCCTGATAGAATCGCTCGAATACTTTCTTCAGCTGTGCCTCGTTGATGCCCGGACCGTTGTCGCGTACCGCCAGCTCCGCCAGCTTGTTGTCTATCTGTCTCACGGTGACGTCTATCTGTCCACCGTCGTCTATATATTTGATGGCATTGCTGAGGAGGTTTGTCACCACCTTGTCAAAATTATCGCAGTCTATCCATACCGCCATACCCTCAGCCTCATTATGCATTTTCAGTGCAATCTGTCTGTTTTCCACCTGATAGTCGAAATCATGACAGATGTTACTGACGAAGTCGGCAAGGGGGGTCTCGGCATAGTGCAGTCGCATCTGTCCTTTCTCTATCTTACGGATACTCAGAATCTGATTGACGAGGGCGAGCAGGCGGTTGGTGTTACGCTCCATATTGCGCAGGGCACGGGTGGTCTGCGGGTTGTGGCTCTCCTTGAGCATCTTTTCGAGCGGACTCTTGATGAGGGTCAGCGGTGAGCGTAGCTCATGACTGATATCTACGAAGAATTTTATCTTCTCTTCATTGGTCTCTGCCTGCCGCTTGTTCCAGTAGTAGCGCCACCAGAGGGCAGCGATGGCGAGGATGAGCATCAGGTAGAATGCGTATGCTCCCCACGAACGGTACCACGGCGGTGTGACGTGGATGCGGAGGGTCTTAACGGGCGAATAGGCGCCGTTGTCGTAGGCACGCACCTGCAGACGGTGGGTGCCCACGCCCAGGTGTGTGAAGAATATCTCGCTCACGCCGGCGGCTGTCTGGTGCCACACGTCCTTGCCCTCGTCCTCGAACCGGTATTCATAGTGTATGTTCATGGCCTCGCGGAATTCCATCGACGAGAACTGGAGGCTGAATGTGTTGTCTAAGTAAGACACGGTGATGTCGTCTGTCGTCTCTAACATCTTCGTGATGATACTCTTTCCGTTGGAGCGCGTCGATACGTTGACATCGGTATTGCCCAGCCACATGCCGGTAAGGGTGATGCCATGTAGGAACTGGTTCTTGACGAGCTTGTCGGGAGTGAAATAGGTGATACCTTTCTGATTGCCGAAAATGATGTCACCGTCAGTAGTATAGGTATAGGCACTGCGTACGAACGACCAGTCCTGCAGTCCGTTGCCGCGGTAGTAACGGATGAAGGTGCCATTGGGCTCTCTCTGCGCCAGTCCCCGGTAGGTGCTGATCCACAGGGAGCCGTCTGCCGTGGCAACCAGTCCGCAGACAATGTCGTTGGGCAGGGCGTCCTTCTGCGTATAACGCTCCCACACTTCACTCTCCCTCGCACCTCGATAGACAAACAATCCTTTGTTGGTACCTATCCAGATGGACTGGTCCTTGGGCGACTGCACGATGGCATAGACGATGGCGGGTCGCAGGGCAGCAGGGATATGCACGTCAACAAGGCTGTCGGTCTGGGGATTATATACATCGATGCCGTAGTAGTGACCTATCCAGATGAGACCGGAAGCATCGGTAAACAAGACGTTCAGGTAAGGGTTATGGAGATCTAATCGCCCTTTTCCAAGCACACGCTCCGTCTTACCGTCAGGGGTATAGCTACGAAGCCCCTCGCTGAACACGGCGGAGTAGATATTTCCCTGGCGATCCCTGGCGATGCTGCTGATGCGCTGGTTCTTGGCAATGGGTAGCTGCTCTACCTTTCCCGTCTGTCTGTCTAAGCGGAACAGTCCGTCGCGGTAGGTACCCACCAAGAAGGTGTTGGCAGACAT
This sequence comes from uncultured Prevotellaceae bacterium, assembly GCA_937910905.1. Lineage (GTDB taxonomy): Bacteria > Bacteroidota > Bacteroidia > Bacteroidales > Bacteroidaceae > Physcousia. The sequence continues at coordinate 10,658 of CALEPV010000097.1, forward strand.
CTCGTAGAGGGTCGTCACGGTGTATCCGTTCATCCAGAGTCCCTGCACATGACCGCTGAGGTCAATATCCTTGATGCCTCCTTTTTCCTGACAGACGTACACCCTGTGCTGACTATCCGCAAATACCAAGCGCAGCAGGTAGCTGTTGTCCTGCTCCATCTGGTCCAGACCAAGATAGTGGAACGAGGTGGGCTTGTCGTTGACAAACAGCACTCCCCTGCGAAAACAGCCTATCCATCGGTTGCCGCCACGGTCCTCCAGGAAAGCATTCACATGAGCCTGCGCCATGTCAAAATCATTGGTCACTTGTGGATAGAGGACTGTCAGCTTCCCTTCCTGTAGGGCGGGGGTGGGGGAGGGCTGTCCCTCATCTACAGCCCACAGTCCACTGCCAATAGTGCCTACCAGCAGACGACCTTTGTTGTCCTTAAACATTCGCTTGACGGCATTGCGTGGAAAGGTAATAACGGGTTTGCAGGCGAGCGTCTTCTCGTCCACCTGCATAATACTGTTATAGGTCAGCACCAGCAACCGGTGGCGAGCGTCTTCCGTGACGTCAACAGCTCGGTTATCTGCAAACAGGGCTTGACTGTAAAGGTGGGTCTTCCCACTCTTGGTGTCAATCATCTGCAATGGCGCATCAGAATAGGCTACCCATAGTCTCCCCTTTCTGTCTAAATACATATTGTCTGCCATGTTCTTCCGCAGATGGCGGTTGACAGCGGTCAGCGGAACGGCATCGAGACTGCCGCCCTGCACCTCATACACTCCGCTGTGAGCACTCAGCAGCCATATCTTTCCGTTGGGTGTCTCCAGAATATCGCTGATATTTGCCGTGTTGCTACCTGCAAACATCACCGTCTCGAAAGCATCGGTCATGCGGTTGTAGTGTTGCACCCCTCGGTTGGTTACCACCCACACCCTGCCGTCGCTGGCTGTCATGACGCAGCGCACAATATCGTCACAAAGCGAATGAGGGTCAGCGTCATCGCTGTAGTATTGTTCCACATGGGCACCATCAAACTTGTTCAGACCGTATTCCGTACCAATCCATATATAGCCCATACTGTCCTGACAGATATCAGTGACCTGATTCGACGACAGCAGCTCCGTATCATAAAATTTCACGGACTGTGCCCATGTGCAGAGACTTGTCAGCAACATCAGGCTGAGCAGTACAATGTTTCTTATATAGTGCATAGAGTGTAGTGTTTTATCAAAGCTTCTCAATCCGACAGTCATGCAGCTTTGTCTCGCGGTCGTAGCTGATGCCGACGAGCAGCAGGTTATTGGACGAGCCAGGCGTCTCCTGTGCCGTCGGGCAACCGGCATACTCGGCAACCTTGGCAGGGTACTGCCTGCGCTTGATCTGGTCAATGGCAGCGTCAGCACTCTTGTCCACCTTCAGTTCGATGACGATGGCTGGGGAGTCCACGTTTTTACGGGGGATGAGTACTATATCCGCAAACCCCTTGCCCGTGGGCAATTCACGATGCACGATATAGTCGTTCTTGGCATAGTAGTAGGCGATGCTGAGTACGCATACCAAGGAGTTCTCATCATTATAAGAGAGGATGCTGGTGTTCTCGTCGTGTGCCAGTTCAATGCCGCGTGCCACAGCCTCGGTATCGCCTTGGAGAGTGGCCTGCAGCAGCCGACGCGACTTGTCGAGAGCATCCGCCACATGCTTCCAGTTATTGAGCTTTACGGCATTCACCATTTCACCCGCCACCTCTCTGTTAGGAATATAGCATTCACCCTGGCTTCTGTCATAGCTGAGGTATCCTAAATGGATAAGCACCGTCAGCACATCGTCTTTGCTGCGGACATCATACATGTCGTTGCTGAACATGGTAGAGTCAACCTTGCATCGCCCTCCAGCCAGCATGCTGATGACGTCGTCCTTCAGTCCCTCATAGTTCATCTTGATGTAGTCGGCCACCGTGTCGTAAGAACCCGTTGCAGCCCAGTAGCTCTCGCAGTAGTTACACTCTACTGCTGACATGACGCTGTTGGGATTGAAGATAGACAACTCATCGCCTATCTGATAGCCGTCATACCACTTCTCCAAGTTGTCGAAGTCCATGCCATGCCGCTCTGCCAGCATCTTGACTTCGTCTTTGGTGAAACCGAAGAAATGACTCATGTTGCGAGGCGATACCATCGAGTATTCCCTGAAGTTGTTCATGGCCGACTGTGTGCGATACTTCTTGACAGGCAGGATGCCGGTCATATAGACACCGGCGAACACCTGCATGGTCAGTCCACCCTTGAACATACGGCGCAGCCAGTCCAGATAGGCATCAAACACGGTTGTGCCCGCCTCGAACTCGCGGCAGATGGCATCCCACTCGTCGATGATGAAGATAAACTGCTGCTGTCTGGCCATTGCTATGCGGGCAAGATACTCCATCAGGTCGTCGCCATCTTTTATCAGAATGTCGGGGTAAATCGTCTGAACATCTTGCATGATCCGTCTGTCCATCTCGCTGATGATGCTCTCGTTCTTGAAGCGTGTCACGAAGTCGGACAAGTCCAGATAGACGACAGGAAACTTGTTCAGATACTGCTCGAACGACGGGGCTTTCGCTATCTCCAAGTCCGCGAACAGATGCCGCGAGTCGCACGACTGGTCGTAGTAGGCACAGAGCATCTTGGCAGCCAATGATTTGCCGAACCGACGGCATCGGGACACGCAGCTGAAACGGTGCTCTGTAAACAGCGTTTTATTTACCACGGCTATAAGCCCTGACTTATCAACGTATTCACTATTAAGTACCGACTGAAAGCCAGCATTACCCAAATTGATATAAGCTCCCATATCTGTTCACCTTGATATATAAAGATGTTGCAAAGGTAGTGAAAACCGAGAGCAATGCAAAATAAATGAAGTATTTTTGCATTGCCGATCCTACCTTCGACATAAAAAACTAATCTGAATATTTCACTCAATTTTCGCTTACAGCAGGGCGAGGACAGGAACGTGTCCCGTTAACGTATGGGTGCCCCCTTGGGAGCGCGGGCGGCTCGCCCGCAAACACCTTGGGAGAGCGTGCAGCAGAAGTCAAGACCCTGTTTGAGAACAAGGGGTCAAAAACCATCTTTGCATCTTGCGAGCAAGTGATTCAGTTCTGAGTTACAACAAAGCTGTGATTGTGATTTTGTGATTGCACATATATATATAAGTGCAATCACAAATCACAACATGCTGCCGCAAAAAACTGTGAATCCTCCTTCTTCGTGAAGACAAATAAGCTCAAAAATACCTGCTGTGCGGTTGAAAAGCCATGAAAGAGCCAGCCAAACCCCAACGGGGTTTAATAACATAGCACAGGGGCTTGCCCCTGTGTAAACTGGTTTCCCGTTTAAATTGCCCCTGTAAGGGGCTCATAACCCACGATTTATTGGCTATTTGCCCCTTTCAGGGGCGGTGTGTGTGTGGGTGACATTCCGTTACGTAGGGGCATTACTCCTACCCAGGGGCGAGCCCCTGGGCTAATTTATCTGCCCCTTTCAGGGGCGGTTGCCCTGAGAGGGACGATGCATCACGTCGATGAGGGTGCTGCATCGCGGTGTCTCAATCGTTGCATCGCGATGTGTCGACCGCTGCATCGCGATGCAACGTATGTTGCAACGCGGTGCAAGAGGGGGTGGACCACGGTGCAGCATATCTTGCAGCACGCTTATACCTTATTGTTCTCATCCACGGACTATTGCAACTGAGCCGGTAACAGCATTACAACTTATTTGTAACGATGTTACGACATATGTTGTAATTTCGCATCTCTTTTTTCTCGCGCAGAACCGCAGTGTACGCGGAGTTTTAATGAATACTCTGCGCATCACTCCGCGTACTCTGCGGCTCTGCGTGAGAAATGAAACATCGGACACTTGAATTATTTTACAATCATCTTCTTTCCATTCTTGATTACTATCCCTTTGTAGCTGTCGCTTACCCGCTGACCGGCAAGGTTGTACATGGCCTTGCTGACAGGGGCAGACTGCACCTGCTGGATGGCAGTTGTCGTTGCGTCGTCATTGAATACGGCAGTGAGGGATTTGACAGAGCCTTCTCCGCTCTCAGCAGGACCAGTGATGTAGGCGCGGAAGGCATTAATGCTTACATTAGACCCTACTTTCACAAAGTTTCCATTTTCGGCATTCCAACCATAAAGTGTATTACCAGCTTGGGTTAAACTTGCTACGTGAGCCAGCGTTCCCTGGAATGTCCATGCTCCGTTACCAACTTGCTTCTGCATAGTCTGACCAGGCGAAGCCACAATGGCCTTGTTTGTCAAGTTGGCAAAGAGCTTGCCTGATGAGTTGGGAACGAATATGTATGGGGTATAAGCACTGACAGAATTAGATGCTTTCATGAATTCCAAATTTCCATTGTTAACGCTGTTCAAGTAGTAGAAGGCTCCGTAGCTCTCCATCTCTGTCTTGTCCAGCGAGAAAGGCAGACATACCGTACATTTCCGTCCGGCAGTAAACTCGCGGTCGTAAGCAATAGTTGAGCTGGCAGAAGCCGCAATGCTGAAAGCCGTTGTTTCAGCAGTTCCAAAATACTTGCTGAAGACAATAGAGGTTACATCTTGACTATCACTTGCACCCTGTCCGGCCTTAATACTTGAACAAGTGGTAAAGGAAGCTATCGGCTTTTCGTAGGTCGTCACATTCTCAAGTGCAGAAAAGGTCAGATGGTCAGATCCAGTTCCAGCCAACAAACGTATCTCCTTGTTTTTTGAGCTATCGTAACTATTAAGTTTTACTTGTACGCGGTCATAGCCTGTCACATCGAATATACCATGTTCCGCATCGTTATTACTGCTATATCCGAATAAAACAGCAGATGTTGTCTTGCCAAAATTGTTTTCAATGGTTGACAATGTTCCTGTGGCAGTCCATGCAAAAGGAGTGTCCTTCGTACTCGAACTATTGATGGTCGTGGTGATTTCCATTGCCTCGCAAGATGCCGTCTCCAAATAGGTTGCAGAAGGGTCGAAACCGATGGTGTAAGGTGTAGAGATTGTACCGCTTTCAGGGCCTGCAATACGGATAGATGTGATAGTAGCGATAGTCTCAGCTGACAGCGTTTGGCTATTGCTATTCAGCCCCACCAATGTCTGGTCTTTTTGACCTGTGCTGCCAAAACCACTCCATGTAAAAGCTTTTTCCGTTCCTTTCATAAACAAGACGCGGTCAGTGGTGTTAGCAATACTAATATGTATCTTCGCGTATTTCGACAGCGTACCGGCAGGGAAACTGAAGATGTCATAGGTATTGGAACCCGCTGCAGTGACAGAGAACTGTTTAGTGCTCTCGTTCCAAGTGATATTACTATTGCCACTAACCTGCATGGGCACAGCATAAAGTTTATGAACGCTTTGGGCTTGCACACCAGCAACGGCAATCATCATTGCAAAAAGGAGTATAATCTTTTTCATTGTTATTGTGGTATTCTTTTTATGTGTACATACTATACTATTCATTGTCCCAGTCGGACTCATCGAATATACCATGCCATTCCTTGGTGCCGAGGCTTATACTACTTGTTTCGGACGCATTCTGTGTATCTTCGGTAATACTTTTTGAGGTTGCCAACATAGAATGGCCCGTGATTAGGAGAACCGTCTTTTCGGGCCTGATATATGTTTTTTTCATTGTGTGTGTCTTAGATTATGTATGAGCGTGTTGTTTATTGAATAGTAACTTCTCCGAACTGTGTCTCCCAAGGTTCTTCGTTGCCATCCACGGCCTTGGCCATGGAGATGCGAATGCTGGTCACGTTCTTCAGTATGTCGTCCCCAATCTTGCCTTTGTTGGTGAGGTCGCAGTCAATCTTGGTCTCCTTGTCGATGGTCTTTCCCATCTGACGGTAGAACTGGGCAGCGTCCACCTGCTGCTGCTGTCCGTCCTCGTCCTTGTAGCGGATCACCACCTTGAGCATGCATGTGCTCTTCATGATGGTCATGGTGAGCTTGGTGTGGCCGGTGAGGTCGCCGCTCACTTCTGGGAGGTCGAACCAGCGGTCCCATTTCTCCCGGAAGGTGGCGGTGAGCGTCTCGTCGTCGAAGTCGCAGTTGCCGCCGGTCTTGGTGACGTTCTCGAGGTCGATGATCTTCCAGGGAGCCTTAGCGTCCTGTGCCATGGCGGTGATGGTGAAAGCTGCCATGAAGGCAACCAATAAAGCAAACTTTTTCATAATAGCTGTTGTTTGGGTTTAGATGATTAATACGTTTTGTCTGTCTCATGTTTGCGGTGCAAAGGTACTGCCCTTCGTGCGCATGGCGCTACGCATTTCTTTCATATACGCTTCCCTTTGTTGCATCGTGGCTATGTATTTCTTTCATGAAGCGTATCGTTTTGTTTCCCGCCTGTGGTCGCAGACAAAAGGAATGGAACGTCATCACGACGTTCCATTTCACCAAAAATAACTAACTAACTAACTGTAAACTAACTAACTAACTAACAGATTAACTCACTACTTATTAACTAACTTAAGTTACCGGGGGCTTCCACCCTCGGCTATGTTCTCTTGCCCTTACAGGGCTGTCTCCTCCGGTCCGAGGTAGCTCTTGTGCATCCCTCCGAGGTTGATGAGAATCTTCTGTAGCACGAGGGCGTTGTCGAGCGGGCGTATGCGCAGTGTGTGCTTACCGGCGGTGAGGGTGTGTATGGTCTGCGAGTCGATGACGTGTTCGCGGTGCCATGCGTTGCCTGTCTCGCCGTTGAAGTCGCCGTTGATGTTCACCTCCTGCTCTTCGCCGCCATCGAAGCTCACGGCATAGCGCAGGCCGGTGGTGTTGAAGTTCAGGGTGGCGCAGAAGCGCAGGGTGACGCGTGCGGTGGCGGCGTCGGGGAGGGTCATGTCGTACTCGAGGGCCATGCCATCTACGGGTGCGGTGACGGGCTGCGGTGTGATGCCGGAGAGCGTGCGTCCGAGTTCGGGGATGACGGTCCAGCGCGCTTCGCGGCCATCGGTCTTGCGGGTGAAGTGCTCGGCCTCGATGCTGACGTAGCCGTCGCGGGTGGCGAAGGTGGGCGCGGGGCCGGGGTTGGCGTAGGTAATGTAGGCGGGTGTGGGGAGGGTGATGCCGGCGGCGTCGGACGCGGACGTGTTATCAAGGCGCTTCACCTCGGGCATGATTTTCTTTTCGGGGCTGTTCCATGACTTGTAGCCGATGTACTGCTCGTCCATCATGTGGTTCCACTTGCCGTCGTTCATGGCGTGGTACTCTGCCGCGAGGGCGGCGTCGCGCTGGAAGCACTCTGCCACGCGGTCGGCCCAGGCATTGGTGGCGGGGTCGTTCTTCTTGGCGAGGCGCTGGTTCATGGCCTGGGCGTAGTACATGTCGTAGAGGTTGGCACAGGCCTTGATGGGATAGCCCAAGAGCTGGAACCATGCGTCCTGCAGGTTGGCCGGCAGTTTCTTGCCGAGGGCTTCGGCATCGAGTGCCAGCTGGTCATATTCGCCGGTGACGCGCGCCCACTCGTCGTAGTTGGCGATGGAGTAGGTGCGGAAGTTCAGGAGTTCGGGCGTTACGCGGCGGTTGAACTTAGGATAGGTGCGCAGGAGCCGTGCCGCCTCCTCGGCATTCTCGTCGCCGAAGATGCTGCGGCAGAAGCTGACGCTGTGCTCCTGGAGGTTGGTGGCGTTGAACTGGTCGGGGTTCCAGGCCATGTCGAGGAAGAAGGTGATGGGGTACTCCATGGGCTTGAGGTCGCCCACGTTGAGGATCCACATCTGGTCCACGCCGTAGCGGTAGGTGAGGTTCATCTGCTCCCACAGACGGGGGATAGGGCTTACGTTGATCCACTTGGAGTTGCGCGGTCCGCCCACGTAGTCCACGTGGTAGTACATGCCGTAGCCGCCCTTGTGGTTCTTGGCCGTGCCGAGGGCCGGCAGACGGCGTATGTTGCCCCAGTTGTCGTCGCAGAGCAGGAGAATGATGTCGTCGGGCACCTTCATGCCCTGGTCGTAGAAGTCCTGCACCTCCTTGTAGAGGGCCCACACCTGCGGCACGTCGGCGGCCTTGCGCCCCGTGACCTGCTCCAAGAGTTCGCGCTGTTCCTTCACGATCTGCTCCATGAGGGCCACGCTGGCCTTGTCCTCCATGGCCTCGTCGCCGTCGCCGCGCATGCCCACGGTGTACATGGTCTCCCAGCCCTTGGCGCGCTCCACGCCGCCGCGCCAGAAGTCCATCATCTCGTCGTGGTTGGTGGTGAAGCTCCACTTGCCGTGGCCTTGACGGCGCTTCCAGTCCTGCTGTGCGAGCGCCATGGGTTCGTGGTGGGAGGTTCCCATGACGATGCCCATGCGGTTGGCCAGGGGGCCGTTCTCTGGGTCGTCGTCGTAGAAGGCGCTGCCCCACATGGCGGGCCACATATAGTTAGCCTTGAGGCGCAGCAGGAGTTCGAAGATGTGCTCGTAGCACTTGGCGTTGATGCCTCCGAAGTGCTCCACGGCCCAGTTGCCGAAGGACGGCCACTCGTCGTTGATGAAGATGCCGCGGTAGGCCACGGCGGGTTCGCCGTCGGTGAACACACCTTTCTTTATATATATGTCGTCGTGGTGCTGTGCCGGCACATCGGCAAACCAGTACCATGGCGAGACGCCCATCTGACGCGAGAGCTCGTAGATGCCGTAGATGGTGCCGCGCTTGTCGCTGCCGGCGATGACGAGTGCCTGGCTGACACCGTCGACGGGCTGATCGACCACCTGCAGGAGGTACTTCTCGTGCTTGCCCTGAAGCTCCTTCTTCTGCACCTTGCCGGCCTTCAGCAGCTGCTGAATGAGTGCGGACTCAGAGCTGCCGACGATGATGCAGGCGGGCGCGCCGACATTCAGGTCTGTGGTGCCGGGTTTCAGTGCCGGTTCCACGCCGGTGACGGCCTTGATGTCGGCCTGAAGGCTGTGGATGGCCATGATGACGCCTTCGTCGTCGTTGGCGTCATAGACAATGGGCACTACCATGCCCTGCTGTGCAAGGGCAAAGGCACCGCTCGCGCTCTTGAACGTTACAAACTGGTCGGCTGCCTGTGCGGCAATGGCGCAGACAAGCATCAGTGTCAGAAGAATCCGCTTCATAGTGTTGGCATTTTGGTTGATTTTGCAAGGGCAAAGGTAGGCACTTGGCCCGTCATACGCAACAACGAGTAACAAAAGCGTAGCCATTTGCAACCGAAAGCATATATGGTGTATTCTCCGCGAGACATCGTCTTTTCGGTAAATGGACGTGAAAGAGTTAAAAATTGTATATGACCATCAAATACAGATTCCTCTTCTTTGTAGGGTGCTGTAGAATGAGTACCTTTGTTGCAAAAAAGATGTCATTGAATCAATTTGACGGTTGTTTCCCTATGGAAATGGGTGTGTCATGCATACAGAGCCCGTCAAATGAGCATACATGGATAGCGGCCAGGAAGTTCTTTCAATGCCAAAGATGTGGCCAATGGACTCCATGGACAGCAGGGACGGTAAAGAGACTTTCCGCTGCGTTGGTGTTCATGGTCTTAGCCCTCTTCACCTATGCGCAACAGGTGAGCGTCAGCAACAACCTGTTGTACGATGTTTGGCTCACCCCTAATCTGCGGGTGGGTGTGCGTCTCGCTCCACATTGGTCAGTAGGTCTGACCGGAGGCTTTCGTCCCTGGCCCTCCGATGATGCCACCACACGCAAGTGGAAGCATCTGCTGCTGAGTCCGGACGTACGCTTCTGGACAGACTCTGTCAGCGTACATCACTTCTTCGGTGCGAATGTCATCTACAGCCACTACAACGTGGCAGATGTCAGGTTCCCATTTGGCTTATACAAGGGAGTACGTAACGAACGCCGCCAAGGTGACCTGGCGGCACTGGGCATGTTCTACGGCTATTCGTGGCCACTGGGCCGTTTCTGGAACGTGGAAGCTTTGGCGGGTGTCGCAGTAGGATATACTCAGTACAACCGTTATGCCTGTGCCCACTGTGGGGCGAAAATGGGTAAAGACTCAAAGCCCGTTGTCATCCCGCAAGCGGCTTTGAACATTGTCTATATCATTCCTGGACGTCCGCGTCGAACAGAAAAGGCGTTTGAACCGGTTGAACAGGATACAGTAGTGTATGTCGTAGAAGAAGTGCCTTTTGTGCCCGTGTTGAGCGAAGTGCCCGACTTCACCGGCCAGGCAGGACTGCTACAGCACGACAACCCCGTGCTGCATCATATCTCGCAGTACCGCCCCTACGACCGCACACAGATTCTGCGCAGGGACAAGGAGGCACTCTATGTGTACTTCCCCGTAGGGGTGTCGGTGCTCCACCCGGAATTTCGCGAGAACGCCCCCGTACTCAGTCGCATCATCGACATCACCCGTCAGATCATGGCCGACAGCACCAGCAGCGTGAAGACCATACAGATTGTAGGCCTGGCATCCATCGAAGGCTCGATAGCCGGCAACGAGAAGCTGGGGCAAGATCGCGCCATAGCCCTCCAACGCTACATTCAGCAGCAGCTGTCCCTTCCTGATTCGCTCTTCGACACCGTAGGTGGCGGCGAGGCATGGGCCGAGTTCCGCGACCAGTTAGAGGAGCTGCTTGGCGACGGGGAAACCGCCGCCCGCGAACCTGTCCCCACCTCCAGTTCGCGCCCGGCTGCATCCCCGTCTGGTACCACCTCCAGTTCGCGCCCAGCTGCATCCCCGTCGGATACCACCTCCAGTTCGCGCCCGGCTGCATCCCCGTCGGATACCACCTCCAGTTCGCGCCCGGCGGTTTACCCGTCGGGTACCACCTCCGGTTCGCGCCCGGTCGCATCCCCGTCTGGTACCACCTCCAGTTCGCACCCGGCTGCATCCCCGTCTGGTACCACCTCCAGTTCGCACCCGGCGGTTTCTCCGTCGGATACCACCTCCAGTTCGCGCCCGGCTGCATCCCTGTCGGATACCACCTCCAGTTCGCGCCCGGCGGTTTACCCGTCGGGTACTGCCATCACCCCCGCCGCCCTGCAGGCCGCCCTCGCCGTGATAGACAGCGAGCCTGACCTGAACAGGCGCGAGGTGCTTCTGAAGCGCCTCGACGGCGGCCGCACCTGGGCCTATCTGAAGGAGCATATCCTGAAAGACCAGCGCAACTCCGGCTACATACGCATCTACTACGACTACGTGCCCGACACCGCCGCTGCCGTCATCAACCGTGCCAGCGGGCTGCTGCGCACCGACTGCGGCGACTGCCACCGCGAGGCTCTTCGCCTGCTGCAGCAGGTGAGCGGCGACGAGCGCGCTCAGAACGCCCTCGCCGTGGCCCTCTACCTCTGCGGACGCGAGGACGAAGCCATTGACTGCTTCCGGCGAGCCGCCGCCCAGGGCAACGCCGATGCCCAGGAGAACCTGCGTCAGATTGAGAGGAACCGAAAAACCGTGATAACGAAATAACGAAACAACGAAATAACGAAATAACAAAAGCAACAACAAATATATTATTAACACAAAGCCCAACTTAAACTTATGAACACAAAATTCATGTTCGCCATGACGGGAGCAATAGCCCTCACTGGCACCCTGGGACTCAGCAGCTGCTCGTCGGAAGACGAGGTGGCCGACGTGAACCCCACCTACAACAACGTGACCAACGAGGTCACCACGCAGTTCGTGCTCAACGTGGCCACCGCACCCAACCAGTTCACCCGCCAGTCGGCAGCCACCGTGCAGCGTGCCTCCAACTTCCGTGGTATGCAGGACGCCAAGCTCATCGGCCTCTCCACGGGCAACAGCTCCCTGGCACCCTTCGCCGGCACCTCCACCGGCTATGCCGTCAACAAGACCTTCGACCTGGGTACGCTCTACGGCAGCACCGCCGTCAGCAACGAAGGCACGGACAATGCTAACAACAGCTCGCGCCGCGTCCTCGAACTGGCCATGCCGCTGAACACCGACGCCATGCTGGTCTATGCCCGCGCCATCCCCTCCGGCGACGATGAGGCCGACGGCAAGGTGACCATGACCGTGGCCGCCACGCCGGAGAACACCACCTTCGCACTGAACCCTCGCCTCGGCAGCCGCAGCGCAGAGTACAACCAGACCTGCGCCCTGGCCATCAAGATTCTGAACCGCATCATCAGCAGCAGTGTAGCCGAGCTGTCAACGCCTGGTGCTTATTCGAACGAAGGCTATACCAACGTCGGCACACTGCGTGCCCTTACCTGGAAGGCCCTGGCCGCAGAGGTAGCCGACCCCACCTCTGATGACTCTCCCTTAGAGGAAATCCTCGGCAACGCCTTCAACACGCTGACCAAAATCAACGAGAATGAGTATCGCGCCGGCTCGTCGTCGGCCATCAGCAGCATTGCCTACTATCTCTACAACACGGCCTTGCATGTGTTCAATGCCACGCCCACCGGCGATGCCGAGCTGAACGCCCAGCGTCTGGCATACGAGATCATGCGCCGCATACAGAACTATTTCGAGAAATACACCGAGAGCGAGACCGCCATCGCCTTCCTGAACATCAGCACCATCAAGGAAAACATGTGCCAGGCAACGGGCATGACCAGCGAGGCTTTTGATGCTGCCTACGGCAGCGTACAGCACGGCGACCTGAAGGCTTTCCCCACCTCCTTCGGACTGCCCCTCGGCGTAGCGCTGCTCAACTATGACGCTACTGACGGCTTCACCCACAAGACCCCGCCCACCTCGCTGCTGCAGAACGGAACGCTGGCCGAGGATCACTATATGTATCCTGCAGAGCTGATGTACTTCGACAACAGCGCCCTGCGCGTGAACAGCACTGCCGTTGCCGCTGCCAACTACCCCAACGGCTACAGCACCTGGGACACCGAGGGCAGCTGGACGGGATGGACGACGGGCGCCGTGGCATCCTCCACCCGCAGCGTGGCCGTGAAGAACAACATCAACTATGGCGTGGCCATGCTGCAGACGAAGGTGGCCCTCGATGGCACATCATTCACCGACAACCGCCAAGCCATCACCGGCGAGACGGACCAGACGCTCAGCGCCGACCAGGTGAGGCAGTTCCAGCTCGTGGGCGTGCTCGTGGGCAACCAGAACCTCAACCTCGGATGGAACTACCTGGCCACGTCAGCGACATCAACAGACTGGAGCTATGTGGTCTATGACAACAAAATCAACGGCACCGGTGCTGTCCCCACACCGGAAGGCGAAGGAAACTACACCCTGCTGTTCGACAACTACATGCCTACCGGTACCCAGACCGACGAGGTGCTTGTGGCCCTGGAGTTCAAGAACAACGGCGCCGACTTCTACGGCCTGGGTAACATGATACGCACCGGCGGCACCTTCTACCTCGTGGGTAAGCTGAAACTGCAAGCTTGGACAGAGACTAACCAGTCTGGCTATAAAAACAGCATCACCTGGCCCACCAAATATGCCATCCCGCCCTATACGACAGCAGGTGCCTCGCAGGAGGTCAGCCGCGTGTTCATCCAGGACTTCATGACAACCGCCACGTTCAAGATCGGGGCCACCTCGCTGAAGAGTGCTTTCGTCACCGTGCCCGACCTGCGCTCCAGCCAGACCTCGCTGGGCCTCTCCGTGGACCTGGAATGGCAGACGGGTCTCAACTTCGAGACCGTGCTGGGACAGTAATCCAGCACCATCCTGTAGGGCTATGACACCTTATTATATTTACGCACGCGCGTGAAAGGATACGCAGCAAACAATGACAGTCCCCCACGGAACAGACAACAGCGGCAACGTAGGCATAGGCACAGCGACACCTGGTGACACAAACATCGGGCAGGGTACAGCTGTTACCCGATGTACCACGGTACACCGCATGGGCCGGCGCAGCAGCGAGAACAACTACTCGCAGCCGGGCATGTACCATATTACGGTGCGTGTGGCGGAGGAGATGGGACAACCCCTCGGACGGGTGGCGGGCGATGCCCGCCAGCCCGAGGGCGCTCCCGATGCACCTCGCGTGGAGCTGTCGCCCTTGGGGATGATGGTGAAACAGGAGCTGCTCCACAGCATCCCGCAATACTACCCGATGGTGGAGATACAGGACTATGTGGTGATGCCCGAGCACCTGCACTTTATAGTGGAGGTGCACGCGCCCATCGTCAGCCGGCAGGGAAAGCCGCAGCACTTAGGGCAGGTCATAGCCGGCTTCAAGAAGGGCTGCAATCGCCGCTACTGGGCCCTGACGGGACAGGAGGCCCCAGCTATTCCCGCTGCCGCCAGCCCCGCTGCTGACACCCGGCGGGGTAAACCCGCCGGCGCGAACTCCGGCGCGAACTCCGGCACGAACTCCGGCACGAACTCCGGCACGAACACCGGCGCGAACTCCGGCGCGAACTCCGGCACGAACACTGGTGCTAACACCGGTGCTAACACGGGCACCGATGGTTCGCGCCCTGCGGTTTACCCGCAGGGATACAAGGTGCCCTCGCGTGGCGCCACAGGCCGCCCGCTCCTCTTCGCGCCCGGCTACGTGGACGTGATGCCCCTGCACGCCGGCCAGCTGGCGCAGCAGCGCGCCTATATCAAAGGCAACCCGCGCAGCCGCCTGCTCCGCACCACCCACCGCAACCTGCTGCAAGCCGACCGCAGCGGCATAGACACCGCCCTGACGGTGAACGCCCTCATGGGCTATCTCGCCCGCGAATGTGCGCCCAGCCAGTTTACAGCAGAACAACACAGCCACATAGCGCAACGCCTGCTGACCCGCACGGGAAAGAAAAGGAACGCAGAATGTACACTGGTGGACTGCCACAGCTACGGCGACCGAAGCCTACTGAAGCGGCGCCTGCTGCCCGTGGTCTGTCACCGCAGCGACCGGGCGCGGTTCGCCGAGCAGAAGGAGCAGTGCCTGAAGGCGGCCCGAGAGGGAGCGGTGCTCGTCTCGCCGCGTATCGCCAAGGGCGAGCAGGAGATTATGGACGAGGCCGCCAAGCAGGGCTTCCCCGTGATTCTCCTCATAGACAATGGCATGGAGAAGCTATACCACCCCTCGCAGGAGCGCATCGAGCGATGCTTGGCAGGCCGCTTGTTGCTCGTCACACCGTGGCAGTACCGGTACCGCAAGGCGGAGGAGCGCATCAGCGTGGCGGAATGTAAAACCATGAACTGCGTGGCGCAGGCCCTGTGCAGGAAGCGCGATGACTGGTGGCAGCAGCCTTTTGGCGGGGCAAACCCGCCAACGCGGACAGCAGCGGAGGCAAACCCGCCAACGCGGACAGCAGCGGAGGCAAACCCGCCAACGCGTACAGCAGCGGAGGTAAACCCGCCAACGCGGACAGCAGCGGAGGCAAACCCGCCGGCACGGACAGGCGCAGAGGTCCTAACGGCGCGGACAGGCGGCATAGGGAAGGGGGTGATAGCGATGCTACTGGCGGTGCTGCTGACGGGCTGCTCGCTCATCGATGATGACCTGAGCGGCTGCCCTAACTACACGGTAGACTACGAGCTGCGACTGGTGACCAACATGACCACTGAGATGAAAACACAGCTTACCGCCGAGACCGACGTGACGCTGGCCAGTACTTTGCGCGGGCACCTTGACGACATCTTCACCGATTTCGCCCACGACGTGGACTTGGCGTTCTACGACATCACGGGCGACTCCATGCGTCTCTATCACGACGAGCACATCATGGATGCCAACCAGCACAGTTACTCGCTGGACATCCCCCGCCGGAAATACATGCATCTGGCCGTGGCCAATGTGGTGGATAACCCGATGGTGGAGCTGCAGCAGGGCGAACGCTGTCACGATGCCGTGCTGAGGCGAGGGACAATCGATATGTACCATCAGGACACGCTGGTATCGCATAACAC
The DNA here is from genome assembly GCA_937910905.1 of uncultured Prevotellaceae bacterium. Lineage (GTDB taxonomy): Bacteria > Bacteroidota > Bacteroidia > Bacteroidales > Bacteroidaceae > Physcousia. The sequence continues at coordinate 26,453 of CALEPV010000097.1, forward strand.
GGGACTATTCACGGCCCGCCAGCACATGGAGATGATAGACAGTATCGACCAGACGTTTAACGTACACCTCTACATGGCCAACTGCGCCGCCACTTTGGTAATCGACCCGCGCGGTCAGGACACTGAGGGCATAGAGGTGTTCACCACGGGCTTTGCCACCGCGTTCAACATCGCCGACAGTACCTATATCTATAGTGACACGCCACATATCATACGTACCACACCCGTAGACAGCGATGGCGACCAGCTGTGCTTCTGTTCGGTGACTTTCCCCTCGCCCGAACCACAGCAGGAGGCAGCGGCATCGAAGGGCACGCGCAGCATCATCGAGACCACCGAGCCTTTCCTCTCTGAAGCGGCGGAACACGCCTTATGGCAAGTACACATCTATGTGCCGCAAGCCGACGGAACAACTACTGAGAGCATCCTCTATGTCACAGAGCCCCTGCGGGCCGGTCAGCTGAAAATCATCAAATGCTGGTTAGGCCCCAACGGGGCTGCAGAGACCGAGGACCAGTCGGTGGGTGTCAGCGTGACGCTCGACTGGAACAGCGGAACGTCGCACGACGTAGATCTCTGAAACCTGAATCTTGAAACCTGAATCTTGAATCTTGAATCTTGAATCTTGGAACTTAAGCGCAGCATATTGGCAGTACTAATGCTTGCAGCCCTATGTGGCTGTAAGGATGACGGAGACGGGACAGCAGCAGAAAGCTATCCCGTAGAGGCTGCGCTCATGCTCTCGGTATCATCCTCAGGCAATATGACACGTATGAGCGGCGATATGGTTCAGGCCAACGGCAACTTCCGTGGACTGATGGACCTGCGGGCCATACCCTTTGCTACGCAGAGCCAGGTGACCGCTGCCGACCGTCCCAAGGCGTATGACACCGAGGGCATCCGCTCGGATGAATATGCCAAGAGCGACTCACGGTTCTACTTCTTCGAGACCTGCAATTTCATGACCGGCGTATCATCGTTTCTGGTCTATGCCCGTGCCAACGCCGTCACCGATGCCGACGGGCTGCCACAAGACCCCGCCGCCAACGGCTCGCTCGTTGCCGACCTTTCCGTCAGAGCCACTCCCGCCGATATCCGCTTCTCACCCCGGCCGATATACGATGACAGCGATGCTCCTGCCTACGGCGAGGCCATGGCCTACTGTCTCACTGCCGTTGCCACGACAGCGGCTTCCTTCGGAGGGAGAATATACTCATGGCGCACCGCATCCGACACGAGGCTACGTGCCTTCTACCAGAACTTCATCGGCCAAGGCACCGCGACAAACGCCCTGATAGCCTCATCGACAGCCAACGTGCAGCAATACCTGGGTGCCTTGCGCCAGCAGATCTATGCCCTCAGCTTCGCGGACGGCACCGCCGACTATGCCTTACGCACAGCCATCCTCGACGCCATCGATGAGCAGGAAGCCTTGTTGCCCGCCAACTACCCTGCCTCGGTGGGACTACCAGCCGGCGCGGCCGTAGTGCGCTGGAACGGTACACGATTTGAGCCGCAGACCACTACCACCACACTGTCTGCCATCTCAGACATCCGACGCTATGCCTATCCCGCCGAACTTTATTACTTTGCTAACAGCCTCATCAAGACCTCCGAGCGCGACAGCCGACAGCCGTACTACGCCTCGGAGAGTACTTGGAACAACATACTGGAACAGTACGAGCGCGACAACGCCACCGTCACCACCCACACCACTGCGGTAGCCATCAAGGAACCACTGCAGTATGCCGTGGCGTGCCTGAAAATAGGATTCGGCAACACCGCATCGGCACTGACCGACGCCAGCGGCATTTCCGTGAGCATCGGTGCTTCTACATTCCCGCTGACAGGCATCATCGTGGGCAGCCAGCGTCCCGTGGGCTTCGACTTTGTACCCACGACGGACTCAGACCTGGAGACACGCTTCGTCTACGACAGCAACCCCGTGACAGCCTCCGGCCAGCAGCTCTGTCTCGGAGGAAACACTACGGCCACCACCAATACCCTAGTGCTGCAGACCTGCGACGGCGAGGAGGTGACACTAATCCTGGAGTTCCAGAACAACAGCGGCACCGCCTTCCGTGGACTGAATGGCGTGGTCTATCCCGGCACCCGCTTCTACCTCATCGGCAGCATTGAACCCAAGGCGTCGCCATCGTCCGATTATGAGAAACGAGCCTTCACCCAGGACTATACAACCCAGATAGCAGTCACGGCGGCATCGCTGGCGAAAGCCTACAATGTGCTGCCCGACATACTGGCCCCTCATCTTGAGGTGGGCGTACAACTGACCCCACAATGGACGCTGGTCACGCCGACCATGGTGTCCTTGAATTGAGTTTAGAGTTTAGAGTTTAGAGTTGAGAGATAAGAATACACATACGACCCTGTATAAGATACTGCTACTATGGCTTATGGCTATAGTGACGATTGCGGTATGTGTCGGTTGTGGCCAGTCTGATGACAACGGGCAGTCACAAGACCCGCTACCCACGGTACTGACCATCTATGTCTATTCACCCGAAAAGCCCGTGGTGACGCGCTCCGATGTGGACGATGTCAATGCCACTACGGCGGAAAACGCCATCCACAGCCTGCAGATATGGGTATTTGCACATGACAGCGGCGAGTTGGTGGGCTACCTGCAGCCGTCGGCTACTGTGCTGAACAGAGAGAGCACCTACGCCTTCCTAATGGATGTCAGCGATGCGTTTGCACAGAACCATCCCAACGTGGATGTCTATGTGATGGCAAACGCCACGGGCAGCAGCCTCGGACCAGAGAGTACACAGGCAGACATGGAGGCCGCCGTACTGAACAACGCCGCTGGTGCGTACTTCGGTACAGACAGTCCCACAACGGACGTTCCTGCCAGCGGACTGCCCATGACGGGTGTACTGAGGAATCAGCCCATTACGGGCACCAACCCAGTGTTGCGCATCGGCACACTCACGGAGATGGCCACGGTGCGTCTCACCCGCGTAGTGTCGAAGATATGCTTCTATTTCACCCGCCAGGCAGAAGCCACAGAGAGTGTTACCATCGGGAGCATCACTTTAGATGGCAATATGATACCGCGCGAGGAGTATCAGTTTCTGGCCGATGACGGGAAGAACTACCACATCGGCAGCGAGTACGAGGAGCAAGCGGCCGAGCTGATATCACTCGTTGGTGAGCCTGCCATGAGCGAAAGTCCCGACCAGTATCTCTTCATTGCTGACACGGATGGTCAAGAATATGTGAATCTGCTGGAGACCGCTGCCACGGACGGGTATCTAACCAAGGTCGGTTCCTTCTACCTGCGGGAGAGCGACCGTCAGCTCAGCGGCACCATTCACTATCAAGTGGACGGCGAGGCACGTCAGGCCCGCTTCCAGCTGGCCGATGCGCTGGACTTCTCTCGCAACCACACTTGGATTGTCTATGGCTATTTCAACGGTGGCAGCGGTGCCCTCACACTGAGAAACCTCATCATCAAGGACTGGCGAGAAGTGGGACGCGAACATGAGGTGTATAATTGGTGAGTTTAGAGTTTAGAGTTTATATGAGATGTGAGTCAAGAATCATAGGATGGATGCTGGCAGCAGGCTTGATGAGTCTGGTTGCTTGTCGGCAGGACACTGATGACGTACCGTCGCTGCCCTCCAGGACACTGCAGATGGGCGCGTGCCTGACGCGCGCTGCCGACGGCAGCGCCTTGGAAGACGGTACACGCCTGACATTCTTCTTGACAGAAGTCACAACGGCAGAGCAACGGCTCTTCACATATAATGTTGCGAACCTCGGCTGGAAAAGCGATGCGACTGTGGAGGAAGGAACGACCTATCATGTGTTCGGCTACATGCCGGCTCAAAGCGTGACCTCGGCTGCCATCACCCCTCTCAACGGCAACTTTGCCTACGGTGCCGTGCTGACCCTCAACGGACTACCTACGATGACCACGACCGACGTGTGCTTTGTCGTTGCCGTCAAAAGCGGAAGCGGCGTCAGCTTGGTGAGCGACTTCGAGGAATGGAGCTACCTATATACAGGCCAGGAGGATGACGAGAACAGCATCAACATGATGTTCGACCATCTGTATGCCAACCTCAACCTGCTGTTCAAGGCACACAGTCAAAGTAACCCCATGCGCTCCATCAAACTGAAGAAGGTGGTGCTGTCAACCACGTATGCCGGACAGTTAAATGCCAGCATTACACAACCTGAAGGGACACAACCCGTCACGGCCTTTACCCCGACAGAAGAAGGTAGCACGGTATGCACCCTGCTGGACGACTCCGACGGCATCACACTGAATACCGTCACGCCCGTTAGTGCCAGCATCTTCGTGGCACCTGGAACGACAGGACTCACGCTGACCTGCACCTACGATGTCTATAATGAAGCAGGCCACATCATCCGCAGAAACTGCTCTACGGTGAACGCCCTCTCAGAGGAGAAGACAAGCCTCGGACAAGGCTACAAGACCGACTTGTCGTTGACGGTGAATCCCACCTATCTGTATGTGTTGTCCGACGAGGATGCCCCGGAACTGGAATTAACAATTGAATGATATGACCGCGATACGAAGAATCATCCTGTTGCTGACTACAGCAGTGCCTGCATTGGCGATGCAGGCACAGGTTGTCGTGCGCGGAAATGTGTATGGCGGCGGCAACGAGGGGCGTGTTGGCAGCTCCACCTCAGTCAACATCAGCGGCGGCAACATCAGCGGCAGTGTCTTCGGTGGTGCACGCAGTGCCGATGTGGGTGGCTCCACGTCTGTCCATCTCGACGGCGAGCATATCAGCGGCAACATCATCATCAATGCTGTCTATGGCGGCAACGACATCGCCGGGACTATCGGAACCTCGGAGAACCTGCCCGAGACCATCACTGACGCGGAGACTAACGGGATAGACAACACCTGGAACAGCTTCGTCACCAGCAGTCAGGAGACCGGTGGCATGAATATTCACGTGAGGGAGCTCTATGGCGGTGGCAACAAGGCTGAACTGGGCAAGGCATACATGGAGCTGTGCGGCGGCACCTACGACTATGTATATGGCGGCGGCAACGAGGCAACCGTGACCATGCGGACCGACATCTCTATCAACAACACCACACCCATAGTGGCTGGCAGTTATCAATTCGGGAGCGTCTTCGGCGGCAACAACAAGGCCGAAATGGACATCCGCCCGATGTGGCACCTGACCAAAGGCTCCATCCATAACCTATACAGCGGCGGCAACGAAGGCGACATGACATCGGCCAACGGCATCGAGCTTTTTACCAGCAGTGCCGACATTGAAGTGCTGAACGTCTTTGGCGGTTGCCGCAAGGCCAATGTGATTCCGTCCACATCCGTGGATTTCGGCGCGACAGTAACCATCTCTGGCGGACAAATCACCAACGTGTACGGCGGCAACGACATCTCAGGAACCGTGCGCCGTGGCACCCGTGTCAACATCCAGTCCAGCATCCTCGGCGATGTCTATGGCGGCGGCAACGGCTCGTATGTCTATACCGACAACGAGGAGCTGGTAGACGATGCGCAGTATGGCGACTTCTATTATGACAAAGGCTCGAAGACGGCTGCACAGGCCCTGCTCGACCATCGTCCCAACGTGGAGAACACACTGGTATTTCTGAGCGGAACGGAGGACAGCCCCACCTTCATCCACGGCTCGGTGTACTGCGGTGGCAACAGTGCCACGCTGCGCACCGAGGACGGTAGCCTGAGCAACGCCAGGGCTGCGTTGCGCATCGGCTCGTATGTTGTTGTTGATAAGGTCTTCTTGGGCAGTAATGGCGCGAACATGGTGAGCGAGGCAATTCTACAGACATATGCCGGTACATACGAGAGCAAGGACATCAACAGTATGGACCTCACGACAACAGCCGACTTTGAGGACTATATGCGCGGCGTCGAGGTGGCCATCCGCCCCAGCGTGTCGTTTGATAGCGACTACGTCCCTTACTCTTCCAAGGTAGGTTCGTTCTTCTGCGGCGGCAATGTGGGAAGTATGTCAGCCGACGGCACGTTCACCATAGATTTCCTCAACTCATTGGTCATCTACGGAAAGCTGGTGGGCGGCTGCAATAGTGCCAACGTGGCGGCAAGTGACTATAATGCAGCCCACGAGGGAGGCCTCATTACGGCTGCCCAGCCCAAGGTGCAGATGAACCTGAGCGGCCTGAAGCTGGAACCGAGACAGATAGCGGCAGGCGAAGACGGTATGCCACAGCTTGTGTGGAACACGACGGGCGAGGATGAGGACCGGCGGCTACACGGAGCCAACGTCTACGGCGGCTGCTACGAAAGCGGCTATGTGAACGGCGACGTAGAGATTAACCTGCTGGCCACGACGGTGGACAAGGAGAGCGTCTTTGGAGAAGGCAACTCCGAGGTGGACCTGGACGAGCAGGGCGACGACGTTTTAGGCGATGCCCTGAACGTCTTCGGCGGCGGCTACGGCAGTCTGGCCGAGATACGTGGCAACACGGTCGTCAGCGTCGAAGACGGCTACACCTTCCAGGTCTTCGGCGGCGGCGAGCAGGGCGTCGTCACGGGCAACAGCACCGTCAGTCTAAACGGCGGCGAGGTGGAATACCTCTACGGCGGCGGCTTCATGGGACCTATCCGCGGCCATGTCACGGTCAACCTCGGCAGCGGCACATGCTACGATGCCTTTGCTGGTGCCTGCAATGCCGACATCGACGGCTATACTGAACTGTTTATCGGTCGCAACGGGCGCGGCGAACTGAGCTTCCCCTACGTCCGCGACAATGTCTATGGCGGCAACGACTTCGGCGGACGCATCCTGGGCAAGGGTGAGCATGAAGGGCACGACGGAGCAACGATTGCGTCCAACGCATACGTGGAATACCTGCAGGGTCGGGTGGACAGTATCTTCGGCGGCAACTTCGGCTACTACGAATATGCCGACCGGCATTACGAGGTTTACACCAACGACGACGGCTCACCCAAGGAGGGCATCTATAAGCCGTATATAGAGCAGTCTTTCGTCTGTTTCAAGCCCAACTACAACCCGGCGAATGAGGTGAGCATCGTGTTTGGCGGCAGCCAGGGCCATCCGGGTGAGACCACCAACAACAACTCCATGCAGTTGTACAGCTATGTGCTGGTGGAGGATCTCCATCCGTCCTCCCGCTTCCTGTCTACCGACATCTACGGCTCGGGAGCCTTCGGCGGCTTGGGCACACTGGAGCATCCCGGTGCCGGTGCTTCGGTCATCGACCTCTATAGCGGACGCTTCCATAACATCTACGGCAGCAGCAACAAGGAAGGCATCACGGGTTATGCCCGCGTCAACGTGCCTGCGTCGTCGGACATCCAGGCCAATGCCATCTACGGTGGCGGACAGGGCTATAACGCTACCGACTTCTGCGACGCCTACGTCACCTGCGTGGACTATCACAGCCAGAATGCCACCTTGGAAGAAGGGCTTTACGGCGGCAACGAGAACTACCGCATGGCTCGCGACACCTACCTGAACATCGACGTGCCGGTGAGGAACAAGAGCGGACAGCTGGTTGATGTGTTCGGGGCGGGCTTGGGAGCCAACACGCTGGCCGGCCGCACCCACGTCTACCTGAACGACGGTGCCGAGGTGAAGAACGTCTTTGGCGGCGGCTCCGACGGCAAGACGTATAATATGTACTCCATGCGGCAGTGGCTCTACGACCAGTGGACGGAGCGAGCCGTTGCCGAAGGCAAGACTGGCGACGACGTCACGACGATGGCAGAAGAAGGTGTTGCCTACAACATCTTCCATTGCAACCACTTCAAGGCATGGCTCGACGAGAACCCGGACGCCGTGGCGCTGCCAAGCCCGCTGCCTGTGTTCGTGGATGACTTCATGGAGAACCTCGACTCGCACAACACCAACGTCTTCATCCATGAAGGAGCAACGGTGGCCGCGAACGCCTACGGCGGCGGTCTCGGCGAATACTCGAACGTCAACGGCACGACCTGCATCCAGCTGCTTGGCGGCAGTGTGGCAGGCAATCTCTATGGCGGTGGCTACGGCGGACCGGTGGAGAACCTGTTCCCCAGTCTCAAGGACCGCTTTGAGGTGGGCACATACGTGGACATCGTGGGCGGTAGTGTCACCAACGTCTATGGCGGTGGCTATGAGGGCAACGTCGGACATCACGACACCTCGACCACCGACACCACAGACGATATTTCCGGCGATACCCACGTGGTCATCGGCATCAGCGGCGACGACAGCCATATGGCGGGCAACCCCACCATCGAGCGTAGCCTCTACGGAGGTGGACAGCGCGGGGCCGTCTTCGGCACGGCCTACCTAACGCTGAACAATGGACACGTGGGCTACACATACACGGACGGCAACTATGTGGAGAACCTTGACTTGCAGACCGCCGGCGACAATCTGCTCTATGAGAACGGCAATGTCTTCGGCGGCGGCTATGACGAGGGAGGCACCGTGGACTCTACGGTGGTTGTCCTGCGTGGCGGCACCGTACGCAACAGCCTCTATGGCGGCGGCGAGATAGCCGCCATCGGTCGGGGCAGCGTCACGGCCTCGGGCGAGCAGAACAGTGTACGCGTCTATAACGGCACCTACAAGGCCGGCAAGACACATGTGGAGATGCTGGGCGGACATGTCTGCCGCGACATCTTCGGCGGTGGACGCGGCTACAGCTACAACTTGAAGGGCTCGGAAATCAGCGGCAAGGAGTTCTATACCGACGGCTACGTCTTCGGACAGACAGAGGTATATATATATTATGGTGAGGTAGGAACAGCCGCAGGACTGTCCAAGGGCTACGGCAACGTGTTCGGCGGCGGCAACATCGGATATGTCTATGGCATAGGCACCAAGACCGACGAGAACACCGGCTCGCCCGGACACTACTACTACAAGAAGGACGGCGTGCTGACAGAGGACTGCCGCGTGGTCATCCAGCCCATGTCCTACGTGCTGACGGGGAAACCGTCTGTCACGATTGAAGATGTGACCTACAACGAGGGCGACCTGGTACCCAACGATGCCCTCAACGCCCTTGGCACCAAGGAGACGGACAGCCGCTGGAACAGCCTCGACATCTCGGGTATCAACATCCGCAACGCCGTCTTCGGCGGCGGCAATGTGTCGTCGGGCAGCGACAAGATCTACGCCAACGCCGTCACCGTATTCGGCAACGTCACCGCCTCGCTGCGCGATGTCTATCACCGCGACCTCATCACCATTGGCACGGAACATACGGGAGGTCTCTACGGCGGCGGCAACCTGTCGTTAGTGGAAGGCTACCGCGAGCTGAACATCGCCAACTACGGCACCGACTACTACAACTTTGAGAACAACAAGGAAATCACCATCGAGCAGTACTACAACGACCTGAACGACCGTGAGCGTGCCTACTTCCAGTTGCTCTACAAATGCGTCACGCCCAACAACGGCTACAGTGTAGATCAGCAGATAAACGAGGAGACATATCAGAAACTGGACGATGAATACAAGAACCAGACCTACTGGCTGCAGGCCGGTTTCTGCACCATCTATGCCGGCCGCCTGCTGAACACCCTCCAGCGCAGCGACTTCTGCGGTGTGTTCGGCAGTCGTATGGTGCTGCAGGGGGCACGCGACCGCGTCACCACCACCGTCGACTACACCGACTACACCATCAACCGCATCGGCGAGCTGTCGCTCAACCAGAATCAGGACCACGGCAACTACTTCGGCATCTACAGCGTGGTGAACCATCTGGGCAACCTGACCAGCGACATCCACTTCAGCAACGAGCGCATCATCGACAGCAACTCATACGAGGCCAACACCTCGGGCGAGACCTACCAGGCGTTCAAAGCCTACAACATCAACAACCGTAAGCGCAACAACGGCACCAGCAAGAACAAGGTGGCGCTGGCCTCTGGCGTGTTTCTCGAACTCACCACCGAGAATAGCTCAGGCACTGCCGTGGAGGAGAAAGACTGGGGCTACATCACCGGCATCATCGAGCTTGACCTCATCAACGTCATCCCCGGCGAGGGCGGCGGCTACGTTTATGCCAAGAACCAGCACGGGCGCAGCACCTACAACCCCGATGCCGTGAACGTGACGCTATCGCCCTACAACAGTGCAGCACAGACCTACAAGCGCTTCACCTATACTCCGGCACAGACAGAGGACATCCAGACCAGCGGCAACTTCGTACACAACGTGAAGACAGAGCCCATCATCGACGACTGCTATCCCTCCAACGGCAACCACGCTGCCGCCGCCCACTATTGGTTCATCAAGGGTGAGATATACGTCTATGAGCAGACCATCTCGGCCTATACAGGGTCGGCCACGGCCTACGCCGAGAGCGTGCGCATACCGCTCAACATCACCGCCGCCTCCAATGGACGCCTGAAGCTCGTCAACGTGCAGCCCAACCTCTATGCCTACTACGCCACCGACGACCGCAGCAGTGTCATCGAAGGCGAGATGAAGATAAACGGCGTGACCTACCATCTCAACGACACCATCACCTACTGGGACTACTCGCTGCTCTCCGAGAGCAACAAGCGGCGCTTTGTGCCAGAGACATGGGTGTGCATCAAGGATGGAACCATCGACGGTGTCAGCTATACCCGCGGCCAGGTGGTGCTGCCCCTGACCGAAACACCTACCACCGTAAAGGACAAGAATGGCGACGACTGCGCGCTCACCGACATCCTGCGCACCTCCAATAACCTGTCGCACAGCAACGGCTACCTCCTCACCTTCGACATGAACAACCCCATGCCGTGGAACGACTGGTATGCGCCCGTGCTGCGTGCTGACGGCGAGAAAATCAACACCAAGACGTACAGCGACCTGACGGACAGCCAGAAGGACAAATACATCGAAGGCCCCACCTTCCACCTCGACGCCTACAGCGTACACGGGCAACGCGACTACAGGGTTGGCGACATCATACCCGCAGACGTGGTGAGCAACTATCTGGCCATCCCCGCCAGCGCCATGCCTGAGACACAGCAGGCCACCGTCGTGCCGGCCTACGTCTCTACAGAGGAACTCGACTACGTCATCGCAGGCCGCACCTATCATGCGGAGAAAGGTGCCGACATCTCCGAGACCGACTATCTGCTCCTCGATGCCGCGACGCAGGCCAAGTTCACAGAGGCCTTCGTATGCACCAGCACCGTCACCATCGACGAGGCCACCAACAACTTCATCATCTACGGCACCCTCCTCTCCCAGTCGGAAATCGATGCCTACAAGGCCGCCTACGTCCGCGCCAACGGGTTTACCCCATCGGAAACAGACCAGCTCTTCAGCGAGCACATCGTCAAGGCCTACCGCTGCACTGCAGCCGGCAAGTACGGCGGCAAGTACTACGAGGAGCCCAAGAACTACTCGGCCATCGAGTCGTGGTGCTCACTGCCCGACCGCGACGGCTTCACCTTCAACAAGGACGCCTTCGACATCCTCTACGACGACAGCTTCGGCACCGACTTCCAGGCCGATGTCACCGCCTACGGGTCGCCCTACAGCGACATGATGGCCGTCGATTACACAGCCTTTTACACCGGCCCGACCGATGCCACGCCGCACAACGGTGTCCTGCTGACCCATGACACGGAGTACAGTCGCGAGGAGTATGAGAGCCTGCCCAATGAGCGTTACCACTACTCGCCCATCACGGCCGTCAAGAACTCCGGCACAAAGGACTACTATGTGGTAACGCAGTCGTTCTACAGCGGCGACATGGCCTATATCGCTGGGCAGGTGCTGACCGAGGAGGTCTATACCCGCCTGAAGGCCCAGCACGAAGACGAGATGTCCGTTATCGAGCTGACCAATAACAGCGATGTCGATGTGACTTTCTACTACTGCCGCGAGGACTACGTCATCGGTGAGAAGGGCGACGGCGAGGCTCTGAGCGTAGATGAGACAACCTACGCCGTCGGTAGCACCGTGCCGAAGGGAACAGTCATCAATGCATCGACCTACAGCGGCATCGTCAACCACCAGCAGCACTTCGTCATACGCGGCACAGAGCCCACGGAGACCAGCACGCTCTACGTCTCGCGCGAGAGCGACATCAAGAGCCTCTCCAAGGACCGCACATACACCGTCATCTACCAGTACACCTACGACGAAGGCGACGACACCGGCAGCCATATCGACCAGATCAGCGAGCTGCACGTGGTGAACATCCACGTGAAGTTCCGTAGCGGCGTACCTACCATCGGCGACCTCTCGGCACCGCCCGTCATCCTGCCCGGCACCACCATCGGCCTTACCAAGCCGAGCGTTACGGAGGGTGCCTACGAAATCATGGAAGGCGGATGGGAGATGTACCGCACCAGCGATGATGCCGCCCTGCACCGCAACGGCAAGGCCTTCGTACCCTCCGAGACGCAGATGTACTGGTATCAGAACCAGAAGTACCATGTCGCCTACTATGCCAAGACCTACTTAGGCAAGACCTTCTCCAACCAGGTGCCTGTCACCGTGGCCAACTACCACGACATCAGCGAGGTGATGCAAGACAAGGAACACCACATGTATATCGACCATACCGATGTGATGCGCGACCCGAAGATATATCTTGATCAGACCATGCACGATGGCGAGAACCAGCTGGACCTTTTGGCCGACTTCTTCAGTCTCAGCGCAGGTGCTACTCTGGCTGGACATGACGCTCTGAACACCACACAGGTAGGCAACAGTAAGAATCTGGAGTTCTTCTTGCGTTCCAACCTCAGCCATTCTGAAGCATGGGCACCTATCGGTTCCGATACCAACTGCTTCGAGGGTACGCTCCACGGCGACGGCTATACCATCAGCGGCCTCGACCATTCTCTCTTCAGCCATCTCTGCGGCGACGTGTATAACCTGGGGGTCACCGGTTCCTTCACATCGGCAGGCATTGCCAACGAGGGCGACGGCTACATAGAGAACTGCTGGATAACGACCACCGCAACCCCTGCCGCCAACGTGAAAGCTGTCTTCGGCAATCCCGCCACCACCACCCAGGTCCAAAACTGTTACTACCCCGTCCGCACCGACGGGTTCACCCCGTCGGAAGGCACCCGTGCCATGCCCGACAACGCCTTCTGCAACGGCGAGGTGGCCTTCAACCTCAATGGCTTCTACCTCAAGGAGCGCTACGACCGCAATCGCAGCGAGGGCGAGGCCATCGCCGACAGCTACGTGCAGAGCCGCTACGACGACGGCGACTTCGTCTATGCCGATGGCACTATACCGTCGGGAACAGACATTCGCCAATGGATTGACAACGAACAGAACTTCAGGTACTCGCCCATCTGGCCCGATGACTATCTCTTCTTCGGACAGATGCTCACCTACGGCCATGTACGCAACCGCTTCTATCAGGAGTTGCCCGCCCATCTTGTCAAGGATGCCGCCAACTACAACCGGCTCTATTCCTCTGACGTGTCCAACCGCGTCTATCGCGCCCCGGCCTACTACCGCAGCGCCGAGATGGGTGTGGCCCACTTTAACCCCTACGCCGTACTGACACAGCAGACGGCCGACGTCACACGCAGTGTCTATCCCCACATGACGTCCATTGACTTCACTGGCTACAACGACCTCAGCCAAGGCTACAGTCAAGGACTCAGTGACGGACGGTTCTATCCGCCGCTGCTCGATGACGACGGCCTCATCGGCATCGTCAACCAAGACGAGACGCAGAATCTGCTGGTCTATTCCCCCGCAGAAGGAACGACTCATGACGTGCTGACCGACTACTTCGTAGAGCCCGTCTATGACGAGGGCGAATACCGAACGGTGGCCGTCAACGGACAAACCGTCAAAGGCCACCTGGTGAGCCGGAGCGGCAATGGCTTCATCGCACAGACCGACCACATACTGGTGGACAAGCAGGACTTCAACTGCCCCGTCAGCTACACCTTCGCCACCGGCAAGCGTATGTGGCACCAGCGCTATCCTGACCGCTATTTCAGTACGGCTAAGGGCTGGGAAACCATCAGCCTGCCCTTCACCGCCGAGCTGGTGACCACACAGACAAAGGGCGAAATCACTCACTTCTACAGCGGCAGCGCCTCCATTGACGGCACTACGAAGACCGGCCATGAGTACTGGCTGCGCGAGTACAAGGGCAAGAAGGAAGAGGACGGCGACCGCTTCACGGCAGCGTTCAGCTACCCCGAAGCCGGCACGGAGGACAAGACGGTGGACAACACCTTCCTCTGGGACTACTACTACAGCTACAGCGACCAGCACGACAAGAACGCTGACAGCTACCAGACCTACTACGAGACAGCCCGCGACTACGAAGGCTATCCCCGGCTGGCGCAGGCCACGCCCTATGCCATCGGCTTCCCGGGCAGCGACTACAATGAGTTCGACCTCAGCGGCGAATGGACGGCACCCAACACGGCCTCGCCAGCACCCGCACTGGTTAGTCGCCAGGTCATTACCTTCGCCTCCAAACCGGCCGTCACTATCGCCGTGAGCGATACCGAACTGGCAGCACAGTCCCTTGATGGCTATACCTTCACGCCCACCTACATGACACAGGACGTGGCGGGCTACATCCTGAACGCCGACGGCAACCGCTTCGAGAGGACGGAAAGTGGCACGGCTCAGCCCTTCCGCCCCTACTTCACCGCCACATCACAACCGCAGTCGGCCCCTGCACACCGCATCGCCTCCCACATCACCATCGACAGCAGCCATCAGGCTATCGGCTACGACGGCGATGAGCCGGGAGAGAACCAACAGGACGACGGAGCTTTCTACATCACCGTGAACCGCCGCAGGATTGTCGTCTCTTCGACGCTACAGAGCGAAACGCACGTTCACATCGTCAACGTTGGCGGTCAGGCCATCGCCTCCTTCGTCGTTCAGCCCGGAGAGACCGTAGAGACTCCCGTCAACAGTGCCGGTGTCTATATCGTCCGTGCTGCCGACGGCAGATACACAAAGAAACTGGTTGTAAGAAAATAATGTATGATGAACAGAAATGACATTTATGGCCTAGTATGCCTCCTGTTATCCACTCTTTCTCTGTTGACGATGGGAGCGTCAGAAGCGTGGGGGCAGACGCTTGAAGAAGGGTCCTATTATATTGCCTGTCATGACAAAGGAAGTTATAGCAGCAGCGATCCATCGAACAACTATTACCTGACTGCTGCCACCGGCTACTTCTATGCTGTGAATAGCTCAAACGTCACGACGGGTGTGGCAGAGAACAATGGCATGCCATTCCTGACCACTTATAAGAGTTTTCTCCATGATGCATCAGCAAATGCGGTCTGGCAGGTCAGCCAGTATGTGAAAGACGGAACGACCTACTATCGGTTCCGTCTTCAAGGCAAACAGTTGGTGGCCAACGACCCTTATTTAGTGACAGCAGGTACGAATACTTATCGCCGCATCGCTGTCCACTTGGAAGACGTGGAGACGGTGACGGACAATTCCCTTTTCGTACTTACCAAGGTTTCGGGGAAAGACTACTATACCATCCGCCCCAAGGATGTCGCGACGTCTTTGGCATTGAATCCCGCTACTGCCAATTATGACCAGACAGAACGCTACAGTAGCACGGGTAATGGCTATGGCGGCCTGATCGGGCTTGGCAGCTCAACGGACGGTAACTCTTTCTGGTATTTCGAGGCGTACATCCCCACGCCCGTCATCACCCGTTCCAGCGACAACGTGGTCACCATCAGTTGTGACCCGGCAGGAACGGCTATCTACTATACCACCGACGGCAGCATTCCCGACCCGACCGATGTGGGCGAGGGGAAGTCCACACAACAGTATGCAGCCCCCTTCACCCTGACCGATGGCACGAGTGGCGTGAAGGCCGTCGCCGTGGCTAATGGCAAGACATCTCCTGTGGTGACCCTCGACGTGGCAGTACTGTTCGGTGCCTCCTGTTCCTATCTCGTCCAGAGCGTGGAGAACAGTTACTTCTACCTGCTGCCCGGCACGACCGACACCTACGGCTACGAGCGGCTTGTCACCAACTCGCTGGCCCGTCCGACCATGATGTGGTACTTCACGGATGCCGGTATCGCTGATGGCAAGCAATACTACTACATCGTCAACAAAGAGAGCGGCAAGCACCTGTTCTACCATACCTATCTGGACAGCGACAGCAAGACCCAGCATGGCTATGCCTTGGATGCCGACACTGAAGCCTACCTTGATAACGAGAACTACATGTTCAGCCTTGAGCAGGCTGCGACTGGCTACAACATCAGTCCAAAGGCTGCCCCCACCCGCTACCTGAACAAGAACGGCGGCAACGCGCAGAGCTGGAACGTGAACACCACGACCAACAATACCGCCACAACAACCCAGTGGAACGTGGTTCGTGCAACGGGCGACAAGATGCCCTCGCTGACGCACCCCGTCAGCATCTCCTCCGACAGCCACTGCTACTATTTCAATATCGCCAACCTGACATACAGCGGCTACTACCTGACGCAGGCTGCCAACGTTATCACGTCCACGGATGCCTCGGCCTGGTATGTTCAGGAGGCCGGGCGCGACGACTGGCTCATATACTATCACATCGTTGATGCCGCTACCGGGCAATACCTGTATCTCAACAAGACCAGTAGCTGGACGGACAACCCGCTCACCACAAAGGCTGCGGATGAGCTGACCTCTGACAACGCCGACCGCGCAACATTCGTGATAGCACGAAGCTTCACCGACGGTCAGCTCTACATCGTGCCAAGCTATTTCAAGTATACGGCTCCTAATGTCTATTACAGCATTTACCAGAAGGACAACAACGGTGTGTTGCAGGTGAGGAGCAACTGGAACAGCAACGACATCAAGTGGAGTTTCACGTCGGCATCGTTCCAGTGTGCCGCCCCGGAGGTCTCCTACGATGCTACGCAGGGCACCGTCAGCCTGTCGTGCTCCACGCCAGGGACCAAGATCTACTATGTCCGCTATGCCAGTGCCGACGGTGCCGACCCCGACCTGGGCAATGCCACCATCAAGGCCGCGCTGACGCTTTACGACGGCACACCCGTCAGCATGGACGGCTATACCTATATCAAGGCCATAGCAGCGCGATGCACCGACGACGGCAGCGACCAGTCGGCGGTAACCGCCTACGGCCCCGTTGCGTTCCATTGTGCCACGCCTGTCATCAAGATGAAGAACGGTCAGGTGGCGATTACCTGCTCTACGGCGAGTGCCACCATCTACTACACGCTCGACCAGGAGATAGACGCCACCAATCCCTTAGCGACCACGGGGCTACAGACTTACACTGGTCCTTTCGCCGTGGACGGGATGCCGGTGGTGCGTGCCTTTGCAGTCGTGGGAAGCAACATCGCCAACATGTCTGCCATCGCAGAGTACGATGATGTCCCGACGACTATTGCCAGAGCCTCCGAGATTACCAGCATGAGCGGCAACTACTATCTGGCTGAAGGGTTCGTCGACGACCTGTCTGCTCCCATAGGGTCGGAGAGCAATCCCTTTACGGGAAAGATAGATGGCGGCTACAATGCCTTCAGCCTCAGCCACTCCCTCTTTGCCTGCGTGCAGGACGCCACCATCAAGAATGTGGTGGTCAGCAGTGCCACCATCAGTGGAGGCGTCAACACGGGTGCCCTCTGCAACGTGGTCGACGGCACGTCGCGCATCTACAACTGCGGCGTCCTCGGTGGCAGCATCAGCGGCAGCGGGGCCGTGGGCGGACTCGTGGGCAAGATACAGTCGGGCAGCGACAGCCGCGTGGTGAACTGCTACAACTATGCCGCCGTCGTTGGCGGCAGCCATGCTGCCGGCATCGTGGGGCGAAACGACGGAGCGAACGCCCGCATCGCCCTCTGCATGATGTACGGCGACGTGACGGGGGCCACTGTCATCTCGCCCGTCTATAGCGGCACACATACGAAAAACGTCAGCAACTTCAGCGAGTACAACTATTACAGGAGCAAGGCCAACGTGCCTTACACCCTCTACAACGACCAGTCGGCCATCGACAAGGACGAGTACCTGACGCGCTTCCCCTTCTACCGCCACATACTGAATACCCACCGCTATATAGCGGCCTACTTCCTGTTTGGCGACTATGACGCTGACAATGTGGAGGAGATAGGCCACTGGGTACTCAGCACGCAGACGGCAGCCTACCCCATCGTGGAGGACTGGCAGACCAATACTAAGCGAACCATCGTGGACATCAACGACAACCTGCCCACGACGACAGCCGACTATGCCGGCCGCCTGCTGACGGACATGGGCAGCGGCGGCTATCTGACCGTCAATGTCAGCATCAACGGCAACAGCTACTCCTCGCAGCTGCCCATCACCGACATGGACACCCTGCGCTACGACTACACCTGGGGCAAGGTGGTGCTGCCCTTTGCCAACGAATACAGCGGATGGACGCGCAACTACAGCAAGGTATGCACGGGGTGGAAGATTACCAGCATCACCGGCGGCACGGAGGGAACCTATCAGCACTATAACATGGCCGACCGCGACTGCACGGCCAAGGACCTCTACGCCAACTCCGGCTATATCTTTGCCCAGGGCGGATATTACGTGGTGCCCTACGGCGTGACGTCCATCAGCATCGAGGCCCACTTCGCCAATGCCTTCTATCTGAGCGACCCTACCTACGAGACAGGCTTCACGGCCAACTATGCCACCGCCAACCCCTTGGGCGGCAGCGTGCCGGAGAGCTATCACGGGCAGACGGTATATACAAGTCTGGAGATGCTGGTAGCCGACCTTGCCGAGACCAACACCCCGCACGACCAGGCCATCGTGCTCGTGGGCAACTACCACTTCAACGTCACCAGCAGCACCAACGGCTTCAATGTCCGTAAGGCCGTGACCATCATGAGCACCGACGAGGACAATAACCAGGAGCCCGACTACGGATGGTACACCAGCAATGCCCAAGGCCGACTGGAAGTGCCGGCCCTGCGGTTTGACTTCGTGCCAAACATCGAGATGGGCATGGCGGCACGTGTCACCAACACCACCCGCTATCCGGGCATCGGCATCTGGCACGCCCGCGGGTGGTTTGAGCTCACGGAGACCTGCGTCAGCATCATGTCGCAGTGCGAAATCAACTCGTCCGACTTCCTCAGCACCGACAACGGCAAGGGCAACAACCGCTGGATAGCCAACAGCGGATGCTTCGTGCAGATTGTCCGCGCCCGCGACAACAACTGCACCAAACTGAGCTACATACAGATTGGAGGCAACGCCTACGTGGAGGAGTTCTACCCGGGTTCCCATACCGACGAGGCACGTGCCAACACCATCGTACCCATCGTTGTGACGGGCGGCGAGGTGAAGGAGTGTTTCATGAGCGGCTATGCGGCAGGCGGCACACTCACGGGCGACACGATACGTTTCTGGTGTACCGGCGGAAAAATCCACAAGTACCTGGGATGCTATATGGAGGAACCTGTCGAGGCCGGCCTAAAAGCCAAGATTGACCATGCCCTGATAGGCCGTTTCTTTGGCGGTGGCACCTCGTCTTCGGCACGCATCAAGGGCGACATCAACGTGACCATTAACAACAGCAAAGTAGACTTTTACTGCGGCGGACCCGAGTTTGGCGACATGTACAGCGGCAAGACTGTCACGACCCGTGCCACCAACACCATCTTCGGCAATTACTATGGGGCCGGCTTTGGTGGTACGTCCCTCACATACGTCCGCAACGAGCAGATGATTAACGAAATTTCTGGTGCTACGATGACCTACCCCATCGCCTTCACCGAATACACCAACCGACGCCTTAACGCACGAAGCGACAACAGCATCGCCACCTGCTACAAGTTCGAGTACATCTACCACTCCAACGGCCACCAGACCGTGGCACGCTACTACACCGGCTACGCTCTGTTCTCGCTTGCCACCACAGGCAGCATCACCAACCATCTGACGAACTGCCACATCCTGGGCGACTTCTACGGCGCAGGATGCCAGGGCAAGGTAAACGGTACCGTCACCTCCACGCTGAGCGGCTGCACCATCGACGGCGATGCCTACGGCGGCGGCTATAAGGCAGAGTCCAACGAGGTGAGCGTCTATACCGGGACGCAGCCCACCTATTCCATTTACACCCGCGAGACCGGCATCTTCTCCGGCTTCGGCACCGTGCCGCCTGATACCTACACCTGGAAGCAGGGCACCGCCGGCACCTCCAGCGAGGCCGTCAAGGAACTCTACACCAACGTGACGCTGACGGACCTCGGCAATGTCACCGGCAACGTCTCCATTCTCATCGACGGCGGCACCGTGCACAATGTCTTCGGTGGCGGCAACGAGAGCAAGTCGCTCAGCAACACTTCCGTCAATATCCAGAATAAAGCCGTTGTCAACGGTAACGTCTATGGTGGCGGCAACCGTGCCGAGGTGATGGGAGCAACTCATGTACAGATAGGGAAACAGATATTCTGACATGACTTTTCAATACCGCAAGATGAACAGAGTATAAAAAATAACACAATTCAAGCAATTTAATTTGGATTTATATGGATAGGATCAAAAACAAATGTAAATTTGTGCCCGAAATCTAATTATATTAACTAACCTTGACCCAAGCCCCATTAGGGTCCTCCGCCCATCCCCAGTGGAGTTAATAGGGGGGCTATTGATTTATGTTCAAAGACTTAGAGATTTGGTGGGTGACTGGCGCACAGTTGCTCTATGGAGGTGATGCTGTCATAGCTGTTGACGCTCACTCAAAGGAAATGGTTGCCGGCCTTAATGATGGTGGCAAGATACCTGTTAAAGTCGTATATAAAGGCACAGCTAACAGCTCCAAGGAAGTGGAGGCTGTAATGAAGGCTGCCAACAACGATGACAAGTGCATAGGTATCATAACATGGATGCATACATTCTCGCCTGCCAAGATGTGGATCAAGGGTCTCCAGCGCTTGGAGAAGCCTATGCTCCACTTCCACACACAGTACAACGCCGAGATTCCCTGGGCAACCATGGACATGGACTACATGAACCTCAACCAGAGCGCCCACGGCGACATCGAGTTCGGACATATCTGCACCCGTATGCGCGTGGCTCGCAAGGTGGTCTGCGGCTACTGGAAGGACGAGCAGGCTCAGAAGCAGATTGCCGTCTGGGCACGTGTCTGCGCCGGCGTGGCCGATGCCCACGATGTACGCTGCCTCATGTTCGGCATGAACATGAACAACGTCTCCGTGACCGATGGCGACCGCGTGGAGTTCGAGCAGCGCCTGGGCTATCATGTGGACTACTACCCCGTCAGCTCGCTCATGGAGTACTTCAAGAAGGTGACCGACGCCGAGGTTGATGAACTCGTGGAGCAGTACAAGAAGGAGTATGTCATCAAGATCGACGAGAGCGGCGAAGAGGTTTACTGGGAGAAGGTGAAGAACGCCGCCAAGGCCGAGATCGCCATACGCCGTGTGCTGAAGGATGAGGGTGCCACAGCCTTCACCACCAACTTCGACGACCTCGGTGATGCCGACATCGACCAGCCCGACTTCTGCGGCTTCGACCAGATTCCCGGCCTGGCCTCACAGCGTCTCATGGCTGAGGGCATCGGCTTCGGCGCCGAGGGCGACTGGAAGACGGCCTGCCTCTACCGCACGCTGTGGGTGATGCAGCAGGGTCTCACCAAGGGCTGCTCGTTCCTCGAGGACTACACGCTCAACTTCGCCGGCGACCGCAGCTCGTGTCTGCAGAGCCACATGCTCGAGGTGACGCCGCTCATCGCCGTCGACAAGCCCAAGCTCGAGGTGCACTTCCTCGGCATCGGCATCCGCAAGCAGCAGACGGCACGTCTGGTGTTCACCAGCAAGACAGGCCCCGGCATCAAGGCTACCGTCGTCGACCTCGGCAACCGCTTCCGCCTCATCTCGCAGGAGGTGGAGTGCATCGAGCCCAAGCCCATGCCCAACCTGCCCGTGGCCAGCGCCCTCTGGGTGCCGCAGCCCACGTTCGAGATCGGCGCCGGAGCATGGATCCTCGCCGGCGGCACGCACCACAGTGCCTTCTCCTACGACATCACCGAGGAGTACTGGGAGGACTTCGCTGAAATCTTCGGCATTGAGTACGTCAAGATCAACAAGCAGACCAATATCGCCGACTTCAAGCAGCAGCTGCGCAACAACGAGGTTTACTTCATGCTGAACAAGGCATTGAAGTAACGACCCCAGCACCTCGTGAAATAATTTAGCCCCGAATGACCATGAGGCTGTGTCGTTCAATATGACACAGCCCCTTATGCACGGTACGCTGTCAGCAGAGACAGCGTACTGTTTTTTTTGCACCCTTAACACTGTTTAACTAAACAGGGGGGGGTAAGTGTAAACATTTGTTTACCTTCGCACCGCATAGTGTATCTCCGTGTGCTTACGCGCACGCGTGTGCGTTCGAAAATATGTTCATACACGACAATTATGCCTTCATACACGACAATAACGCATGACATATATTCAACTATCTACTAATTATAACTCTAACAAACAACATGAAGAAAATCAAACTCTTCTTGGCCGCATGTGCGGCTATGGTCAGCGTTGGCGTACAGGCTGGCGCTGATTGGACTGCTCCTTCTGCTCCGACACGTGATGCGTATTCGACGGAGTGGGCCACACCTACCAGTGGAGAGACGTACTACATCTACAACGTCGGTGCCGGCACGTTCCTTGGTGGCGGCCGTAATTATGGTACTCGCACCATCTCGACAATCAATAACGTGTGGGTTGATGGCGATGCCACGATCACCCCGACTGCGTGGGTTGACTATGCCCTGCCCTTCACTCTTCAAAAGAATGAGGATGGCACGTGGTATCTCATCCACAAGGGAACAGACAAGGCAAACAAGTACATGTTCTATGAACCTACCAGCAATGGCTCTTACATAGACAACAATACCACACATGCCGGAAGCAAGTGGAATATTGTCAGCACCGACAACGGGTATCGCCTTGACATGAATGCCAAGTCGGGTCAGTACTTCGGCGTACACGCCACCAACCTTGTATCCTCAACGCTGGCTTGTACGTTTTCTGATTTCGCAAATGCCGAGTCAGACAAGTGGATATACTGGCAGTTCGTCCCCGAAAGCGAGGGCAGTGCCATCAAGACTTATGCGGCAAATTACTTCAACGAGGTTGCTCTCTACAACGCCAAGCTGGCGTATGCAGCCAAGCGTGAGACGGCACTCGGCTTTGTTGCCAAAACCGACTCCTACACCGACGAGACGGGTGCTGCCGCCACGCTGACAAATGCTGTCTATGCACAGGATGATGTCGTTGACGCAGCCACGACGGTGGCAGAGATTGAAACCGCTGGCGATGCCGTAAGCGCTGCCACCATCACCTTCCTGTCCAGCATCATCATCACCTCCGGCTTCGACATCACCGATGTCTGGATTACAAATTCTGCACCTTATGCCAACGGCGATGGCTGGACGGCAACCAACGGTACGCGCCTGAATGATTGGGCTTCCAACCCTGTCACATACGACTCCAGTAATCAGTGCGCAGAGATGTGGAGCAACACGGGGGCTACCTTCAAGCAGACTTTGTCTAATCTGCCGGCTGGTGCCTATCAGCTGACAGCTATCGCATTCACTCGCACAGGCTATGTCACTACTTTGAGTGCAGGTGAATCTTCCATGTCCATAGCAACTGTTAGTAGTAGTGAAGTGAATGGTCGTGATGCTGCTAAAACTTGGTTTGACAATGGCAATGGTGTGAACAACCTCAATTTCCAGTTGAACGAAGACACTGAGAGCCTTGAAATAGGTTTGACAACAGGCACTACTGGTGATGCTTGGACGGTATGGCGTTCTTTCACCCTCACCTACTATGGCGACCCTATCAACCTTGCCAAGGCCAATCTGACAGCTGCCGTGGCAACCGCCGAGGCATACGAGGGAATAGTTCCGACTGCCGTCTATTCTACAATTGCTGCTGCCATTACAGCCAATGACAAGACATACGACACCGTAGCAGACTACGATGCCGCTACTGCCGCCATCAACGCTGCCGTGAGTGCCAACGCCACCACTGCCATCATCGCCGACTATGCCCGCTACCAGAGCGTGAAGGCAGCCGCTTTAGGAATTGCTGCAGAAACGAGTACGACTGATGCAGATGCTGCTGTTAACGCTGCTACCACCACTGCAGCCATCGATGCCGCGGTTGTCACCCTCCGTGCTGCATTCCAGACAGCACTTGCCTCTGTAGACATCCCCGCAGATCCTGGTTATATTGACGTAACCGCTGTAATGGTGGACAACGCTTCTGTAAGCACAAACACCAACTACTGGACAAAAGAAGGAACCCCCAATGGTGGTTACAGCTTCGGTGTCTGCAACTATGGCGAGTGTGAGTTCTATCTGCAGAACTTCAAGTTCTATCAGACATTGGCTATGAGCACTGGTACATGGGAGTTTGGTGTTACTGGCTTCCACCGTGCTGGTAACCACAGCACATACTTCTATGCTGGTGATGACAAGATTCTTATTCCCGGCGTGGAAAGCGATGTCGTGAATTCTATGGCTGAAGCCAAGACCTACTTCGACAATGGCAATGGTAAGGTTTCACTGAAGTTCGGCATTGAGGAAGCTGGCAACGTAGAAATAGGCATCGACAACCAGGATACTCAGACCGACAAGTGGACCATCTTCCGCGACTTCACGCTGAAGTACTACGGCTCTGCTGTTGACTACAGCATCTATACCGCTGCTTGGTCTGACGCACTTGCAGCCGCCAATGCTGCCAAGGAAGCTGAGGCTAATGTCAACGTGACAGGTGCTGAACTTACAGCTCTGAACGACGCCATTGCTGATGCTCCCGACGGAAGCTCAAAGGCTAACTACATCGAGAAGACCAATGCTCTGACCGCTGCCACCAGCGCCTTCACTGCCGCCGCCGCTTCCTACGACGCGTATGTGGCTTATAAGGCTGAGACCGTTGCCCTCTTCGGCTCCGACCTCGATGTCGCCGCTCCCGCCACCGCTGCCGAGGCTGTGACCGCTGTCCAGAACCTGAACATAGCACAGTATAATAAGGTGGCTACCGACTATCCCTACTCCCTGACCAGCAAGATTGGCGACTTCTCCAGCTGGACGGGTACCGCTACTCTCGGTGTTGATCGCACTGACGACACTCCCAACTACCTCAGCTGGGCGCATTATAGCGGTGTCGCACATGCTTACTATGAGCAATGCTCAGTCGGCTATGAAAATGCTGGTGGCTGGACCATACAGTACACCAAGACCACGACCCTGCCTGCCGGCAGCTATGTCGTGAAGGTCGCCGCCCGTTCATCCGCAGGTGTCACCAGCTCCATGAGTTGTTCTGCAACCGACGTTACCATCTCCCTGCCCTGCGCCGGCGACAACACACGCGGCATCAATACCAGCGGCGTGGCCAGCTGGAGCGATGACGACGAGTTCATCACCTACCGTGGCACCAACAACACTCCTGCCGCTGCCGTTGGCAACTCCGGCGCAGGCTGGCAGTGGCGCTTCCTCCCCTTCACCCTCGAAGATGAGACAGAGGTGACAATGACCTTCTATGCCGAGGCCAGCAGCCAGTACCAGTGGATGTCCATCGCCGACGGCGAGCTGCTCTCTGCCGAGAACATCGCTACCGCTGTGGCTTATGATGAGGTTGATGAAAACACCATCACTGCTGTTGATGTTGCCAACGTGACCATCACCCGCAAGGTGAAGGAAGGCTTCAACACTGTTGTACTGCCCTTCGATCTGACAGCAGCACAGGTTGAGGCTGCCTTCGGTACGGGAACACAGGTCTATGCCTTCAGCGAGAATGGCGAGGCAGATGCTGAGAACATCACCATCAACTTCAACAAGGTTGATGCCGGCACTATCTCTGCCAACGTTCCTGTACTTGTGAAGGCTACCAAGGCCAGCGAGTCTCAGGTATTCGAGGGCGTGGAGGTTAAGGTTGCCGAGAGCGCAACGGTTGAAGGCACGAACGCCAACTTCGTTGGTGTCTATGCTCCCGCAACTGTTGCTGCTGGTGACTACTTCATCGGTAACGGCGCCGTGTATAAGAGCGCAGGTAACACTAGCATCAAGGCATTCCGTGCTTACATCGATGTGGATAATGAAGCTGCCGGCGAGATTAAAGTCTTCATCGACGGTATCACTACCAGCATCAGCGAGATCAACGGTGTTGCCGAGAGCGAGAACGGTGCCATCTTCAATCTCGCCGGTCAGCGTGTCAGCAAGGCACAGCGCGGCATCTACATCGTGAACGGCAAGAAGGTTGCAGTGAAGTAAGACGAATGTAATTTCACACGAATTATTATGAATGAGGTTCACGAATGTTCATAAATATATTTATGGTAAATAATGAATGTGATTTGTGGTAATTTGTGTGAAGAGAAGAACAGAAACCCATATTAATGTTTATAACAATGAAAAAGACATATATCATTCCTGTACTGTATGTGCACCACGTGCAGATAGAAACCATGATTGCCGCCAGCATCACTGGCGTAGGCGGTAACTCCACCATCGAACTTGGCACGGGCGACACCCCCGAAGAAGCCGATGTCAAGGACGGCAACTTCTTCGGCGAGAGTATCTTCGACTAGGTCCCTAAGCGACACGCTAAAGCGTGGGCTTTTCTTCACCCACGTGTTAAATTAGTTAATCTTGAAGCCCTGCGCTGTGAAGCGCGGGGCTTTTACATATGGAAAAGAATGTCAAGACGGGTTAAATATGAGGAAATGTTTGGTCGTTTGCTGAATTTCGCTTACTTTTGCGGTGGCAACCCACTAAAATCTCAATTTATCTATGACAGTAAAAGAAATCATCGTTTCCGGCAAGGCCATCCTAGGTATTGAGTTCGGCTCTACCCGTATAAAGGCTGTGCTCATCGACCCTGAGAACAAGCCTATAGCACAGGGCAGCCACACTTGGGAGAACCAGTTGGTTGATGGTCTTTGGACTTACAGCACCGAGGCTATCTGGTATGGGCTACAGGACTGCTATGCCGACCTCCGAAAGAATGTCCTCAAGGAGTATGACGTAGAGATAGAGACCCTTGCGGCCATCGGTTTCAGTGCCATGATGCACGGCTACATGGCGTTCAACGAGGCTCAAGAGATACTCGTACCGTTCCGCACATGGCGCAATACCAACACGGGCAAGGCTGCTGCAGAACTGAGTGAGCTGTTTAACTACAACATTCCTCTTCGCTGGAGCATCAGCCATCTGTATCAGGCTATCCTCGATAACGAGGAGCATGTGCCGAACATCAAGTACCTCACCACACTGGCAGGCTATGTGCACTGGCAAGTGACAGGTCAGTTCGTGCTTGGAGTGGGCGACGCTTCTGGCATGATACCTGTAGACCCGAACACCAAGACCTACGATGCCACTATGGTAGCCAAGTTCAACAAACTTATCGCACCATGCGGTTTTGATTGGACTCTGCTCGACATCCTTCCTAAGTCGCTGAATGCCGGTGAGAACGCAGGCTTCCTCACTCCTGAAGGAGCCTTTAAGCTCGACGTATCTGGACACCTGAAGGCTGGCATACCTGTATGTCCTCCAGAGGGTGATGCCGGCACAGGCATGGTGGCCACTAATGCTGTCCGCCAGCGCACAGGCAATGTTTCAGCTGGTACATCATCGTTCTCCATGATAGTGTTGGAGAAGGAACTGTCCAAGCCCTATGAGATGATAGACATGGTGACGACTCCCGACGGTTCGCTCGTGGCAATGGTACACTGCAACAACTGTACTAGCGACATCAACGCTTGGGTAGGCATCTTCAAGGAGTTCCAGCAGCTGCTTGGCGTGGAGGTGAACATGAATGAGCTCTACACCCGTCTGTTCAATGTCGCTTGCAATGGCGATGCCGACTGCGGTGGTGTCATCTCCTACAACTACTTCTCAGGCGAGCCTGTTACGGGTCTCATCGACGGTCGTCCACTCTTTGTGCGCTCGGCTACTGACAAGTTCAACCTCGCCAACTTCATGCGTGCCCACCTCTATGGTGCTATCGGCGTGCTGAAGATTGGTAACGACATCTTGTTCAATGAGGAGCGCATCCGTGTAGACCGCATCATGGGTCATGGCGGATACTTCACTACTCCAGGTGTAGGTCAGCGTATGCTCGCTGCTGCTCTTAATTCGCCAATCTCTGTTATGGAGACAGCAGGCGAGGGTGGTGCATGGGGTATCGCCCTGCTGGCATCATACGTGGTGAATAATCCAGACAAACTCAATCTGGCAGACTATCTCGACAAGGTAGTATTCGCAGGCAACACTGGTGTAGAGGTCAAGCCAATAGCAGAAGATGTAGAAGGCTTCAACCGCTATATTGAGAACTACAAGGCTGGTCTCGGCATCGAGCACGCCGCTGTAGAGTGCAAGAAGTAGTAGCGTTAACACAACGTTAACTCAGTGATGATTAAATAATTACTTGGGATGATTTGACTCATATTTTTAACCATCACATAAAATGCTGGCGCGATGACATCTGAGTGTTATCGCGCCAGTTTCGATTATATATGTTGCGGGATTGTCCGTGTACTATACCCCCTACAGCACTGAGTAGAGTAGCAGGATGATGAGCTGCGCGGTGAGGATGCGCAGGAACATGCAGAGCGGATAGACGGTGCTGTAGCCTACGGCGGGAGCATCGTTGTTGGCCGCCTGGTTGGCATAGGCTAGGGCAGGCGGATCGGTGGTGGCTCCGGCTATCATACCCATCAGTGTGAAGTAGTTGATCTTGAACTTCATGCGCGCTATGGTGCCGATGATGAGGATAGGTATGATGGTGATGAGGAAGCCCGTCCAGACGTACGTCAGGCCGTCGCCGTGCATCACGGTGTGCCAGAACGAGGCTCCCGCCTTGATGCCCACTGAGGCGAGGAACAGCACAAGGCCGAACTCGCGCAGCATGAGGTTGGCCGAGGTGGTGGTGTAGGTCACCAGGTGCAGGCGATAGCCGAAGCGGCCTATGAGGATGGCTATGATGAGTGGGCCGCCGGCCAAGCCGAGCTTCACGGGCGTTGGTATGCCCGGGATGGCTATGGGCATCATGCCAAAGATGATACCAATCACTATGCCGATGAAGATGGCGCTCAGGTTGGGGTGATCTAGACGCTTCACTTCGTTGCCTAGGCGGCTGGCCACACGGTTCACGGCATCCTCGGGGCCTACGACCACGAGCTTGTCGCCTATCTGAATGCGCAGGTTGCGATCGGCAAAGAGGTTCATGCCGCCGCGCTGGATGCGCGTCACGTTCACGCCGTGCACGGAGCTGAAGTGCAGCTGCCCGAAGGTCTTGCCGTTGATGTCGGGTTGCGTCACGAGGATGCTCTTCGACACCATCGGCACATCCTGCTCCTCCCACTCTATGTGGTCCACGGGGCCGATGAAGGCGGAGATGGCCTCCCAGTCGTCCTCGGCGCAGGTGATGTACATCAGGTCGCCCGCGGTGACCAGCGTCTCGCGGTTCGGTATCAGCACATGCCCCTCGTGCAGCAGGCGCGAGCAGACGAAGTTGCGCCCCAGGAAGTCGCGTATCTGCAGTATGGAACGCCCGCTCAGAGCCTTGTTCTCGGCGCGCAGCGTCATGCGGTGCGGCTTGGCGTGCGGGTTCTGGTTGAGCTCGGCTTCGATGGCATCGGCCTCCTTCTTTAGGCTCACACGGCAGATGTAGCGTATGCCTATGGTGGCACCGATGATGCCCACCACGCCCAGCGGATATGCGCAGGCGTAGCCGGAAGCAATCTGCGGTATCTCGGCAGCGCCCTTGTAGACGTTGTTCACCGCCTCAGTGGCGGCACCAAGGCCAGGTGTATTGGTGATGGCACCGCACAGCACACCCGTCATCATCGACAGGTTCCAGACGTTCTCGCCGTTCTGGGCATTGACGTTGTAGAAGATGGCGAAGAACAGCACCAGCATCGTGGCCACATTCAGCAGCACGAGGCTCATGGCCAGCAGGTTGAGCGTGATGCCGCCCTTGGCGAAGCTCTCGAAGAAGCCTGGACCAACCTGAAGGCCGATGCAGTAGACGAAGAGTATCAGGCCGAAGTCCTGAACGTAGTTCAGCACAGCCGTGGTGCCGGTGAAGCCTATGTGTCCGGCCAGGATGCCAGCGAACAGTACAAAGGTCACGCCCAGCGAGATGCCGGCTATCTTTATGCGCCCCAGCGCGATGCCGACGGAGATTACCAACGCGTAGAGCACCACGATGTGCGCTATCGAGTCGGTGTTGGAGAATAGGGAGATAAGCCACTCCATGATGTTAGGTAATTTGGTTTTTTACGATTGCGCTGCAAAAATAGTACATTTATCCGTGATTATGCCCTTCTGCGCGGATAATCTTCAAAACAAAGGGGCATAAGGCATTGGCGCCCCCTATGTGTGGGTGCGCCAATGGGATGGATGGATATAAAGTATGGCGTTCGCCTCGGAACCTTAGTCTTCCTTCTGGCTCTCCTCGAACTCCTTCTGCAGCTTCTGCTGAACATCGGTTGGCACGAGTTCGTAGGAAGCGAACTTCATGACAAATGATGCGCGGCCACCAGTGATGGAGCTCAGGGCGGTGCTGTAGCTGGCCATCTCCTTGAGAGGCACCTTAGCGGTGAGCTTCTCGTAGCCGTTCTCGGAGGTCATGCCCATAATCATTCCGCGACGACCCTGAAGGTCGCTCATCACGTCGCCCATCTTGTCGGACGGAACGAAGATCTCCACGTCGTAGATAGGTTCCAGTAGCTTCGGCCCGGCCTCCTTGAAGGCCTGGCTGAAGGCGTTGCGGCCGGCCAGCATGAACGAGAGCTCGTTGGAGTCAACAGGGTGCATCTTACCGTCGTAGACAATCACGCGCACGTCGCGGGCGTAGGAACCTGTCAGAGGACCCTGCTCCATCTTGCTCATCACACCCTTCAGGATGGCCGGCATGAAGCGTGCGTCGATGGCACCGCCGACAACGGAGTTGATGAACACTAGCTTGCCGCCCCACTCCAGGTCGATGACATCCTCGCTCTTGGCGTTGATGCGGTACTCCTGGTTGCCGAAACGGTATACCTCGCTGACTGGCTGACCCTCAGCGAAAGGCTCGACGATAAGGTGCACCTCACCGAATTGGCCGGCACCGCCTGACTGCTTCTTGTGGCGATAGTCGGCACGGGCGGCCTTGGTGATGGTCTCGCGGTAAGGAATGCGAGGCTCGTCGAACACGATGTTGATTTTGTCGTTGTTCTCCATGCGCCACTTCAGGGTGCGCAGGTGGAACTCGCCCTGGCCCTTGACCAGTATCTGGCGCAGCTCCTTCGACTGCTCGACAACCCATGTTGGGTCTTCCTGCGACATGCGCTGTAGCACGTTCATCATCTTCTCCGTCTCGGCTTCGTTGGCTGCGCGGATGGCGCGTATGTACTTCGGGTCGGGGTACTTGATGAAGTTGAAGCGGTTCTCGCAGTCCTTGCCGTTCAGGGTGTTGCCGGTCTTCACGTCCTTGAGCTTCACGCTGCAGCCTATGTCGCCTGCCACGAGTTCGGTCACCTTCGTGCGGTTGGCGCCGGCGCAGACGAAGAGCTGTGCGATGCGCTCCTTCGAGCCGCGGTCGGCGTTGGTCAAGTCATCGCCCTCGTGTACCACGCCGCTCATCACTTTGAAGTACTGCACCTCACCGATGTGCGGCTCAACGGCGGTCTTGAAGAAGTAAAGGCTTGTGGGGCCATTGGCGTCACACTTCACCTCCTCGCCGCGTGTGTTGTGCTCGGCCGGCATCTGGTCAACGAAAGGTACCACGTTGCCCAGAAACTCCATCAGGCGGCGCACACCCATGTCCTTGCCTGCGCAGACGCAGAACACTGGGAACATGCCGCGTGAAGCCAAGCCTGCACGGATGCCGTCGCGCATCTCGTCCTCGGTCAAGTCCTCTGTCTCGAAGAACTTCTCCATCAGGGTTTCATCGTGCTCGGCTGCGGCCTCAATCAGGGCCTTGTGCAGCTCGGTAGCCTTGTCTATCTGGTCGGCAGGAATCTCCTCGATGGTGGGAGCGCCGCCCTCGGGCTTCCAGGAGTACTTCTTCATCAGCAGCACGTCGATCACGGCGTTGAAGTCAGGACCTGTCTTCACGGGGTACTGCACGGGCACTACCTTGGAGCCGTAGATGCTGGTGAGCTGCTCCAGCACGTGGTCGTAGTCGCAGTTCTCAGTGTCGAGCTGGTTGATGAGGAAGATTACAGGCTTCTGCATCTTCTCAGTCAGGCGGAAGTGGTTCTGCGTGCCGACCTCAGGGCCGTACTGACCGTTGATCAGCAGTATGGTGGTGTCGGTCACGCCCATCGCTGTCATAGCTGCACCGGCGAAGTCGTCGCTGCCCGGACAGTCGATGATGTTGAGCTTCTTGTTGTTCCACTCCACATGGAACGGAGTTGCGAACACCGAGTAGCCGTACTCCTGCTCTACGGGCAGATAGTCCGACACGGTGTTATGCTGGGTGATTCGTCCACGGCGGCTGATGATGCCGCTTTCGTAGAGCAAGGCTTCGGTGAGTGTGGTTTTGCCCGCTCCGTCATTACCAAGGAGGGCAATGTTCTTGATTTCTTGCGTCTGATAAGTCTTCATGACGTTCTAAGGAAAATGAGTTATTATTAGTGATATTATTGCCAGCTTTTCAGAATTTGGCGTGCAAGTTAGCAATAAATCCAATACCAAACGGTATCTGACGGCATCTTTTTTCAATTACCGCTGCTATTTTGTCTGTTTTGGCCTGAAATCACAGAAGTTTCACCAGTTTGTCGGAGCGCTTGACGGTGTCATTTAATCTAATTGAAATCCTATAATCTTGCCATTTTATAGGATTTCATTCCTGAAATATGGCCGGATTATAGTATTTGCATATCTTTGTGCCACAATTATCATGGCTGCTATTCGCGTTCATCATGGCTGGCATTTACGTCCATATCCCCTTCTGCCGTTCGCGCTGCATCTACTGCGACTTCTATTCGACTACCTTCGAGCAGCACATCGGCAGCTACCTAGCGGCACTGCACCAAGAACTGCAGCAGCGGTGCAGCGAGCTGCCTCGCGCACGCGTACATTCTATTTATATTGGTGGCGGAACGCCGTCGCTGCTCTCGGCCAGCCAGCTGCAGTCGCTGCTTACTGACATCCGTCGCCTCTACGATGTGGCCGCCGATGCCGAGGTGACGGTGGAGATGAACCCCGACGATGTGCACACGCTGCTGTCCCGCGGGGTGGGGGAGGGCTTGGCCGTGAACCGCGTGTCGCTGGGCGTGCAGACCTTCGATGACCAGCTGCTGCACTTCCTGCGCCGCCGCCATGATGCCGCTACAGCTGTCGATGCAGTGAAAAGCCTGCAGGCAGCCGGCATCGGCAACATAAGTATTGACCTGATATACGGCTTGCCGGGACAGACGATGCAGACGTGGGAACATGACCTCGAAGTGGCGCTGTCGCTGAACGTGCAGCATCTCTCGGCCTACGCACTCAGCTACGAGACGGGCACTGCCCTGCACCGGATGCTGCAGAGCGGACAGGTGCGCGAGGCCGACGATGAGCTCAGCGTGCAGATGTACCAGCGGCTGTGCCAGCGCACCGAGGCAGCCGGCTTCGAGCACTACGAGATTTCCAACTTCGCATGTCCGGGCTTTCATTCCCGCCACAACAGCCACTACTGGACGGGCGAACCCTATCTGGGCTTCGGCCCTGGAGCCCACAGCTACGACGGCCACCGCACGCGCCGAGCCAACACGCCTGACCTGCTGCAGTACCTGCGCGAGCCTACCTGCACAGAGGAGCATCTGACCGACGGCGACCTCTACGACGAAGCCGTGATGTGTGGCCTCCGCACCCGTCAGGGCGTTGATACCATAGCCATCCGCACCCGCTTCGGTGAGTCGCGGCTGCACTACCTGCTGCAAGCCGCCGCCCCCCACATCGCTGCCCATCGCCTAGCGTGGTCGGCCAACCGCACCCACCTGCACCTCACCCCCTCGTCCCTGATGGTGTCGGACGATGTGATGAGCGACCTGATGGCAGCTGAGTGATTTACTGTTGCTCTAACCAGTCATCGATGAGGCGGCGCGCCAGCGATACGCGGCCGGGGATGTGGGGCAGCTTGTCGCGTGTGAACCAGCCGCCATTGCTGAGCTCGGAGCGTTGCAGGCAGAGCTCACCGCTGGCATAGTCGGCCGTGAAGCCCACCATCAGGCCGCAGGGGTAGGGCCAAGGTTGCGATGCAAAGTAGCGGATGTTCTTCACCTCGATGCCCGTCTCCTCCCGCACCTCGCGCCGCACGCACTCCTCCAGCGTCTCGCCTGTCTCCACGAAGCCTGCCACAAGGCCGTAGTAGTCGCCGCGGAAGTTGTTGGCGTGAACCAGCAAAACCTTGGAGATTCTCGTCACTCTTACGATTATCGCCGTAGCCAGCTGTGGCCACACTTCCTTGCCGCACTCGCGGCAGCGCTTGGAAATCTCTGTGTGGAACTGCATCTCGCCTCCACAGCAGCCGCAGTAGCGGGTGTTCTGATTCCAGTAGATCAGCTCGGCAGCCTTGCCTGCAAGCGTGTAGCTCTCGAAGTCCAGCACATCGAAGCTGGCACGAAGTCCCATCATCTGCAAAGCCCCTTGCGTTTCACCTGCGGCAGATGTGTTGGACGATGTACCATGGGATGCGCCCAGTGATGTTATCGGGGATGCACCCTGGGATGTTACAGACGATGTTACGGATGTTACGGGACGGTCGAGCTGCACGACCTTCACCGTAGCATCCTGCCCGTGCCACTCATGCTGTAGGGTGGTCACGATGTTCCAAGGCTGCAGCGCCACGGGTGGCTCATTGCCTGTAGGCAGAGAGAGGGCACCGTCAGCACCCTCTCTCCTTAATAGTATGTCCCCTTGGCAGAGGCACGTCCAAATAGTCATAGTTTCATTTATATGCCTTGCGCTTAGAGACTTGAGACCTCTTCGATGAGCCAATGGATGTATTCATCGGATACGTTCTCAATCTCGTTCTTGTCATATATGGTCAGCAATGCCATATTGGCATCTTCATCTACCAGCACAACAAGTGTCAGCACACGAGCACCAGCACTCCTCCCTTTGCCCTTGGAGCCTATGGACATGCGCACCTTGCGTACGCCGGAGCCGAGGTCGGTACCAAGAAAAGGGTTGGCCATAAGTTCGCTTTGCAGCACGATGAGGTCATCCTTAATAGAACGGTACTTCTTACTAAGGCGTTTGCCTATCGCTTGAACTCATGGTGCATCCACAGGTTGTGCTATGCTACGGTGGCCATGCTGATAATGTGAGTTGTTAAACTGGTTGGATGCGTTGTGTGAGACTGGTCAGATGCCCAGGTCCTTGCGGATTGCCTCGACCTTCTTCATGGCATCGGCATTGGCATCAGCGTAGCACTTGGGGCATTGCATCTCTGCCGGAACCTCCATGTAGAACTTAATCTTTGGCTCTGTGCCGCTGGGACGGACGCTGATCTTGATGCCGTCTTCGGTGAACCATTGCAGCACATTGCTGGTGGCAGGCATGTCGAGCTTGGTGGCGTTGCCCTCGGCATCGGTGGCGGTGAGAACTTGATAGTCCTTGGTGCAGATGACCTTGGAACCGCCCAGAGTCTTCGGAGCCTTGGCACCGCGGAAGTCAACCATCATCTGTTTGATCTCGTCGGCACCGCTCTTGCCCGGACGCACCACGTTGACTGTCTGGTTGAGTGTGAAGCCGTACTCGAGGTAGATGTCCATCAGCAGGTCGTAGAGGGTCTTGCCGTTGTCCTTGGCCCATGCTGCTATCTCGCAGATGAGGCAGATGCTGGCAGGGCTGTCCTTGTCGCGCACCTTGTCGAACGGCAGGAAGCCGAAGCTTTCTTCGCCGCCGCCGATGTACTTCTTCACGCCCTCGTTCTCGCGGATGAGGGCTGCTATCCACTTGAAGCCTGTGTAGCAATCCATCATCTCCACGCCGTTCTTGTCGGCTATTCGTTTGATGAGCTCTGTCGTCACGATGGTCTTCACCAGGAACTCGTTGCCCTTGAGCTGTCCCAGCTTCTTCTTGTTGGCGATAATGTACCATGCGAACATCATGCATGTTTGGTTGCCGTTCAGTATCTCCCATTCGCCCTGGCTGTTGCGGCACACGATGGCCAGACGGTCGGCATCGGGGTCGCTGGCTATCACGAGGTCGGCGTTGAGCTTGGTGCCCAGCTTCATGCCGAGGGTCATAGCTTCCGAGTTCTCGGGGTTCGGGCTTACGACGGTTGGGAAGTTGCCGTCTATCACCATCTGCTCGGGTACCACGTGGATGTTTTGGAAACCCCATGAGCGCAGGGCTTCGGGTATGATCACGCGACCAGTACCGTGCAGCGGGGTGTAGACGATGTTCAGATCCTTTTGGCGGTTGATTACGTCCTGATCCACCATAGCCTCCTTGACGGCTTGCAGGTAGTCCCAATCCATCTCGCCGCCGATGATTTGGATGAGGTCCGGGTTACCCGTCCACTTCACGTCCTCCACGCTGACCTTGTTCACCTCGTCGATGATGCCGGTGTCGTGGGGAGCCAGCACCTGTGCGCCGTCCTCCCAGTAGGCCTTGTAGCCGTTGTACTCCTTGGGGTTGTGGCTGGCTGTGACGTTGACGCCTGCCTGAGCGTGTAGCTGACGTATGGCGAAGCTAATCTCAGGCGTGGGGCGCAGGCTCTCGAACAGGTACACCTTGATGCCGTTGGCCGAGAAGATGGCTGCAACGGTCTCGGCGAACTCGCGTCCATGGTTGCGGCAGTCGTGACCCACAACGACGCTCAAGTCGGTGCGGCCCGGGAAAGCCTTGAGTATGTAGTTGGCGAAGCCCTGTGTGGCAGCACCCACGATGTAGCGGTTCATGCGGTTGGTGCCAGGACCCATGATGCCACGCAGACCGCCGGTGCCGAACTCCAGAGTCTGATAGAATGCGTCGACCAGCGCTGTCTTGTCCTCAGCATCAAGCAGAGCTTTGACCTCAGCCTTGGTCTGTTCATCGTAGACGGGCGATGTGAGCCACTGCTGTGCACGCTGCTCACATTGTGCGATTAGTTCCTTTTCCATAGTGTAGATATTTGGTTTGTATGATATATAACGTGTTGGCAAATGTACGGCTTTTCCTTCTCTGCTACAATTATTTGGGCATTTTTATATAGCGCGTTAGCTTACTTTAGCACTTACTTTAGCACGTCAGGCCGCTTGCAATGCGGCTTTCAAGCCTCTATGTCGCAATGCTGCACAAAAAACACGCGCGTGTCATTTATTTAACACGCGCGTGTTATTTGAGCTGCACCGTGGTGCAGAGGATGCTGCACCGCGCTGCAGAGAACTCTACTGCCCGCTGTCTGCGATGTTGGTGTACGTACGCATGGTACCCAGCGAGTCGTAGATGAAGTAGACTTGCAGGTCCTGCCGGCTGCCAAGCAGCGACTTGGCGCGCTCTATGCCCATCACCATGAACGAGGTGGCGAAGGCGTCGGCCTCGGCGCATGTCGGAGCCAGCACGGTGGCCGACAGCAACGAGTGCTGCACGGGTCGTCCTGTCTGCGGGTCGATGGTGTGGGCCACCTTGCGGCCATCCTCGGCAATGTAGAAGTTGCGATAGTTGCCGCTGGTAGCCATAGCGCAGTCAGTCAGCGGCAGCACGGCTTCCAGCTGGGCACTAGTCGGGTCGGCACTGGCATCCTCGACGGGTCGGCTGATGCCCACACGCCAGAGCTTGCCGTCGGGGTTCACGCCGTGAACCACTACCTCGCCGCCTATCTCAACCATGAAGTTGCTCACCCCGCGTGCCAGCAGATGCTCTGCCACTAGGTCCACACCGAAGCCCTTGGCCACAGCCGAGCAGTCGAGCACCATCGAGGTGTCGGCCTTCTGCACGTGGCCGTCGGCAGTCAGGATGATTCTCTGCCAGCCCACCAGCTGCCGCAGGCTGTCTATCTCTGCGTCCGATGGCAGCGTTTCGTCCTTGTAGCCAAAGCCCCAAGCGTTGACCAACGGCGCCACTGTGATGTCGAAAGCACCCTCTGTGACCTCTGACACAGCCATGCTCAGCTCGAACACACGGCGGAACAGGCTGTCCACCTCTACCTCCTCGTTGCGGTTCACACGGCTGATGATGCTCTCCTTGTTGAACATACTGAGGCTGGCATCGACCTTGTGCATCTCGGCTTCGAGCTCGGTTTGCAGCTGGTCGTTGCTCTGATAGGTGATGTGGTAGAAGGTGCCGAACACGGCTCCCTCGATGCGCTGGTAGGGAGCTGCCGGTGCGTTGCGCTGGCGTATGATAAGTATCGTGGCTACTGCAAGTATGGCAACCACGATGATGTGCCAAGGGCGCCATTGGCTCTTGGGGGTGGGGGCGGATTCTCCCTCCTGTCCATCCCTGGAAGGGGGGGATGTAGTTGCATTTGTGTTCGCCTCCTGATGGTGGCTGAGGCTCAATGGATCATTCATCATTCATCATTCTCTTGTTCTTCATTCATCATTCAACATTCGTCATTCTCTTCACCTCCTCGTCAGGTCGAACACCAGCTTGAATGTGCCGCCCCAGTTGAGCGAGCTGTCGTTCATGCTCATGCCCGGCACGTACCAAGGCTTGCCAATCTCCGACGACTTCTGCGAGGCGCGCAGCTTGAAGCGCAGGTCCCATCCCATGCTCACGATTCTCCAGATGCGTGTCTCCACACCGAACACGGCCTCCACCCAGTGGGTGTTGCCGCTCAATCCGTGGTGACGGAAGTCCTGAGCTGTCTGCCACACAGGATCTGTGAGTGGCACGGGCGAATCGAGGTCGTACTCGTAGTTGGAGTAACCGTATCGCAGGCCGCCGAACAGACGGTTGCCGTTGTGCTGCTTGGTGAAGCAGTAGTCGGCACCTATGCGGAAGTATGGTGCCTTGACCGCAAAGTGGTTGTCCAGCTCGCGCCCTTCGTGGTCGGCTTCGCCGTAGCCCAGCTCCAGCACAGGGAAGTACTTGTCGTAGAGGTTGAGTCGCACGAAGGCTTCCATCTGCGACCAGTCGTTGCCTGCCAGCTTCAGGCCTGCACCCAGCAGGTCGGCACCCACGGCGATGCCGTCCATCAGATGGCGCTTGGGCTGCTGCTGTCGCAGCAACTGCTCCACCACCTGCTGCGGCTCCTGCGCCGACACAGGCACTGCCAGCACGATGAGAACCAGCAGCAGAAAGAATGCCTTACTCGCTCTCATCGGTGTAGAAGTATATTTGGAAGTTCTCAAGTCCGTCATAGTCTATCTGCGCGTTGACCACCACGATGGTGTCCATCACTTGATGCGTGCAGCTGACAGCCGTCACGTTATGGAACATATGCACCGGGCACGACGGGTCGTCGAAGTGATGCCGGCTCTGCTTGCTCATCCACACGGTGTCGGTGGCTGTCAGCCCGTCGGTGTCGGTGAAGCTGAACACCAGAGTGTCGACATCGGCATAGTAGCTCACGGGCAGCGAGATGCCGCTTTTGTTGTACACTCTGTTGACCAGCGTAGTGTCGCGTCCCTGCACCACGGCCTTCACCGTCAGGGTGTCGCCCACGCTGATAGCCTGACCGTCCACCAGCGTGCCGCTGGCATCGCGGCTCGAAGCGTAGAACGTGTAGACGCTCTCCACGGTGTTGTTCAGCGGGCAGCTCACACTCTCACATGACGACACGCCTGCTGCCACTATGACCGCAAGTGCTGCAGCCATAGCGCAGGCAGCCATTCGCTGTGCCGTATGTGTCTTCTTGATGAACGTCATTGCGCTACAGCTCCTTCTCTATCTGGTAGTTGTTCCTCAGGTTGGAGTTACGGCTGATGAGCTCGCCTAAGAAGCCGGCTACAAAGAGCTGGGTGCCGAGTATCATCATGGTCAGAGCGATGAAGAAATAGGGCGAGTCGGTCACCAGACGATAGGGCATACCGTTGTACATAGCGTAGAGCTTGCCGAAACCTACTACTAACACGGCCACAAAGCCGATGAGGAACATCAGCGTGCCCAGCAGACCGAACACATGCATCGGCTTCAGCCCGAAGCGGCTGAGGAACCACAGCGACAGCAGGTCCAGGTAGCCGTTGACGAAGCGGTCAAGCCCGAATTTGGTCTTGCCGTACTTGCGTGCCTGATGGTGCACCACCTTCTCACCAATCTTGCAGAATCCGGCTTCTTTGGCCAGATAGGGGATGTAGCGGTGCATCTCGCCATAGACCTCGATGTTCTTCACCACATCGCGGCGGTAGGCTTTCAGCCCGCAGTTGAAGTCGTGCAGGTTCTTGATGCCGCTCACACGACGCGCCGTGGCGTTGAACAGCTTGGTAGGTATGGTCTTCGACAGCGGGTCGTAGCGCTTCTGCTTGTAGCCGCTCACAAGGTCGTAGCCGTCCTCGACAATCATGCGTCGCAGCTCGGGTATCTCGTCGGGCGAGTCCTGAAGGTCGGCATCCATGGTTATCACGACGTCGCCCTCGGCACGGTGGAAGCCGCAGAACAGCGCAGGACTCTTACCGTAGTTGCGGCGGAACTTGATGCCCTTCACCTCGGAGTTGGCTCGTGCCAGCTGCTCAATGACCTGCCACGAGGTGTCGGTAGAGCCATCGTTGACAAAGATAATCTCGTAGCTGAACCTGTTCTCTTCCATCACCCGCTTGAGCCATGCGTGGAGCTCGGGCAGCGATTCAGCCTCATTATATAAAGGTACTACTACAGATATGTCCATAATATGGCATGATGAATTTGAGGGCAAAGGTACGCCTTTTTCATCAGCTAACGCCATATTGACGTGTTTTTTATGCCTGTCGGCCGAACAACTGCGGCAGCAAGTCCATGCGGCCCATGCGTCGCAGTTCGGCTTCGATGCGTCTCCGCTGGTCGGGTTTGTACCAGAAGAAGAACATGCGCTGGGCGGCTTTCTCGGCAGGCGTCTTGGCCACAAACACGCGCTCCATTGTGTCGGGGTCATAGCCGCTGTACCACATGGTGGTAGCTGTGGTCATGGGCGTGGGGGTGAAGTCCTGTACCTGCTCTAGGTGGAAGTCCAGCTGCTTGGTGGCTATGGCGAGGTTGGCCATGTCCAGCGCACGGCATCCCGGATGGGAACTGATGAAGTAGGGTATGATTTGCTGGCGCAGCCCTGCCTCTCGGTTCAGATGGTCGAAGCGGCACTTGAACTCGCCGAAGAGCGAGAACGATGGCTTGCGCATCAGGTTCAGCACAGCGTCCGAGGTATGCTCCGGTGCCACCTTGAGGCGGCCGCTCACATGGTGCAGTATCAGCTCGCGGATGTAGTCGGCTGCTGCGCGGTTCAGGTGCTCGTCCTGCCAGTCGTGCAGCAGTAGGTCGTAGCGCACTCCGCTACCTATGAAGCTGTGCTTCACTTCTGGAATGGCATCAACGGCGCGGTAGATGTCGAGTAGCGCAGAGTGGTCGCCATTGAGGTTCGGACAGATGCGGGGGAAGATGCACGATGGACGGCGGCAGCGCTTGCAGGCCTCCAGCTTGCGCCCTCTCATACCGTACATGTTGGCCGACGGGCCACCCAGGTCTGACAGTGTGCCGTGGAAGTCTGGCTGACGGGTGACAGCCTTCACCTCGCGCATGATGCTCTCCTTGCTGCGTGACACTACGAACTTGCCTTGATGAGCGGAGATGGTGCAGAATGCACAGCCTCCGAAGCAGCCGCGATGCAGGCACACCGAGTGGCGTATCATCTCGAAGGCGGGGATGCGCTTGCCAGCATAGCGCGGGTGCGGCTGGCGGGTGTAGGGCAGGTCGAAGCTGTGGTCGAGCTGCTCTGTGGTCATAGGCGGGTAGGGTGGATTGACCACCACCCACTGGCTGCCTGCCTGCTGCAGTATGCGCTGTGCCTCCCAGCGGTTGCTCTGCTCCTCGATGTGATGGAAGTTCTCGGCGTGTAGGCGTGGCTCGGCCAGACACTGCTCGTAGCTGTGCAGCGCGATGTCGTCGGCGCGGATGCCGCGTGGTATGTCGCGCTCCGATGCATGCAGCGTTACTGTCTGCGGGATGGCATCATCGCTGCATACTGTTTCGCGGAATGTCTCTCGGCTCATCTGTGCGTTGCCCTCCTCATCGTAGCTCAACGCTGGGTGGTAGCTCTCCAGTTGCTCAATGAGCCTGCGCGACAGCTCTATGGTGGGCTGTTCGCCCATGCCGTACATCAGCAGGTCGGCTCCGCTGTCCAGAAGTATGCTCGGACGCAGGCGGTCCTGCCAGTAGTCGTAGTGTGCCAGACGCCGCATACTGGCCTCAATGCCGCCTATGACCACAGGCACATCGGGGTAGAGCTGGCGTACACATTGTGTATATACTATCGTGGGGTACTCTGGCCGCAGGTTGTGGCGCCCGTCGGGGCTGTAGGCATCCTCCGAGCGCAGGCGGCGAGCGGCGGTGTACTTGTTCACCATAGAGTCCATTGCTCCAGGACATACACCGAACCACAGCCGCGGACGTCCCAGACGGCGGAAGTCGCGCAGGTCGCCGTGCCAGTCGGGCTGCGGTATGATGCCTACACGCAGCCCTTCGGCTTCTAGAATGCGGCCTATCACCGCTGCTCCGAATGACGGGTGGTCAACGTAGGCATCGGCGCTGAGCAGAATGACATCGGCTTGCAGCCAGCCACGCTGCTCCATCTCGCGGCGAGTGGTGGGGAGCGCGTTCATAATGTTGGCGAGGGGTGGGTCTTTACTTTCAGTGCCTGTGGCACTATCCTGATATCCACCTCGGCGTCGGTCTGAACGGGGTCGCCGTCGAAGTGGATTGGACCTGCAGCGCTGCGCGAGATGTGCAGATGCTTGCAGGCGAAGGTGCGGGTGTGGCTGTTATTCTCCAATGTGCCGGCGTGCATTTGATACAGCACCTTGGCGGCAGAGTAGAGAGGGAATGGCGACAGTATGGTGACGCTGAGCAGACCGTCGCAGAGCGATGCACCCGGGGCAATGAAGAAGTCGTTGCCGTACTGCGCGGCATTGCCTGCCGTGATGACGTATGCCTCGATGTGCTCAGGCTCGCCGCCGTCTATACTGATGTCGTACTGCTCTGGCTTGTAGGTCAGGCCGTCCACGAGGGTGGACTTGGCATATGTTGCGAAGCCGCGCTTGCCAGCCTTGGCGAACTTGTCGCTGATGAAGGCATCGAAGCCCATGCCGCAAGTGCAGAAGAACGGATGCTCGTTGATGATGCCGTAGTCGATGCATACGGTGTCGCGCTGTGCTACCATCTCCAATGCCTGCATCGGCTTCATGGGGATATGCAGGTGCCTGGCCAGGCCGTTGCCGCTGCCCATAGGAATGATACCCAGGGCTGTGTCGGTGTGCACCAGCGCCCGTGCCACTTCGTTGACGGTGCCGTCGCCGCCTATGGCTACGCATACGTCCACACCCTGACGGGCTGCCTCGCGAGCCAGCTCCTCGGCGTGCCCAGCCCTCTCTGTCCATGCCACATCGAACTCAACCCCATATCGGGCAATCACCGACGGTATGGCATCTACCAGCGCTTGCTTGTCGTGAGTGCCGGATATGGGGTTGGCTATGAAGAGATAACGCTTGCTATCTTGTGTCATCGTGTCTTGTACTTATGCTTATTACCACCTCACGCCCTCTTTTCTAAACATCACACTGCCCACGTGGTTGCCCACGAACATCGGCACGTAGTCGGCCGTCGAGTACCACTTCGGTTTACCGGGCATGTCGTCATAGATGGTGCGGCCGTTGATTTTCAGCCCCTCGAAGGTGATGCCCTCCACCCGGCGCTGCTCATCGTAGCCGTTGATGATGGAGAGGTAGGTAGCCCCCTCCTGGCCTCCCTCAAGGGGGGTGGAGTAGTAGCGTATGTTGCGGAAGGTGATGTCCTTCACGCCCAGCCCGGGCGCGGCGCAGTACTTCTGGTTCCAGCCCACTTTCACCTGCAGGATGCAGCCTTGGTTGATGTTTTCTATGCGTATGTTGTCGAACAGAACGTTGCGCACCAGGTTGTTGTCGCCGCAGTTGATGGCGAGGCAGCCCTGGTAGTCAACCTGCGGCTCGGCTTGGCAGAGGATGTCGATGTTCTCGTAAATGAGGTTCTCCACCGTGTCGCGCAGCTCGGGATGCGGGCCTGCAGCAGCTCCGTGAAGGCCGATGAAGATGGGGTGAGCCACGTCGGCCCAAAGCGTGGAGTTGCGCATCCTCACGTTCCTCACGCTGCCCTCGAAGCCCTTGCGCGTGGCGTAGGCGGTGGTGCAGTCGTCGCTTGTGCGGCAGAACACGCGGTCATACAGTATGTTGTTGCACCCGCCGAATACGTTTAGCCCATCGCCCCAGCTGGGGAATGAGATGCAGCGCACGTCGTGGAGCGTCACGTCGCTGGAGCCGCCCACGGGACAGGTGTTCAGCACTAGGCCATCGACCAGCACGTTG
This sequence comes from uncultured Prevotellaceae bacterium, assembly GCA_937910905.1. GTDB lineage: Bacteria > Bacteroidota > Bacteroidia > Bacteroidales > Bacteroidaceae > Physcousia. The sequence goes on from CALEPV010000097.1 coordinate 70,870, forward strand.
CTGGAGCGGTGCACGTGGCAGCCCTCGTAGCCGCGTGGCGGGCGGGCAATGCCGCGACCCAGTATGCTCACGTCGTGGGCATCCTCGATGGCAAATGTGCCTGTGAAGTAAGCCCCACCTGCGAGGTAGACGGTGGCGTCGGAGGCAAGGCGTATGGTGTCCTGAGTGTAGAGGCCGGGTGCATAGTACTGGAATGTACGCCCTTCGCGCCGTGCCTGCTGTTCGGCCTCGTCCTTGCTCAATGGCGGCTTGGAGGTGAATACAAGCAGGTTCTTTGAAGTGTCAAAGCGACCAACGGTCGAGCGGTCGGTTATGTCGCCGTCGAACTCCACGCTCACGTTCTCCGGCTGGAACAGCAGGAACTGCACAGTGGAGTCGTTCTGTACATTGGCTATCGTACCTCTGTAGTCGGGACGGATGCGTGCCGACTGGAACTTACGGTTCTTGGTGACTACCCGAACATAGACATCGCCCGTGAAGTCGAACACGCAGTAGGATATTTCGGAGACCTTGTGGCCCCCCCGTGGCCCCCCGGTGAGGAGCGTAGTGGCATCCCCCGCGGGGGGATTATATGGAGCATTCACCTTCGCCATATACGTGTCTACCCGCGTCCACTCCTTGCCGCCGCGCGGCTGGACATAGACTTCGTAGTCGTGCTTGAGCGGAGCACCGTCGGGGGCAGGGTAGGTGAACACCTGATGCAGCTTCTGCCCCTCGGTGACACCAGGCACGGTGAACTCGTCGGACTCTATGCCGTGCTTCACGCGGTTCTGCCTTGTGGCTTGTTTCTGCTTGGCCAGCAACTTCTTGGTGTAGGGCATCGATAGTCCCTTGCGGCCGGCGTAATGACGGTAGGGTTGATCGTAGATATTCTGTATCACGCCCCGACGCATGGCTCCCGGCTCTGTCCAGTCGTTGTAAAGGCCGGTACAGTCGGTCCATGTCTCGAAAGGCACGTCGTAGCCCAGATTGTAGCGTGCGGTGTACTCTATGCCCTTCATCAGGCGGTTGTCCATCGCGCCCCAGAGGTCGTCGCCCTGCTCCCATGCCATCTCGCAGATGTCGCACAAGGCTCCAAGGCCGAGCTGCACGTGTGCCTGGTCGCGTCCTGTCTCCTGGCATTGCCCCGTTTCGCTGATGTAGTTGGGCAGTGCGCCGTTGTCGTTGGCGTGGAGGTAGTAGTCGATGGCTGCGCGGTACATAGCCGTATCGCTCATGGCCAGTGCTGCAGCCATGCGGAAACGGTTCACGATGGCACCCCAGTTGCCGTTGGCGTAAGGCGAGTCGGCCTCAAACTTGTCCATCGTCGGTATCATGGCGCGGCGGAGCATTTGCGACCAGGACTCCTGTGGTCTCTCGGTGGGGGGAGCAGTATCATTCTCCGCCGAGGGATTATAGGGGGCTTCAATCATCATTGCCCTGCACAGCCAGTAGCCCTGTATCAGGCAAAGCGGTGCATCGTGTCCGTCGAGCCGCTGCAGGGTCGAGGCGTAGGCGTTGATGATTTCCTGTGCCTTCTCGTGCTGGCCCTGCTGTGCCAGCTCCCACGCAGCTTTCATGTCGCGTTCGCTGCCGCTCTTCGAACTGCGGTACTGGCCGTCGCGGGCCACCACCTCATAGGGTCCGGCCATCTGGTAGCTGGCATCGAATGCCTGTGCCTGAACATTACCGGATGCAGCTACTGCTGTCATCAGTACAGCCGCAAGGATGTGCTGTGTTCTATTCATTGTTGAAAGGGGCTAACTATCTTCCTTGTCTGCACGCGGCCGTCGCTGCCTGTTGTGCGTACTATGTTCACGCCGCGTTGCGGCTTGCTGTGGTTTATGCCGTCTATAGTATAATATAAGGTATGGCTTGGTGTATCGCTCCTGGTGCTGACGATGCCGTCGGCTGTGATGCGGACGAAGCGAAAGGGAAAGGTTGTGAGGCGGGTATTGCCGGTGAGCAGTGAGCCATCATCGTTCACCGTCCAGTACTTGGCAGAGCTGGCAGACGAGCCTGTGTGCAGAGCATAGTAGTCGGTGCCTTCGGCCTTGTCTAGGTAGAAGCTGTAGGTATGCATGCCTTGCAGCTTGGCTGTGGCGGCCAGACCGAGGCTGTCGGGCAGGCTGGTTATGGCGTGGCGCTGGCCAGTGGTGTTTACGTACCACGTCTGGCCTTCTGTCGGAGCCGCTGTGTTGCCCTCGTCGAAGCTGACCAGCTGCCCCTTGCCGTGGGCTGTGAGCAGGCGTCCGCTGCCGATGTGCTGGATGATGTAATTGCCTGCTTCCAGGGCTGATGTGCTCTCGGCCTTGACGAACACCTTGAAGGTGAATACCTGCTCACTGCCAGCCAGCGTATATGTGGCTGTGTATTCGCCACTGGTTTGCACGTTCTCCAGTGTCAGTGCTTTTCCTGTGCTGCCGTCCGACCATGCAATCTTCGATGCTGCTACGCTGCTTGGGGTGGTGATGCCCAACGTCACGCTGCCGCCAGCCTCTACCACCACTTCGCTGCCTTCCGTGGTACTTGTGCCGATGGTGTAGTAGGGCACACCCATCAGCACTTTGATGTGGAATACCACTGTTGTCTCGGCTCCGCCCTGATTGGTGTAGGTCACGCTGATGTCCTGATCCTTGCGTATGGCAGCTGTGGTGATGCTCTCGGTGGTGGCTCCTGTGCTCCACTTGTATGTTCCCCAGCCGCCTGAGGGCGCAACGCTGAGGGTGGCCGTCTTGCCGTAGAGGACGGAGAGGGGTGCTGTGTCGCTGTCGGACGAACCGACAGCCATAGTCCTGCCATCGTAGGTGGTGGTGGCTGTGAGGCGGTCGGGCTCGCAGTCGCCTTTGGCTGCAATGGCGAAGCAGAGCTGGCTCTCAATGCCACGGGCGTTGGTGTAGGTCACGCGGTAGATGTAGCTCTTGTCGGTCGCGACGGTGATGTTGCGGGTGGTCTCACCTGTCGCCCACAGCCAGCGGCCTGTGTCCTCTTCGCCTTCGGGCAGCTGCGGCATGAGCTTCAAGGTCTGTCCTGCCGGCAGGCAGGTGTTGTTGTTCACGGTGAAGGTGTTCACCAGTCCTCCCAGTTCGTTGTGGCGGATGGTCTTTCCGCTGACGAGGCCTCGTGAGCGTTCCTGGTTGAGGCTGGGT
>CALEPV010000098.1 GCA_937910905.1 uncultured Prevotellaceae bacterium
ACCTATTGAGACAAAGTACCCTTTTGTCAGCCTGCAAATTGACCTATACGCCGCAAATTGACCTATACGCCTAATTTTTGCGCTTTTGACTTTTAGCGGACAGCAATAATAAGTTATCTGGATACTGACAGCACAACATTCGACCACGTGTACGACCTCACCACAATGGCTGACATTATGAAGTGGTGCCAGGAGGGAGGACGTGCCTTCTGGGAATACGTGGAGAAGTGCGAGGGCAAGGAAATATGGGACTTCATGCGTATCGTGTGGCACACAATGTGCGAAGCCGTGGAGCGCGGCCTTGATGCCGAAGGTGTGCTGCCAGGTCCGCTGGGCATAGCACGCAAGGCTACAGTCTACTACGTGAAAGCGCAAGGCTACAAGAGCAATCTGCAAAGCCGAGGCCTCGTCTATGCCTACGCTCTGGCCGTGAGCGAGGAGAACGCATCCGGAGGTATCATCGTAACAGCGCCTACATGCGGTTCATGCGGTGTAATGCCAGCTGTGCTGTATCATCTATATAAAAACCATGCATTCTCAGAACAGCGCATCCTCCACGCCTTGGCCACAGCCGGATTGATAGGCAACATCGTGAAGCACAACGCCAGCATCAGCGGTGCAGACGTGGGATGCCAGGGTGAAGTAGGCGTTGCATGTGCTATGGCATCGGCAGCAGCGTGTCAGCTGTTCGGTGGCAGTCCTGCGCAGATTGAATATGCAGCCGAGATGGGCCTTGAGCACCACCTTGGCATGACGTGCGACCCTGTGTGCGGACTGGTGCAGATACCTTGCATCGAGCGCAATGCCTTTGCTGCAGCACGTGCCCTTGACAGCAATCTGTATGCGGCTTTCAGCGATGGACAGCACCGTGTGAGCTTCGACCGCGTGGTACGCGTGATGAAGCAGACCGGCCACGACATTCCATCGCTCTACAAGGAGACATCCGAGGGCGGACTGGCCAAGTTGTAGGCCACCCGCTGGCACTATGCCAGCTAAGAGCTAATCAAACAGCTCTTTCCATAGCCACAATACCACGACAGCACCGATTACGCAGAAGACGAAGTTGGTCAGATAGCCTCTGCCAAACAGCTCGATGTTCAGTAAATGGCTGATGATTGTTCCTGCATAGCTGCCAGCAATACCGGGTCACCTGCATAACCGCGTGGATTAACCGAAAATCTTGACCAGCCTAAAGAT